>MEKT01000117.1:18229-48496 GCA_001767435.1 Acidobacteria bacterium RIFCSPLOWO2_02_FULL_65_29 | reverse complement strand
GTAAAGGGCAAAGGGCAGAGGGATGAAGATCGCATACCAGGGAGAACCCGGCGCGTTCAGCGAAGCCGCGGCGCGGCTGGTCAACGCCGACGCTCTGCTGATTCCGTGCCGCTCGTTCGAGGACGTCTTCGACACGGTGAAAGGCGGTCCGGCGAACTACGGCGTGCTGCCGATCGAAAACTCGATAGGCGGCAGCATCCACCGCAATTTCGACCTGCTGCTCGAGCACGAGCTGCCGATTGTGGGCGAGGTCGAGCAGCCGGTGGTCCACCACCTGCTCGCGTTCCCACAGACGACGATGGAACAGGTCCGGCGGATCTATTCCCACCCGCAAGCGCTCGCGCAGTGCGACCGGTTTCTGCGGTCGCTCACCGGCGTCGAGGTCATCGCGACGTACGACACCGCGGGAAGCGCCAAGCTCGTCGCCGACCAGCAGATGAAGGACGCGGCAGCCATTGCCTCGCTGCGGGCGGCCGAGGTCTTCGGCCTGAAGGCGCTCCGGTCGTCGATTCAGGACTACGAGCACAACGTGACGCGTTTTCTCGTGATTGGCCGCCGGCCGCTGTCGGACGCGGCGCCGGACAAGACGACGATTGTCTTCACGCTGCCCAACGAGCCGGGCGTGCTGTTCAAGGCGCTGAGCGTATTCGCGCTTCGCGGCATCGATTTGACGAAGCTCGAGTCGCGGCCGATTCCGAGGCGGAAGTGGGAGTACCTCTTCTACGCCGACCTGGCCGCGGCGCGCGACGAGCTGCCCTGCGGCCGCGCGCTCGCGCACCTGGCCGAGTTCGCGCCCTCGCTACGTATTCTCGGTTCGTATCCGAGTTACAAGCCCGCGACCCCCGTGCCGGACACCACGGAGGCGGGGGCCTCTTCCGCCACTTCTTCATCGAGGACACGCGCGTGAGTGACGCCAACTTCTCCAATCCACTGACGACAGGTCCGAGCCGGGCGCCGGCGCGCGCGATGCTCAAGGCGGTGGGCTTTTCCGACGCCGACCTGAAGAAACCGCTCATCGGCGTCGCGAATACCTGGATCGAAATCGGCCCCTGCAACTACCACCTGCGAACGCTCGCCCTCGACGTGAAAGAGGGCATTCGCCGGGCGGGCGGGACGCCGATGGAGTTCAATACGGTGTCGATCTCCGACGGCATCACGATGGGCACCGAGGGCATGAAGGCGTCGCTCGTGAGCCGTGAAGTGATCGCCGATTCGATCGAGCTCGTGGCGCGCGGCAACGGGTTCGACGGCCTGGTCGTGCTCGTCGGGTGCGACAAGACGATTCCCGGCGGCGTGATGGCGCTGGCGCGGCTCAACGTGCCGGGCGCGATTCTGTACGGCGGCTCGATCGCGCCCGGGCAATTTCAGGGCCACGGAGTCACGATTCAGGACGTGTTCGAGGCGGTCGGTGCTCACGCGGCCGGCCGCATGAGCGACACGGACTTCAGGACGCTCGAGGACTCCGCCTGCCCGGGCGCCGGCGCGTGCGGCGGACAGTTCACGGCGAATACGATGGCCATCGTGTGCGAGGCGCTGGGCATCGCCGCGCTCGGCAGCGGCAGTGTGCCCGCCACGGATCCGAAGAAGGCCGAGGTCGCGCGGGTCGTCGGCGAGCAGGTCGTGAAGCTCGTCACGACGAAGACGAGGCCGCGATCGATTATCACGCGCCGCGCCATCGAGAACGCAATCGTGGTCGTCGCGGCGACCGGTGGGTCGACCAACGCCGTGCTGCACCTGCTGGCGATTGCGAAGGAAGCCGGCGTCGAGCTGAGCATCTCGGATTTCGACCGCATCAGCGCGAGGACGCCGCTCATCGCGGACCTCAAGCCGTCGGGCCGGTTCGTCGCGAGCGAGCTACACGCGGCCGGCGGCAGTCCGCTCGTCGTCAAACGGCTGATCGAGTCGGGGGCGATGGTTGGCGACGCGCTGACGGTGACCGGGCGCACGCTCGGCGAAGAGGCGAAGACCGCGTCCGAGGCCCCGGGCCAGGAGGTCGTGCGGCCGGTCGACCGGCCGCTGAAGCCGGCCGGCGGCCTCGTGATTCTGTTCGGCAACCTCGCGCCTGAAGGCGCGGTGCTGAAGCTCTCGGGCACCGAACGCGCCCTGCACCGCGGGCCCGCGCGCGTCTTCGAGAGCGAAGAGCACGCGTTCGAAGCCGTCCAGCGTCAGGCCATCAAGGCGGGCGACGTGATCGTGATTCGCTACGAAGGGCCGGCTGGCGGGCCGGGGATGCGCGAGATGCTGGCGGTCACCGCCGCCATTGTCGGCGCCGGGCTGGGCGATTCGGTGGCGCTGCTGACCGACGGCCGGTTCTCGGGCGCGACGCGCGGCTTCACCATCGGTCACGTCTCGCCGGAGGCGTCGCGCGGCGGGCCGATTGCGGCGATTCGCGAGGGCGACACGATCGTGATCGACGTGGCGAAGCGGCGGCTCGACGTCGACCTCGGCGCGGCCGAGATCGAGGCGCGCCTTCGGTCGTGGAAGGCGCCCGCGCCGAGGTACCAGACGGGGGTGATGGCGAAGTACGCGCGGATGGTGTCGTCGGCGTCACAGGGAGCGATCACTGGATAGTCGACAGTTCACAGTCAACAGTTAACAGACTGTTAACTGTCAACTGTCAACTGTCAACTGTTGACTGTTTGGAGCCATCATGAGCAGCGACAAGCAAACGCTGACGGGCGCGCAGGCACTGTGGGACTGCCTGGTGCGCGAAGGCGTCACGGTGGTGTTCGGGTATCCCGGCGGCGCGATCCTGCCGGCCTACGACGCGATGCTCGACTTTCCCATCCGCCACGTGCTGGTGCGGCACGAGCAGGGCGCCACCCACATGGCCGACGGTTACGCGCGCGCGACCGGTAAGGTCGGCGTGGCCGTCGCCACCTCGGGGCCTGGCGCCACCAACATGGTCACCGGCATTGCGACGGCGATGATGGACTCTTCGCCCATCGTCTGCATCACGGGACAGGTAGGCAGCGCGCTCATCGGATCCGACGCGTTCCAGGAAACCGACATCACCGGCATCACGCTGCCGATCACCAAGCACAACCTACTGGTGACGCGCGCGGCCGACGTGGCTCCGGCGATTCGTGAAGCCTTCGCGATAGCGGCCAACGGACGGCCCGGTCCCGTGTTGGTCGACATCACGAAGGACGCGCAGCTCGGCACGTGCGAGCTCGACTGGGACGGGGCGGCGCCCGATCTCGAGGCGCTGGCGCGGCCGGGGCACTCGATGGGCGACGATCCGATCGAGCTCATCAACGCAGCCCGGCGGCCACTGATTCTGGCCGGTCACGGCATCATCCTGGGCGGCGCCGAGGCCGCGCTCCAGGCATTGGCCGAGAAAGCGCAGATTCCGGTGGCGATGACGCTTCTCGGCATCGGCGGTTTCCCGGCGAGCCATCCGCTCAACCTCGGCATGATGGGCATGCACGGCGAGGCCTGGGTGAACACGGCGATTCAGGAGGCCGATCTGCTCGTCGCGCTCGGCATGCGGTTCGACGATCGCGTGACCGGCAACATCAAGACCTACGCGCTCAACGCGAAGAAGATTCACGTCGACATCGATCCGTGCGAGTTCAACAAGACCGTCAAGGTCGACTCGGCCGTCTCTGGCAGCGTCGGCGACGTTCTGCGCGAGTGGATGCCGCACGTGGCCACCGGGGGCCGGTCCACGTGGATCGATCACATCACCGAGCTCAAGGGCGACTCGGCGGTGCGCGACATCCAGAACCTGCCCGACGATGGGCATCTGTATGCGGCGCACGTCATCAACGATCTGTGGCGCATCACCGAAGGCAAGGCCGTCGTGGTCACCGATGTGGGCCAGCACCAGATGTGGGAAGCGCAGTACTACAAGCACGAGTCGCCGCGCTCGCTCATCACGTCGGGCGGGCTGGGGACCATGGGCTTCGCGCTCCCAGCGGCCATCGGCGCGAAGGTCGGCCGGCCCGACGCCGAGGTCTGGGTGGTCGTCGGGGACGGCGGCTTCCAGATGACGATGGCCGAGCTGGCCACGCTGGTGCAGGAGGAGCTGGACGTCAAGATCGCCGTGATCAACAACGGCTACCTCGGCATGGTGCGGCAGTGGCAGGAGTTCTTCTACCAGCGCCGTTACGCCGCGACGCCGATCTCTGGCCCCGACTTCGCCAAGCTGGCCGAGTCGTTCGGCCTCCACGGCGCGACGGTGACGACGCGCGCCGAAGTGGCGGGCGCGGTGGCGACCGCGCGCAAGTGTCGAGGGGCGCTGATTGATTTCCGAGTCGAGCAGGAAGATTCGGTCTTCCCGATGGTGCCGGCCGGCGCGGACCTGGACAAGATGATCAGGCGGCCGTCGCCGATTGTCGAAACGGCAGCAGATTAGCCAATGCAGCCACGAAGACACGAAGGCACGAAGAAATCCCACCGGGCCTGTTTGTCTTCTTCGTGTTTTCGCGCTTTCGTGGCCAACAACTGAGAGCGTCTTGCATGCAGACATTCGCCGTCTACGTCGACAACAAGCCCGGCGTGCTGAACCGCGTGGCGTCACTGTTCCGACGCCGCGCCTTCAACATCGAGTCGCTCACGGTCGGCCATACCGAGACGCCCGGTATCTCGCGCATGACGATCGTCGTCGACACCGACGAGCGCGGCGGCCGGCTGGTCGTGGCGAATCTCTACAAGCTCATTCCGGTCCGCCGCGTGGACAACATCACCGACGTGCCGACGATAGTGCGAGACCTGGCGCTGATCAAAGTGTCGGCGACGGGCGACGCGCGCACGCAGGTCATGCAGCTGGTCGATGTGTATCGGGCCCGGATCGTGGACGTGAGCCCGGAGTCGCTGGTGATCGAAGCGACCGGGACCGAGGACAAGATCGACAGCCTGCTCGAGGTGCTGCGCCCGTATGGCGTGGGAGAGATGGTTCGCACCGGGCGAGTGGAGATGGCGCGGGGCACGACCACGCCCGCCAGGCGCGGTGCGCGCGCGACCGTCGTGGGATTGGACGACGCAGGCGCGGGGTCGGTTTGACGGGGATACCGACGACGGTGTAGTTGACAGTCAACAACAGTTAACTGTCAACAGTCTGTGAGCTGTCGGCTGTTAAACTGTCGACTGACAGTTGACAACTTGTCGACTGTCAACTGTCGACTGTCAACTGTCGACTGTTAACTGTCGACTATTGACTGTCGACTATCAGTTTCTCGAGGGAGACGACGCAAATGGCCAAGATGTATTACGACAAGGACGCGGACCTCGGCCTGATCCAGGCCAAGAAGGTCGCGGTGATCGGGTACGGGTCGCAAGGACACGCCCACGCGCTCAATCTGAAGGACAGCGGCGTCAGCGTCAGGGTCGGGCTGCCTGCGACCAGCCGGTCGCGCGCGAAGGCCACCGCCGCCGGGATCGAGGTCGGCGAGGTGGGCGATGTGTCGAAGTGGGCCGACGTGATCATGGTGCTCATCCCCGACACGGCGGCGGCCGCCGTGTATCGAGAGGCGATCGAGCCGAACCTCGCGCCGGGCAAGATGCTGATGTTCGCGCACGGCTTCAACATCCGTTTTGGCACGATCACGCCGCGCGCCGATATCGACGTGACGATGGTCGCCCCGAAGTCGCCCGGACACCGCGTCCGCGAGCTGTTTGTCGAGGGGGCGGGCACACCGGCGCTGATCGCCATTCACCAGAACGCCACCGGCAAGGCGAAGGAGCTGACGCTGTCGTATGCGAAGGGCATTGGCGTGACGCGTGCCGGCGTCATCGAGACGACCTTCGCGGAGGAGACCGAGACGGACCTGTTCGGCGAGCAGGCCGTGCTGTGCGGCGGCGTGAGCGCGCTCATCAAGGCAGGGTTCGACACGCTCGTCGACGCGGGGTACCAGCCCGAGATCGCGTACTTCGAGTGCCTCCACGAGCTCAAGCTCATCGTCGATTTGGTGTACCAGGGCGGCCTCAACTACATGCGCTACTCGGTCAGCGACACCGCCGAGCACGGCGACTACACCGGCGGGCCGCGCATCGTGACCGACGAGACGCGCAGGGAAATGAGGAAGATGCTCGACGAGATCCGCAGCGGCCAGTACGCACGCGGCTGGATCGAGGAGAACGCGACCGGCCGCACATGGTTCGAACAAACGAGGCGGACCGAGCGTGCGGCGCGAATCGAGAAAGTCGGCGCCGAGCTTCGCGCGCTGATGCCGTTCCTCAAGCCCGTCACCATCAGCGAAGGGGACGTCGTGGGCGCCCTCGCCCGCCAGAATGGCTGAAACGCCCGCTCAGCAGGCTGCGAGGCACGCGCGCGAGTCGCGCCGGCTGTCGACGCTCCTCGACGTCAGCCAGGCGCTCTCGGGCACCCTGAATTTGCGATCGGCGCTTCACCGGGTGCTCGAGATTCTGGCGAAACACCACGGGGCCGTCCGCAGCATGGTCACGCTGATCCACGAGAGCGGCGAGCTGCACGTGGAGGCGTCCGACGGCCTCGACGCGCCCGCGCATTCGGTGCGGTACCGCGTGGGCGAGGGCATCATCGGCAAGGTGGCCGAAAGCAGCCGGCCGATTGTCGTGCCGCGCGTCAGCAAGGAGCCGAGCTTTCTCAACCGGGCGTCGAAGCGGCCCGAGCTGCCGAAAGAGGAGCTCAGCTTCATCTGCGTGCCCATCCTGCTGAACCGCCGAGCGGTCGGCGCGCTTGGCGTGGATCTGCGGTTCAAATCCGATCGCGATTACGACAGAAGCGTCCAGTTCTACGGCATCGTCGCGTCGACGATCGCGCAGGCCGTGAAGGTGCAGAGACTGGTCGAGGAGGACAAGAAACGCCTCGTCGACGAGAACATTCACTTACGGCGGGAACTGAAGGAGCGTTACGACTTCTCGAGCATCATCGGCACGAGCGGCCCCGTGCGCCAGATGTACGAGCAGATGGCGCAGGTGGCGAACACCAACACGACGGTGCTCATTCGGGGCGAGTCGGGCACCGGCAAGGAGATGGTGGCCCACGCGATCCACTACAACTCGCCGCGCGCGAACAAGCCGTTCGTGAAGGTGAGCTGCGCCGCGCTTCCCGACAGCCTGATCGAGTCGGAACTGTTCGGCTACGAGAAGGGCGCGTTCACAGGCGCCGAGCAGCGCAAGAAGGGCCGCTTCGAGCTGGCCGAGGGCGGCACGCTCTTCCTCGACGAAATCGGCGACATCAACCTCGGCACCCAGGTGAAGCTGCTTCGCGTGCTCCAGGAGCGCGAATTCGAGCGGCTGGGGAGCATCGAGACGATCAAGGTCAACGTCCGGCTCATCGCCGCGACCAATAAGGACATGGAACGCGCGATGGCCGCCGGGACGTTCCGCGAAGATCTCTACTACCGGCTGAACGTCTTCTCGATTTTCGTGCCGCCGCTTCGCGAGCGAAAGGCGGACCTGCTGCTGCTCGTCGACCACTTCCTCGAGAAGTTCTCGCGCGAGCATCGCAAGAGCATCAAGCGCATCTCGACGCCGGCCATCGACATGCTCATGAGCTACCACTGGCCGGGCAACGTCCGTGAGCTGGAGAACACGCTCGAGCGCGCGGTGCTCACGTGCGACGGCCAGGTCGTCCACGGCCACCATTTGCCGCCGTCACTGCAGACGGCCGAAGCCTCCGGCACCGTCACGCGCGTCTCGCTGTCGGACGCCGTCGTGGGGTTCGAAAAGGACCTGATCCAGGACGCGCTGAAGACGACGCGCGGCAACCGGGCGAAGGCCGCGCGCCTGCTCGACACCACCGAGCGGGTGCTCAACTATAAAGTCCGCAAATACGCTATCGACGTGCGCCGCTTTACGGCCTGATGGCTGTAAACAGCCGATCGCTCCCGCTCGTAGGCATTGGATATGCGGCATGTCGGTGAGCTGGTGGTGTGCGTGATGGCGATTGCCGCGATTGCCGCGCCCGTGTCGGCACTGGCGCAGGACCAGGGCAGGCGGCTGCGCGTGTTGCTCGACTGCGAACGCTGACTGCTTTGTGGACTACCTCCGTGAAGAGATCGAGTTCGTGGATCACGTCCGCGATCCGGCCGATGCCGACGTGCACGTGATCATCACGAGCGCGGAAACAAGCGCGGACGGCCGGGAGTATTCTGCGGACTTTATCGGTCAGCGCGCATTGGCGCCGCTCGGTCGCACGCTCAAGGCGATCGCGGCGGACGCCGACTCCGACGATATCGTGAGGCGGCGGATCGCCACCATGCTTCGGATCGGCCTGCTCAACTTCGTGGCGGCGGACCAGGTGCCTCGGAATCTGTCGGTGGCCGTCGAGGCCGATTCACCAGCGGCGGGCCAGGCGGTGACCCGCGATCGATGGAACAGCTGGGTCTTCAGCCTTCGCGGCTCCGGATCCTTCGAGGGCGAGGAATCGCAGCGCCAGGTCGAGGCGTCGGGAGAGGTGAGCGGCGATCGGATCACGCCCAATTGGAAGATCACGCTCGGCGCCTCGTTCGAGCAGCAGAACGAGCGCTTCGACCTCGACGAGGACGTGCCGGTCGAAGCCGAGCGTCGAGAACGCGAGTTCCGCTGGCTCGTCGTCAAAGCCCTGCACGAGCACTGGTCGGCAGGCATCGAGGGCGCCGTCTTGTCGTCGACGTTCGACAACGCGAAGCTCGTGTACGAGGCTGCCCCGGCGATCGAGTTCAACGCGTTCGACTATTCGCAGTACACACGGCGGCAGCTGCGGCTGCAGTATGCGATCGGCGCGCGCCGCGCCCAGTACTACGAGGAGTCGGTGTACGGGCGCACGGTCGAAACCCATCCCGCGCACGTGGCGTCAGCCGCCTTCGAGCAGACCGAGCCCTGGGGCTCGCTCGATACGAGCCTGGAATGGTCTCAGTACCTGCACGATCGGTCGCTCTCGCGGCTCGAAGCCGAAGGGGAGGTGTTCGGCGTCACCTACACCTTCGGATCGATCTTCAGCGCGATCGTCAATCCAAGATTCGGGCAGTAGGGATCCGCTCCCCGCGCTGCTCTGATAGAATCGCGGCGCACATCGAGCGGACCTCGCCCCCGCAGCCACTCAAGGAGGACAGAGATGGTGATCAATCGTATTGGTCCTGTGTCAGCCGCGAAAATCAGTGGAACGCTGTACGCCGTGATCGGGCTCGTCCTGGGCGCACTCGTCTCGGTGGCCGCCATGTTCGGCGGGATGGGCTCCGGCAGCGGCGCGATGGGGGCGGTGTTCGGTATCGGCGCCGTCATCCTGTTACCGCTGCTCTACGGCTGCCTGGGGTTCGTGGCGACGCTGATTGCCGCCTGGCTCTACAACGTACTGGCGAACATGGTGGGCGGCGTCGAGCTCGACGTCACGTAGCGACTCTCACGTCAGTTCAAGACGCTCGAGACCCACGCGAGCGCGATCGCGGCGCCTGCCAGCTGCAGCGAGAGCTCAACTCGATCGCGCAGGAACAAGAGGCCGACGAGCAGGAACGCCGCGGCGATGGTCAGGAAATACCAATAGAGCTGCTCCGCGTCGTTGCTGACGGCGAGCGACGGCGCGAGGCGCTTGCCCGTGTCGATAATCGCGTTGGCGATGCGCCGATCGCCGTCGCGATCGAGCTCGAAGTACTGGCCGCCGCCCGTGTAGGCGATTTCCTGAAGCGACTGGCGATCGAGTCGGGAATACTCCGGCACCTCGGGGTCGTGCACTTCCTCGCCGTCCGGACCGTAGTACGCGGGCATCTTGCCGCCGCCGAGCGTGCCGACGCCGACGACGAACAGCGGGATGTTCCGCGCCACGCTCTCCTCGATTGCCTTCTGCACCTCACCGCTCCAGAGCTCGCCGTCCGAGAGCACCAGAAACATCTTCGCGTTCGTCGACTTGCCGTGGATCTCCTCGTCGCGCTCGATCATCCGGATGCCCCAATGGATGCCGAGCTCGAGGTTGGTATCCCACGTCGTGTCTTCCTCGATGCGGAACGGCGGCTCCTTGTCGAGGTGATCGAGAAAGAAGAACAGCGTGTTGGGATCGGTCGTCAGCCGAATCTGCGGCGTCGCGACGTGCGCGAAGAGGGTCAGCGCCACGCGGTCGGTCTTCCAGCTGAGCGCGTCGCCGAGCAGGCGCAGAAACGTCATCGCGCGCTGGTAGCGATTGCCCGCCACGTCCTGCACGCGCATCGACGCCGAACCGTCCTGCAGAATCACCAGATCGACGCCGCCCTGACGCACGGTGGATGCCGGGCCGTGCGGCCTGGCGAGCGCGAGGATGAGGCAAGAGGTGGCGAGAATCACCGAGAGCCAGAAGGGCAGGTCCCCGGCGATGGCGAACCGCTCGCGGATCGGCAGCGTTCGGTGCTCCGCCAGCCGCCGGTTGTCGGCCCGGCGCCGAGCGAACCGCCAGCCCCAGGCCGCCAGCAGGAGCGCCGGGACGATGAGCAGCCAGAGGTAGTCCGGTTCGCCGAACTCGATCTGGCCGAAATCAATGGTCGGGAGCACGTCGCCCTTCTAGCCGCGTCGTCTCGGCCGGGGCCCGCGGCCGGGCTCGAGCTCCTCGCGCTCTTCGAATCGCATGGGGGTCACGGTCCGGAACTGCTGCATCGGCAGGTCCTGCGGCGGCCCGCCCGGCCGCCCATGCACCGTCGGGCCGATGGGCAGATCGACGCTGACGTCGAGCTCTCCGTCGACGCGCCGCTGCTGTTCCTTCGGGATGCGCGCGGCTTTGCTCTTCGCGAACGTGTCGCGAAACCGCGCGACGTATTCGTAGTTGTACGACGCGTCGGTATAGCCGGGCGCGGTGCGCAGGACGTCGGCGTACGCCTGAATCACGCGGTCCAGCCTGTCGACGGTCGCAATGCGATCGGACGCGTCGCTCACGGTGGAGCGAAACGCCGCGTTGGCGGCCACGAGCATCACCTCGGGACCGACGTCCGTGTCGCGCGCGTTGCCGCCCGACAGGGGCGACGCGCCGGTGAGCTCGCGGTACTCCGTGCGCCAGTACGACAGCCGCGCGCGGTGCTCGCGGACGTTGGCCGAGAGCGACGCCACCGGCAGGGGAAGCCGTGACAGCACCGCTGGTTCCTCACCCACCTCGTCGTTCACGTTGTACTGGAGGGTGGCGAGGTGTTCGTGCGCGGCGGCCAGGCGGCGGGCGAAGTCCGCCTCCGAGCGGGCCACCCACGCGGCGGCGAACAGCACCAGGGCGAGCAGCAATCCGGCAGCGGCCGATCTCATCTCTATCTCCTATGACCTAATGGTTCTGTGCATGTGCGAGGTTCAGAGCACTCGCGAGGTTCAGTGCATTCACGAGGTTCCGAACAATCGCGAGGTGCAATGTGCGCTCCCGAACCTCGTGATGGCACCGAACTTCGTGATCGCACCGAACTTCATGATGGCACCGAACCTCGTGAAAACACCGAACCTCGCTATGGAAGCTTCTGAAAGTGCGGAATGCCAACCTTGAGCGCGGCCGCCGACGCCCAGAAGCCGGCCGCGATGAGCGCGAACACCGCAAATCGCGACTGCTGGCTGCTGTACTGCCGAACGTCGATCGTGCCGGTCGACACGCTGTCGATCTCGGCGATCGCGTCGAGCAGCGCCTTCTCGTTGTTGGCGGCGAAGAACTTGCCGCCCGTCTTTTCCACCGCGGGAATCCAGAGCTCGTCGGGAATCACCTGGCCTTTGGTGCGGTCGTAGTTCACGCGGACGAGGTAGACGGGGATCTTCGCCTGAAACGCGCTTTCGACGATGTCGTCGAGGCTGCGGCCGCCGATCATCGCGCGCGTATCCTCGCCGTCGCTGAAGATCACCATCAGGTTGCCCGAGGCGTCGAGAAACTTGAACGTCTTGAAGAGCGCCGTGCCCTCCTCGATGGCCCGGCCGATGATCGTGCCCTGATCGGGGAACATCGAGAACTCCACTGGATCGCCGATCAGGCTGATGCTCAGCAGGACGTTGTCGTAGTCGTGTGTAAACGGCGTCACGACGTACGCCTCGTTGCCGAATTCGACGAGCGCGAGCAGGTCGCGGAAGTGGCTTTTCATCCGGAGCTGCACGAAGCGCTCGGCCGCCGCCACCGTCGTGAAGAACGCCGCGTCGGTGGCCGCGCGGCGGTTGAGCGAGCCGGCCGTGAACGGCGTCCGCATGCTGGTCGATGCGTCGACCATGATGCAGATGCGGCGGCCCGGAAACGACATTTCCCGACTCACGAGCGCGCTGTACGGATCGGCCAGCGCGAGGAAGAAAAACGGCAGCCCGAGCACGAAGAGCACGAGCGGCGCGTACATCACGAAGGACGCCCGGGAGCGCGGCATGGCCTTGAGGATCGCGGGCACGACGATGCGATGGCGCCCGGGCCGGCGCGCCAGGAGCAGGCGCCCTACGAGCAGCACGAGCGTCAGCGCCAGCAGCCATAGAAACGCCAGGCGCGCTTCGCTGCGGTGCCAGAACTGCAGGTCGTCGAAGCTGATCGATCGCCACTCGGCCGCGGCGGCCTGGAATAGCACGCGCAGTCTGGTGAGAGCGATCACGTCTGATGTTCCGGCTCGGGCGCGCTCATCGTCAAGCGGCGGAGATACGGTCTGGGCCAGAGGTGATCCAACTTCAGGCGCGACGTCGCCGCCTCGGCCGACGCGAGCGCCGCATCGAGCGATGTCCGATCGATGGTCTCGCCCGGGCCGTACTGCGCCCACGCGAACGCCACGAGCGCGGACTGCAGGCTCTCGAGCAGCTGGCGTCGGTCGGGATCGGCCGTCGCCGGCTGCCGCGCGATGGCGCGGGCGACAGATTCCGCCGTCACGGTGCTCCACAGCGCGGTCGGTGCGCCCCGCCCGAAGAGCTTCTTCGCGACGACCCGGCCCGCGCCGGAAGCGGCGTCGCGGCGCGCAGGCTGTTGGCTCACCGGGCGGCCAATGGCGACGGCTGCGGCGATGCGCGCGGCTGCGAGCGACCGGGCGGCGAGCTCGCTCGTCCATCCCTGGTCGGCGACACCCCCGACCGCCGCCAGTTCCCGACCCGCGTGCCGGAGCACGGCGTACGCGCCCATGAGGTGCTCGCCTGCGGCGGCGCCTTTTCGGCCTGCCACGAGGCGCGCGAGCACGACGATGACCATGAGCGACCCCAGGGCCGCCAGCGTGATCGCCGCCACATCGAGGGCGCCCGCGCGGAGCGTCAACCCCTCGACCATCGAGAAGCGCTCATCGGATGAATCGCGAATGTCTGGCGCGTCCGCCGTGACGAGCGACAACACGCGCATCGACTGCGGGGGCAGGATGTAGGTCAAATCGCGGCCTTGCACGGACGCGTTGGCGGCAATGCGGCTGCTGACACGGTAGTGGATCGAGACGATGGGAATGGGCACGTCGGATCCAATCGCGTCGGGATTGATGATGCGCAGCGTGTAGTCGTACTGGAAGAACCGCCGCTCTCCGCCTCGCAGGTCCTGCGGATGCGCGCTGTCGACGATTTCAAATGGCGCCAGCGAGATGACGGCGCCGGCCAGCCGCGACTCGTCGGGCACGACCTGCACGGCCTCGTTCTCGAGGACGGCACAGGTGAGCGTGAGCCCGAACGTCTCGCCAATCCGCACGGCGCCGACGCTCGTCCGCCACCAGCAGCGAATCGGGTCGACCTCGACCATCTGTTCGACGGTCGGCGCCGGCTGACTCCACGCCGCGTCCGGCACGCCGGCGAGCAGGAGGGAGTAAAGGAGCAACCGTGTCATGCGAGGTCTCGTTTCGTCAATCGTGCTTCTCACTTCTCAGTTCTCACTTCTAGTTATATGTCTTCCTGAGCCGCCGCTCGGCCACGAATTCACTGAGCGCAATATCGGCCTTCGTCTGGTCCAGGCCAATCTGCACGACGTCGAGGTCGAGCGCCCTGGCGCTCGTGTGCACCTCGGCCTGCCAGTCTCGCACGCGGTTGGCCATGTTCCGGAGCGCGCGTCTCGAGACGGTGCGGGCCCGGCCGGTCTCGACGTCCACCGTCTCGATCCATCCGGCCGACACCGTCGGCAGCTCGAAGGCAAACGCGCCGTCGATGAGGACGATGAACACGTCGTGCCGGGCGTTCAGAAACGCGAGCTCCTTGAGAATGTCGTTCGGGTTGTCGAACAGAAAATCCGAGATGACCGGGAGCATCGACTTCCGTCGGAGGTAGCCGGCCAGCGTCGTGCCCACGTCGCCGACGCGCGGCACCGCCAGCAGCCCCTGCTGGTATTGGTACGCATCGACGCAGTGAATGATGTGGCTCTTGCCGGTGCGTGCACGGATCGCGGCCAGATTCTCGAAGCCCGTGTCGAACGTGATGAGGCCAAACGGATCCTGAAAGAAGGAGGCCGAGAGCCCGATCGTCGCGACGGCGCGCGCCACCGCCGCGGCAATCGGCACGCCGTCGATGCCGCAGCGCGTCGAGAGCGAGTGATCGGCGACGGCGACGACAGCGGCGGTGCTCGGCTGCTCGAACTCGCGCACGATGATCGGCGCGAAGTTGGTGAGCGAGGACTGCGCCCAGTCGATTGATTGGAAGCGATCGCCGGCCTGCCAGTCGCGCAGGCCGACAAAATCGAAGCCGGTGCCGTGCGCGCGGCTGCGATGCTCGCCCATGGTCACATCCGTCATGCGCCGCAGGATCAGCAACTCGATGGCGGTGATGTCGGCCAGGCTCACGAGCTGCGCGCCGTCGGGCGGGGTGGTCGGCAGCGTGGTCACGGAATCGGCACCCGTTCGATCACGTCCTGGATGACGGCCTCGGTCGTCATCCCGTGGCTGGCGGCATGCGGCCCGAGCCAGATCCGGTGGCCGAGGATGTACTGCGCGAGCTCCTGGATGTCTTCCGGGTAGACCTCGGTGCGGTGGTGCTGCAAGAGCGCCCAGACTTTCCCGAGCCGGCCCCAACAGATGATGGCGCGCGGCGAGGCGCCGAGATCGACGCCACGCTCGACCAGCGCGGAGGGCGAGTGCGTGAACCAGTCGGTGTCGGGGTTGTAGGGTCGCGTGGCGGCGACAAGCCGCTGGATGTACTTGCCGAGCCGTTCGTGCAGAAACACCCCGGCGTTGATCGCGGCGCGCAGCTCGATGACGCGTTCCTTCGGCATCAGGGTGGCCAGCCGCATGTGCTTGAAGTCGAAGTTGACGAGTTTCTCCTCTTCCTCCGGTGGCAGGTAGCCGATGTTGATCATCACGGCGAAGCGATCGGTCGCCGCTTCCGACAGCGGGAAGGTGCCCTGGCCGAGCTCCACCGGGTTCATCGTGGCGATCGCGAAGCTGAAGGCGGGCAGCTCGTAGGTTTCTTTGCCGACGGTGATCGTCCGGTCCTGGAGGGCCTCGAGAAACGCGCTCTGCGACTTGAGCGGGATCCGGTTGATCTCGTCGAGCAGGATCACTTCGGCCGACGCCATCGGACCGAATTCGGTGACCAGCACGCCGGTCGCCGGGTTGATCATCTGAAATCCGACCACTTCGGTCGGCTGGAGGTCGGCACGGCCCTGAAGCCGGCAGAACTTCGCGTTGCTGATGGCGGCCAGGATGACGCCGAAAAACGTCTTGCCCACGCCCGGCACCCCGCGAAGGAGCAGGTTGCCGGCGTTGACCTGGCGGTTCTGCTTCTTGTCGTAGGTTGTCGGGATTTCCGAAAGGAGCACAACGTTGGCCAGGGCTTTGGCGGTCTCGTATCCGACGAGCGCTTTGCCGCCCTCAGCGATGATGGCGTTGTGAAAGTCTATGGCTTCTGCCAAGTCTTGATTCACGGTCCGGTAATCCTACTCTAATAAAGTTGGAAGTCAGAAGTTAGAAGTTAGAAGGACAACGCAAGGCGCCTCCGGCTTGCGTTTTTCTTTGAGTCCTTTTAACTTTTCACTTCTCACTTCTCATTTTTCCCGGAGGGTCCCGTGCGCGGCTTGATGATGGATTACCAGCTCTCGATTCCGGCGATCCTGCGCCGGGCCCAGGCGCAGTTCCCGCACAAGACGGTCACCAGCCGTCGCCCCGACAACACCGTGGTCCGGCACACGTACGCGGACGTGCTCGAGCGAGCGCGGCGGCTGGCCGTGGCGCTCGTGGCGTTGGGCGTCAAGCCCGGCGATCGCGTGGCCACGCTGGCGTGGGCGGGTCACGAGCATCTCGAAGCGTACCTCGCCATCCCCTCGATCGGGGCGGTGCTGCACACGCTGAATCTGCGGCTGCATCAGGACGATCTCGCCTACATCGTCAGCGACGCCGACGACCGCGTCCTGATCCTGGACGAGAGCCTGCTGCCGCTCTTCGAGAAGTTCAAGGCGCAGGTGAACATCACACACGTCGTGGTCATCTCTCACGGAGCTGTCGTGTCCGGCACGCAGGGATCGGTGTCCGGCTGTGGCCGGGCGAGACCCGACGGTACGTTCGACTACGAACAGCTGCTGGCATCGGCCGATGCGTCGCGCTACGTCGAGCCGTCGATCGACGAACACGACGCGGCCGCGATGTGCTACACCTCGGGGACGACGGGCCGTCCCAAGGGCGTGCTGTACTCGCATCGGGCCATCATGCTGCATTCGCTGGCCCAGGGGCTGCGCGACTGCCTCGCGCTCGCCGAGGACGACACCGTGCTGCCGATCGTGCCGATGTTCCACGTCAACGCGTGGGGCCTGCCGTTCACGGCCGCGTGGCTCGGCTGCAATCAGGTGTTTGCCGGGCCGCACCTCGACCCCGAGAGCGTACTGTCCCTGCTCGTCTCCGAGAAGGTCACCTTGACGGCAGGAGTGCCGACGGTGTGGCTGGGTGTGTTGCAGGAGCTCGACAAGCATCCCGGCGCCTTCGATCTCAGCCGTCTGCGGGCGATTGTCATCGGCGGCAGCGCGGCGCCGCTGTCCATGATCCGCGCGTACCAGGAACGGCACGGCCTGACGATTGTTCACGCCTGGGGGATGACGGAGATGACGCCGCTCGGCACGCTGTGCAACGTGCCCTCGTCGATGCATGAGGCATCCGACGACGAGAAATACCGCTACCGTGCGAAGCAGGGGACGCCGATGCCGCTCGTCGAAATCCGCGCGCGCGCCGAAAGCGGGTTCACGCCGTGGGACGGGCAGACGATGGGCGAGCTCGAAGTGCGCGGTCCGTGGATCGCATCGCAGTACTACGGCGCGACGGGCGCCGACCCGCGGTTCTCCGATGACGGATGGTTCGGGACGGGCGACATCGTGACGATTGCCGATCGCGGCTGCATTGAAATTGCGGACCGCGCGAAGGATCTGGTGAAGTCCGGTGGCGAGTGGATCAGCTCGGTCCTGCTCGAAACCGCGCTGATGGGCCACCCGGCGGTGGCCGAAGCCGCGGTGATCGCGGTGCCGCACCCCAGATGGGACGAGCGCCCGTTGGCCGTCGTCGTGCTGAAGCCCGGCCACACGGCCACGGCCGACGATCTGTTGACGTTTCTCGAGCCGACCTTCGCGAAGTGGTGGCTCCCGGATGCCATCGAGTTCATCGATGCGATCCCCCGGACGTCGGTGGGGAAGTTCAAGAAGTCCACCTTGCGGGAACAGTATCGAGAGCGGTATCAGCGTATGTGAATTTGAGGATTTGAGGATTTGAGGATTTGAGGATTTGAGAATCTGAGGATTTTGTGAGGAGTTGAGGAGTCGAGCAGTTTACGGGGAAGTTGAGGAATTGAGGACTTGAGGATCTGAGGATTCTGCGAAGTCAGAATCCTCAAGTTCTCAAATCCTCAAGTTCTCAAATCCTCAAGTTCTCAAATCCTCAAATCCTCAGATTCCACCAACCCAGAGTCAGGGTGTCGCGGTCGGCCGGTAAAGGACCAGCGGATCGTCGTCGGCCAGCTTCTCGAGCTGCAGGTCTGTGACAGCCACCGATTGCAACTGGTCGGGCGCGCGCTTGCGGTCGAGGACGACGTAGCCGAGGGACGTGCGCCGAACGAAGCCGGGCCACAGCGACCGAAACTCCGCGAGTTGTTCAGGCGACAAGGGCCGTCCCTCGCTCAGGTGGACGAGGGCTCGAAGCACGGGGTCGCTCTGGTTGTCGCGCACGCGGCGCCGTGAAACGCGCGAGAGGTAGCCCCCGATGATCGGCTTGCCGTGCGCCGTCTGGTAGTACTGCGTTCGCGCCGTGAAATTCCCCACAGACGTCCTGCCGTCGCGGATCCCGAACGGCAGCTCCAGGACCCGGACGCCCTCCCGTGGATCGCTCGCAACGATCCGATAGATCGAGGGAATCTCGGCCGAGAACACCGGACGGGGCGCCGGAAACAGCTCGACGAGCAGCAGGGCGGCGGCCCCGGCGAGGGCGGGCGTTCTGACGCCGGGCCACCGCGCCAACAACGTGCGGAGCGCGATGGCGAACAGCACGGCGATGCCGAGCATGGCGGGCACGAAGAAGCGCCCCGGAGAACGCGTGAGGCCAAGAATCGGTACATACCGGAGCAGCGCCCACGGCGCGGGGATATGCGTGTCGATGCCGGCGATACGCACGAACGGACCAAGCGCAAGCACCCCAAAGCCGATGGCCAGAGCGCGGCCTGCACGCGCGTGCCGACCGGTGCGCCACGCGACCAGCACGACGGCCAGCGCGACCAACGGAATCGACGCGACGTTCTCCAAATAGCCGTCGCGCGTGAGATGCGACAGCCACTCCCGGAGCACGGCGGGTGCGGCCGGATGGTTCGGATTGGGCGTCACGAGCGCGAGCAGGTCGATTCCTGGCGGACTGCTCCGCCAGAAGGTCGTCGATCGATCGACCCGGCCGTCGAGCACGCGCAGGCCGAAGGCGTACAAGAGCGGCGACATCAGGATGGCCGCCACGACGCCAGTCGTGGCGAGCACCCGCAGGCTTGCGCCGATCTGTTGCAGGGAGACGGGACGCAGTGTCGGCCGGAAATGCAGCCACAGCCTGACCGCGACGAGAAGCGTCAGCGCCATGATCGGTGTGTAAACCGTCCGGACCCGCACAACTTGTCCCATCACGGTGAACTGCCAGCCCTGGCTGAGGAGCAGGGCGAGTACCAGGCCACTGAGGGAAATCGCGACAAGATCGATACTACGCACGAAGATGGCGCGCGGCGGGGACGCGGCTTCCGCGCGGGCGAGGCGGAACGACGTGGCCGCAAGATACGTGGTGGCCATCATCACGCAGTACACACCGTAGTACACGTCACATGCGGTCGCCCACGCGACAATCGCGCCGAGCGTTGCCGCCTCGCGCACGGACGGCTGACTCCGCATCCGGATGAGCTGGAGAACGAAGATCGGCAGCGGCGCCGCCCCGATCAGGCTGAAATGACCCATCCCTCGCGTCACCAGCACGGGCGACCAGGCGAACAATGCCCCCGTCAGCCACGCGACGGCCGTGTTGCCCTCGGTCAGTCGACGGGCGAGCAGGAATGTCGCGTATGCCGTGAGGATCGTCAGCGCCAGGTAGACGAGGTTGAAGGTGACCACCACGCCCAGGGAACGCACAAACGGCAGTGCGAGGATGTTCGCGAACGCGGTGTAGTTGTGGAGGCTGAGGTTGGCCCGACCCGTTGCCGCGAAGATCTCTCCCGTGAAGTACGGCAGGGTACGGTGATCGAGCACTTCGTGCTGGAATACCCACTGGTTCCAGACGTACACGCCGGTATCACCGTCGGGCGGGCCGGGGAGATGCGTTCGAACAAGGGGAAGCAACGGCCAGGTGAAGACCACCGCCACCAGCGCGTAGCCGATCAGAACCAAGGCGTGCTGTCGCCACTGGTTGCGCGGCGGCTGTTGTAGAGTCATCCGTTTGCCGGCTCGAATGAACGCGATTACGAGTGCCCCTGACGAGCGGCCGGCTTGGACTCTCAGCGAAACGACGACGCCTATGACAGCAACGGACGAAAAAACGAGAACTGGAGGTTATCTGATCCATGATTCTGGCGTCAATGACGTTCGATGCTCGTTCGATTCCCGACAATCAGGCGGTGGGCCGCGGTGCGCCCGAGGATTCCGAGACAGGAGGCCAGGAATATGGCGGACGATAAACCGCTGAAAATCTTTACGCGACGCGACCTGTTGAAGGGCGCCGGTCTGGTCGGCGCCGCCGCCGTGGCGTCCTCGGCGCACCTGGCGACCCCGGGCGAGGCGTCGCCCGCGGCGGCCGCGCAGGCCGGGCGGGCCGCGGCTGCGCCGGTGCGAGAGGCCTTCGAGCACCTCACGGCCGCCGAAGGGGACTTGCTCGAGAGCATTGTCGCGCGGCTGATTCCGAGCGACGCGCTTGGGCCAGGCGCCAGGGAGGCGCGCGCGGCGCGCTACATCGATCGCGCGCTTGGCGGGGCGCTCGCCTCGTCGCGCCAGGCGTATGCGGCCGGCCTGGCGGCGCTCGATCGGTATGCGCGCATCTCTCGCGGCAAGCCGTTTCTCGATCTGTCGGCCTCCGAACAGGATTCAGTCCTGATCGACGTGGAGGCCGGATCGGCCACCGGCACGCCCGGTGCGAATTTCAGCGGCAGCTCGTCGCAGTTCTTCGCCATGGTGCTCACGCACACGCGGCAGGGGACGTTCGGCGATCCATACTACGGCGGCAACGCGAACTTCATCGGATGGGATCTCCTGCAGTATCCAGGCGTCCGCACGATGGTGACGGCCGCCGATCAGCAGGCCATGGAAAAGGGGCAGCTCAAACCGAGCCACAAGTCGGCGTACGACTACGAGGGCTTCAACAAGGCGACCGTCAGCGCCGATCGGCAGGGAGGCCACCATGCCGACTAGGCTTCCCGAGACCGACGTCGTCATCGTGGGGATGGGCGCGGTGGGCGGCGTGGCCGCGCTGCCGCTCGCGCGCGCGGGCCTGAGCGTCATCGGCCTCGAGGCGGGCACGTGGCTCACGCGACGCGACTTCGCGCCCGACGAAATCAGGAACAACGTCCGCGAGTGGCCGATGGCCGTGCAGAAGGCCAACATGGAAGCGCCGACCGTCCGCGCCACCTCTTCGTCGGCGACGACGCGCGGCGGGCATCCGATGATGAACGGCGTCGGGGGCACGTCGCTCCACTACTGGGCGCAGAGCTGGCGCCTGAACCCGTGGGATTTCAAGGTCGTGAGCGAGACGAGGCGGCGCTACGGGGCCTCGCGGATTCCGAAGGGCTCGACCGTCGAAGACTGGCCGTTCGGCCTCGAGGAGCTCGAGCCGTACTACGAGAAGATCGAGGTCGAAGTGGGCGTCTCGGGTCAGGCCGGCAACATCAACGGAACGATCGATCGGCGGGGCAACATCTTCGAGGGGCCGCGCAGGCGCGGCTATCCGATGCCGCCGCTTCGGTGGACGGCGTTCCTCGAGAACATGGCGGGCGCCGCGCGCGCGCTCGGCTGGCATCCGTTTCCCGGACCCGCCGCGATCAACTCCCGGTCCTACGACAGCCGTTCGGCGTGCATGTATCACGGCTTCTGCAATTCCGGCGGCTGCCACGTCGACGCCAAGAACTCGACGATGGTGTCGACGATTCCGAAGGCCCTGGCGACCAACAATCTGAAAATCGTCACGCGCGCGCACGTGACGACGATCGAGGTCGACAGCGAGGGGCGGGTCGCGGGCGTGAACTATCTGGTGGACGGGACCGACTACTTCCAGCCGGCGAAGGTCGTGCTGCTCGCGAGCTATACGTACGAGAACGTGCGCCTCCTCCATCTGTCGACGTCGAAGCCGTACCCGGACGGGCTGTCCAACAACCACGGCCAGGTTGGCCGCCACTATTTCAGCCACCACACAGGTGCGGGCGTGTCGGCGCTCTTCCCGTTCAACCTTGGCGCGTGGTACGGCCTGCCCGCGCAGGGCGTGGGCGTGGACAACTGGGCCGACGACAACTTCGATCATGCGGGGATCGACTTCATCGGCGGCGGCAATCTTTGGGTGTATTCCGATCGCCGGCCGATCGGCGCGGCGGGGATGAACACGTATGGACGGGCCCCGAGCTGGGGATCGCCGTGGAAGGCGTTCATCCACGAACATGCCGATCGCTCGCATGGGTCGTACCTGCAGAAATCCACGCTGCCGTATGAAGACAACTTCCTCGATCTCGATCCGGCGGTGAAGGATCCGCTCGGGCAACCCGTGACGCGCATTACCGGGCAGTACAAGGAGAACGAGCAGAAGATTGGCGCCTTCATACAGGACAAGATGGAGCAGTGGTACAGAGCGGCGGGCGCCATCGACGTGACCCGCGGACCAGTGGGCGGCACGATGGGCGCGTCCACTCACGCCTACGGCGGCGCGCGCATGGGCGACAGCCCCGAGACCAACGTGGTCAACCGGTGGGGGTTCTCGCACGAGGCGCCCAATCTTGGCGTGCTTGGCGCCTGCACGATGGGCACGAGCGGCGCGCGCAATCCGACGCTCACGGCGCAGGCGCTGGCCTGGCGAACGGCCGAGTATCTGGCGAAGAACTGGAAGGCGGTCGCGAGGAATACCTGAACTCTGAAGTCTGAACTTTCATATGAGGGTGTCATGCTCAAAAGACGTGATCTGCTAAGCGGCGGCATTCTCGGCGGTCTCGTCGGCGGGCTGGCGGGCGACAGCGCCGAGGGAGGCGAGGCGGGCGCCGCCCAGCGGCCGCAACAGCAGCAGACCGAAGACCTCAGCCAGGTGGTCACCGCCATCGACAGCCTGCGCCAGGAGATCGCCCGCGGCTCGTCATTCTCGGAGATCGCGGCCGTTCGCGAGATCCAGAAAGCCTACCTCCGCGCCAATCAGCATCTGCCGAATTTCATCGACGTCGGGGCTGGGCACTGGTTCAGCGTGTACGACTGGCACGTGCGGTGGCAGCAGCCGCTGACCCTCGGACGGGATCCGCAGGGGCGCTACACGATTGCCTATCTCGGGACGACGCTCATCCTGCGGTCGGAGATGATCGACAGCTACATGAGCGTGCCGTACGACGAACGGTAGGGACTCAGGGCTCTAGCCTCCAATGCCGAACAGGTGATGCAGCGTCCGAATGAAGATCATGCCGCCCGAGATCGCCGGCGTCGACAGGATCACTTCGCCCATCGGGTTGGTGGCCAGCAACTCGAAGCGGGGCCCCGCTTTCACCACGAAGACGTCGCCGTCCTCGCTCGCGAAATACAGCCGGCCGTCGGCAGCCACCGGCGAGCCGCTGAAACCATCCCCAAGGTGCTGCAGACGCCCGACGTACTTGCGCTCTCCCGTCCTTGCGTCGTAGCAGCCGACGATGCCGCTGACGTTGATTGAGTACAAGTAATCACCGTAGACGATAGGCGTTGGCGTGAACGATCCGCCGCGCGTCGAGCTCCACACGATGAAGTCGTTCGTCTCCTGGCCGGGCTTGAGCGTGATGTCGCCGGTGGCCGTCGGCCGAATCGCGAAGATCGGCTGATAGCCGGTGTCGCCGCTCATCACGAAAATCAATCCCAGCGCGACAACCGGCGTCGGCGTGACGATGCTCGCGGGCGCGGCGAGCGACCAGACTTCCTTGCCGGTCGTCGGATCGTACCCGCGCGCCCGCTTCCCACCGTTGGCGACCACGATGGAGCGGCCCGACCCCTCGTCAATCACGGGCGTGCCGAACGACGAGACGCTGTCTTCATCGCGCGGCGTCCGCCACCGCTCCGATCCGGTCGCCAGATCGTAGGCGGCGATGAAGCTCGACGGACCCGTAGCGGACGGCTTGCCCCCCAGGTTCGTATCGGACTGAATGATGACCATGTCGCGATAGATGGTCGGCGAGCTGCCGAACCCGTAGCTCGAGTGTCCGACCGTGCCGAGGTCTTTCTTCCAGAGGAGCGTGCCCTCGAGGTCGTAGCTGTACAGACCTTCGGCGCCGAACGAGACAATCACGCGGCGGCCGTCGGTCGCCGGGGTTGCTGTGGCAAACGTGCTCTTGAGATGGCGCCCGACTCGCGGCACGCCTGCATGGACCGTGCGCTCCCACAGGACTGTCCCGGTCGACCTGTCCAGGCACAGCAGCTTCCACGTTTGCACCGATCGGTCGTCGGATGTGTTATCGCCCCTCACGCCACCTGGCCGGAACTCCGGGTTCGGGTTGGCGCTGATCGCCGTGGTCACGAAGATCCGGTCGCCCCAGACGATCGGCGACGAATGACCAAGACCCTCTATCCGTGTCTTCCAGCGGATGTTCGTCGAACGCTCGGCATCCCACGAGATGGGCGGGGACTGGCCGTCCGCGACGCCTGACGCGCCCGGGCCGCGGAAGGATGGCCAGTTCGTCGGGACGGGGGCGAGGGCGCTTGCGGCGATCTCGCGTTCGAGCAGGGGCGACGAGGCCGGGCGGGCCCCGTCCTTCACGAAGATCACCGGCGTGCCGCCGAGCCGTGCCGGCCCGCCCTCGCGCAACTCAAATCCCAGCACACGATTCTCGCCGATGGTGAAATCCAGCCACGTACCGCCGCGGTCGACGAACTGCTCGAGAAGCTCGTTTCTCTTGGACGCGTCCGGCAACGGCTCGAGGAAGCGCCGGATCATCGTCAGATCGCGCTCTGTTCGTGGCCGCCGGGCCAGGGTCGATTGCGGCGCCTGAGCGGAGGGCGGCAGGCGCTGGATGAAGGCTTTGCCGCCGACCGGCTCGAACCTGAGGACCGATCCATCGACTGCGGTCAGATGCATTGCGCCGTCCGGATCCGGACTTGCGCGGTACACGCGGCCGTCATGCGTGCGGTAGGTGCCCTGCGCCCCGCGCCGCACGATCGCGCGAGTGATGGGCTCAACCTCGGGCGTGCGAAGGACGGTGTTGATCACCTCCCAGTCGCGCTGGGTGTCGAACTCGCTTTTCGAATAGGGCATGAGCTCGTGGTGGACCACGAGGTACTGCGGGGGCCGCGGGCCGCGCGCCAGCAGAGTCCTGGCCACTTCGACGTGCCAGCCGAGCGCGGCCGCGGCGAGCGCGCTGATTCGGTACGACGCGCCGCCGATCGTGACGTTCGCCGTGACGCTCAGGTCTGCGCCGCGGCCGGCCAGATACTCGACGACGTCGATGTGGCCGCGCTCGGCGGCGTAGAAGAGCGCCGTGGCCCCGCCTGGGGCCACCTCATCGATGGCCGCGCCCTTCGACAGGGCGGCCTGGACCTGGGCGAGGTTGCCCTGTTGGGCGGCCGACCACAGCGACTCGCCCTGCGCGCGTACCGAGACGGCGACGGCTGCCCAGAGCCCACAGGCAGCCACGAACGCACGAAAACACGAAGACGAGCTGAACGTCTTCTTCGTGCCTTCGTGGTGTCGTGGCGGCATGTTGATCTCGATCGTTCACGAACGACTATCGAGGAACCACTGTCGACTCACGACTATCGACTCACGACTATCGACTATTTCGCTTCGCATCGAAAACTGGCGGCGCTGTCGATGCTGCCGCTCCCCGAATACCTCGCGACCAGTGGATGCGGGCAGAGCGGACGCGTGCGATCGACCTTCCCGTCCACGGCGTGCGATGCGATGACGGCCGCAGGCGCTCGGCCCTTCTCGATCCAGTTCTCGAGCTCGGTCAGCATGTCGAACTGGTTCGGTCCCGGGCCGCCGCTGCAATGGTGCATGCCGGGCACGAAGTACATCCGCGAGAACGCGTCGGCCTCCCGCTGGCCGCCGACGGCCTTCGTCATCCTCTCGTAGTAGTCGAGCGTGCCGTAGGCGCTAATCGCGGGGTCGGACCATCCGTGGTAGATGATGATTTTGCCGCCGCGCTTCTTGTACGGATTCAGGTTTGGATCCCACGGACTGAGGATCTCGGTCATCGACGCCAGCCTCGGGAGATCCTGCGGGAACTTCATCGTCTTCCAGTTGAAGGAGGGGTCGTCGTTCTCGAGCGCGAGGAACCGCATGTTCGCTTCGCTCAAATTGTAGCCGCTCGGCAACTGCTCGCCGAACGCGAGGGTGCCATCAGCCTGCGGTGCCGGGGGCGTGCGACCGAGGATCCAGGCCTGCCAGCCGGAGGATCCACCTTCGTGGCCGATCGGAAAACCGGTCGTGTAGACCTTGCCGTCGGGCGTCTTCAGCGGGCTGAAGATCTTGTTCACCGTCGAAATCTGCGCGGCCGTCAGGCACTCCGGGCCGTCCGCGATGTTGCCAGGGCACTTGAGCGTCTCCGGTTTGAAGGCGCAGAGCCGCGGATCGGTGATGAGCCCGTCCTTGAGGCCGTCCTTCGCGTCGCACTCGGCGAGCGTGGCCTTCGACAAGAGCTCGACCTTCGCAACCGGCAGGTAGTTCTCCGGGTGGAGCAGCATGTGCTGGAAGACGAGGGCGCGGCCCACCTGCATCGGCGTGCCCGTGGCCGGGTCGCCCGCGATGATGCCGTCGAAGTCCTGCGGATAGCGCTGCACTTCCATGAGCGCCTGGCGCCCGCCGTTCGAGCAGCCGTTGAAGTACGCGTGCTCGGGCTGCTTGCCGAACCACGCGGTCGTGAGCGCTTTCCCGGCGACCGCCGTGACGTGCGTGCCGCGATGTCCGTAGTCGATCTCCTTCGCGCGGTTCGTGCCCCAGTTCGGATCGCTCGACTGGTGCCCGGTGTCGGTCGACGCCGAGGCGTAGCCGCGCGTCAGCCCGGCGTTCAGGTTGCCGATCGACCCGCCGAGGCCGCCGACGCCGACGAAGTAATACTTGCCGTTCCACGCCGCAGGCAGGCCGAGGCGGAAGTTCACTTCGTTGCCCGGCGACGCGACGTGGCCGTCGACGCGGCAGTGCTGCGGCACGTTGCCGGCGGCTTCCACCACCGCGGCCGCGGTAATGGCCGTGCCCGAGGGCGCCTTCGCTTGAAGAGCGGCGACCGAGCAGTCGGCCATCGTGGCCGCCGCGTCGAGCGGCGCGACGCCAGCCGCCACGCCTCCGAGAATCGCACTGACCGCCAACGCCCACGCGATACGGCGAGCTCTCATCGTTGTGACTCCCTATCCGGTCCCAAGAAGGACCCGGCCAAATTCGGTAAGGCGGTCAGACGTTCCACCCGTGCGGTCCGTTCCACCCGTCGGCCGCGAGCTCGAGCTCGAAATCGTGCTGCCGCTTGGTGAGCTCCGCCGAGCCTTCGAACGTCTCGACCTTCTCGGTACCGTCGGGGTGAATGACACGCAGCTCGTAGCCGCCGCCTTGACGCTCGCGCGCTTCATAGCGCAGGTACTGTCCGGACTGTTCAAACCACCAGAACACCAGCCACCCCTTTTGGAGACACGGCTCCACACGTCGTTTCGGCCGGAACTGGAACGGATTATAGGATAACCGATGCACAATGGCTCCATGAGCGAGCTGTCCGCCCCGGCTGTCCCGTCCAGGGGAAGAATTCTGGTCGCCACCTGTGCCGCACTCGCGATCGCCGGCCTGATTCTCGTGGCCGCCGTCCTGCCGGCCGAGTACGGCATCGATCCGCTCGAGACCGGCGCATGGCTTGGCCTGACCGGACTGTCGCCCGGCGCCTTGGCCGACCAGGGCGTGCCGTCCATTCGTGGGACGAGTGCGTCGGAGGCCAGCGCGTACAAGGTCGACAGCGTTGAAGTCCAACTGCGGCCCGGCAAGTCTGTGGAGTACAAGTACCGGCTCGAGACCGGCGGCAGCTTCGTGTACTCGTGGGCGGCGACCGGGAAAGTGACCTACGACTTTCATGGGCAGCCCGACGGCGGCACCGCCAATGACGCGAAGAGCTACGAGCGGCGCGACCGCGGTCAGGAAACCGATCGCGCGCACGGCTCGTTCACCGCGCCGTTCACGGGCGTGCACGGCTGGTATTGGGAGAACGTGAGCGACACCGACGTCACGATCACGCTGTCCTCGGCCGGTTTCTACAGCCGCGCGGAGGAGTTTCTCGAGAAGGGCGGCAGCTTCACCTTCGAGGTCGGGGACCTCCAGCCGGGAGCGCCGAGGCAAACGCTCATTCCCTGAGCATGGAATTTGAGGAGTTGAGGATTTGAGGAGTTGAGGATTTGAGGAGTTGAGGATTTGAGGAGTTGAGGATTTGAGGAGTTGAGGATTTGAGATTCTTGGGCATTTCTTCTCTGCGGTCCCTGCGTTGAATGTGATCTATTCACAAGCTCTGACGGCTGACGGCCGAGAGCTGACGGCTGAGAGCTGAAGGCAGAGAGCTACGATAATGCATAGCCGGCGAGCTGGAGGCCCGCCAGCACGAACCCGCCGGTCATCAGCGCCGTGTTTGTGGCGAACGCGTACTTCATGAAGCTCGCGCGCGCGCGCCAGAGGGTCAAGGCAATCAGCACGAAGGTCAGCGCCAGCACCTGGCCGATCTCGACACCGGCGTTGAAGCTCAGGATGTTGACCACGAGCCCGTTCTCGGAGACCGCAAACTCCTGCAGCTTCGTCGCCAGCCCGAACCCGTGGAACAACCCGAACACGAGCACCGCGGCCTTGGTATTCGGCTGGACACCCAGGACCCGCTGGAACCCCCCGATGTTCTCGAAGCCCTTGTAGACGACCGACGCGCCAATCACGGCGTCGATCAGGTAGGCGTTCGCGTGGATGCCGCCGAGCACGCCGGCCAGCAGTGTCAGGCTGTGGCCGAGCGTGAACAGGCTGACGTACAGGACAACGTCCTTCAACCGGTAGAGGAAGAAAATCACGCCGACGAGGAAGAGCAGGTGGTCGTAGCCCGTGACCATGTGCTTCGCGCCCAGGTACAGAAACGGCCCGATCGCCTGGCCGTCCACGCTTTGAACGAACGCCGCGTTGCGGCCCGTCAACGGGTGCGCGACGGCGAGGGACGCGCAGCACGAGGCGCAGAGCAGGAAGACGGCCGTTCTGATTGAGGCCGCGGTTCTCAGCATACAAGGCCGGTCGGATGATGCGCCGCTTGGTGTCGCCATCTACGCGATGGTCCTGACGCCATATTGACTAAACCGATCGTCGGCGGTCTTGGGCCATTCAGCCTCGGAGAGCGACTCCACGGGGTCGTAATCGATCGTGATCTTGCGCAGCGCCGGATGAGGTCTGGTCCTGTCTGTGCGCTGGTGCGGAACGAGGTCTGCCACGGGCTGGCCGTGACGGCACATGACCATCCGCTCTTCGGACGCCTCCACGCGCGCCAGCAATCTCAAGAAGTGGGTTTTGGCGGCATGAACGTTGACCGTCTTCATTCATGTGATGTTAGTCCAGATGCGCGCCGAATTTCCCGTCGATATCCTGCTCGCGCGGCGCACGTGTTGCACGCGCCGTCACCGGGAGTGGGGCAGACCCTCGTAGAGGGCTCGTTCGAGTGCGCGCAGAAATCCACTCCGTCAGGGAAGGACGACAAACCGACGCGTTTCGGCAGTCGATAGACGCGAAAGTGATTGTCGAACGACAGCACTCGCTTGATTCCGTCGCGCTCGGCCACGCGAACGAGTGCGGCATCGGCGAAGTCCATCGGCAGGTCGCGATCGTGGCGCATCAGCTCCTTCATCCGGCCAGCGTAGGACCACCGACGGAGTGGTGTCAGGCGCCGTGAGCGGTCAGATCGATGCCCGAATCTCGACGAGCAGCGCCACTGTGCCGTGCACTGCCGCCCAGCGTTGCATGTACGCCCAGTCGAGCTCCGGTCCTCGCACGACCAGGATGTTGCGGATGTCCTCGCGGTCCTTCGAGCGGCGGGCCTCCATCGCCCAGCGGAGCTTCGTGACGATCATATCCTCCGCGGACGCCACAGCCGCCACGCGATCCAGCATCCGGACCCGCTGACGCCGTGTGAACCGTTCTCGATCGTGGGCATCGTCGCTGCGCGCGAACAGCTCGCACACAAAGGGACTGCCGGCCAGCTCGATCAGGTATCGTGTCGTGCCGGTCACGACTTCGAACGAGCCTTGCCGCTGGAGCGCCAATCCTGGCGGAAGCGCGTCGCCGAGACGGTCGAGGCCGCCGGGCTGGACCTCGACGACGAAATCTGCGTCGCGAGTGGAGCGCGGGATACCGTGAAAGTTGGAGGCGAGGGAGCCCACGATCATGTACGGCATTCCGGCGGCGTCGAGCGCGTCGAGCACCGCGACCACCGCTTCGTCGGCCGTCACGAGGGGTCGAGCGTGTGGAGGCGGGCGAGCCGTTCCACGAGCAGCGCGCGCACGCCGGCGTCATCAAGCTCCGGGTGCTGGTGGCGGATGCCGTCCGCCATCAGCCGGCACGCGCGCTCGAAGAGTCGTGGACCTTCGAGGAGTTTCTCCCCGGGATCCATCGCACGAGCGCGTGCAACCTCTTCGCGATAGAGCGCGTCAGCCAACGGCCCGATGGAGGACATCGCTCGATTCTAAGGGAAACACTAGCGGTCGTCGCGTAGGAATCGTTCGGCGAGGTTGGCGTGCAGGACCATCCCGGCCGTCTCGGCCATTGCGTGGCCGCGCGACCGATCGCTGCCATCAGCCACGGCACCACCGTCGGGATCAGGAGGTCGGCGCGGTCCCACAAGGATCCGGCG
>MEKT01000117.1:0-18131 GCA_001767435.1 Acidobacteria bacterium RIFCSPLOWO2_02_FULL_65_29 | reverse complement strand
GCGCCATGGCCTCGTCGAGGCGTTGCCAGGCCTCGGCGATGTGCGCGGGAGACATCCGACTCGCCGCGAACCAGGCCAGTAGGAGGGCGCGCTCCCGCGCGGCGCTCTTGGAAAGCGCGTTCAACCCCCGCGCCAGAAACGCCGCACTTTCGGCAGACCGCCCGCGCCATACGTGGCAGATCGCCGCGCCCGAGGCGGCTCGCTCGATGCCTGCATCGTCTCCGCCCGCGCTGTAGATCGTCAGCGCGCGATCGAACGCGGCGATCGCGTCGTCGTGCCGCTGCAACCCGGCGAGCGCCTCCCCTCGATGCTCGGACGCTTCCCCGAGCCGCGGATCACCCTCGGGATTCACGGGGCCACGTCGGACATCTACGTGTTGACGCTCGTGAGCGATTCGCTCAAGAAGATCGTCGCGCAGCCCGGGCCGGACAACAATCCGCAGTGGTCGCCCGACGGCGAAGGTCACGCGCGTCAGCGTGCCCGACACCCTGATGGCGGGCTCGTACTCGTTCACCATACGAGCTACGGCAGGGACTGCAAGATCGCGGCGTGAAGGTGGAGATGGTCGTCTACAAAGGCTTTGGCCACGGCATCAACAAACCGAAGTCGATGCGAGCGGTGATGCAGCACAACCTCGCGTGGTTCAATCACTACCTCTTCGGCGATGCGCTTCCCGATCTGTCGAACCTGCCGATTCCGAAGAAGCCTGTCGGGGAAGGCGGCACGTAGGACCGCACCGAGTCAGTATGGGTTCCTCGAGCGAGCGAAGGCTGGTGACCCGGGCGGGGATTGAACCCGCGGCCCTCTGATTAAAAGTCAGATGCTCTACCACTGAGCTACCGGGTCTCGACGACAGGAGAATGTGAGGACTTGAGAACTTGAGGATCTGAGGATTTGGCACTTAGGATTTGAGGACTGAGGATGCTTCCACGAAATCCTCAAATCGGGCAGATTCTCAAATCTCCGGGTCCTAAATCCTCAAATCCTCAAATCCTCAAATCTTCAAATCCTCAAGTTCCGATTGTCCCTGCATTATACTGTCACCCGCATGACCCAAGACGCCGCGCGCCTCGTGCTGGTCGTTGAAGACGACGTGTCGGTTCGCCGGCCGCTCGTGAAGTTTCTCGAGATGCACGGCTTCTCGGTCGTCACCGCGGAGACCTCCGACGAGGGGCTCGATGCCCTCAAGAAGCATCGCGTGGTTGCCGCCGTCGTCGACCTTCGACTGAAACGAGGATCGGGCCGCGACGTCGTGGTGTCGACGCCGGCCGACGTGCCCGTGATCATCTTCTCGGGCGTGCCCTCGGAATCGGCCGAGCTCGAGCGCGTCCGGCCGCGCACGCGCCTCATCGAGAAGCCCTATTCGCTCGTGCTGCTCGTCGAGACGCTCGAAGAGATGCTCGCCGAGTCACAGAATCTTCATTCCTAAGGCCGACAGCGCGAGCTCCACGCCCAGGATCGCCGTGGCGTTGCGGACGTCGAGTGTCGGGTTGACCTCGACCAGGTCCAGCGCGGTCAGCCACCCCGAATCGGCGATGATCTCCATCAGCAGGTGCGCTTCGCGGTACTCGAGCCCGCCCTTGACGGGTGTGCCCACACCCGGCGCGATCGACGGATCGCACACGTCCATGTCGAAGGACACGTGCACGCCGGCCGTGCCCGCACCGGCGAGTGCGACCGCGCGTTCGGCCACCGACGCGATGCCGTGGCGGTCGATGTCCTTCATCGTGAAGACGTGGACCTTCGAGTCGCGCACGGCGGTCTTTTCCCGCTCGTCGAGATTGCGGACGCCGATGAGCACGGTTGTCGCCGGATGGGCCTTGGGTGCGAAGCCCCCGATGTGCGCGAGCTCCTCGGGTTCGTTGCCGAGAAGCGCGGCCAGCGGCATGCCGTGCACGTTGCCGCTCGGGGAAGTCGCCGGCGTGTTCATGTCGCCGTGGGCGTCGATCCAGAGAAGGCCGATGGGCAGATCGCGGGTCTTCTTCGCCCAGTCCGCGGACGCCGCCACCGACCCGGCGCCCACGCTGTGGTCGCCGCCGAGCACGATGGGTACGGCGCCCTCGATGAGCGACTCGAGCGAGGTCTGATAGACCTTCTGGCAGACGTGGGTGATCTCGCCAATGTACTTCTTCCGTTCGTCGCGGGCTTCCTTCATTTCCGCGATCGGCGTGGGCAGATCGCCCTTGTCGACGAGGGTTCGACCCAGGCCCGCGATGCGCTCACCGAGGCCCGCAATGCGAAACGCCGAGGGACCCATGTCGACGCCGCGACGGTTGCCGCCGAGGTCGAGCGGCACGCCGATGACGTGGACGGCTTTCATGGACACTGGAATGTGAGGATGTGAGGATTTGAGAATCTGAGGATTGTGAGAGGCTTGGGAGCGTGCAGCATCATATCCTCGACGCCGCATCTGTTTCCGATCGCACGAGCCACTCGGCGGCCTGTCGTGCCGTCGCCCGCCCATCCGCGACGCAGTCGGGGATGCCGACGCCGCGGAAGCCGCTGCCGGTGACGAAGAGTCCCGGATGGCCGGCGAGCGCGCGATCGATCGCGGCCATGCGCGCCAGGTGTCCCACCTCGTGTTGGGCGTTGGCGCGTTCCCAGCGGTAGACGCGCGTCAGGAGCGGCAGGCCGGCGAGGCCGAGGAGTGGGACGAGCGCGTCCATGGCGCGCTTCACGAGCTCGTCGTCGCTCAACTGAAGCGCGCTCGGGTCGCGCGCGCCGCCAGCGAACGCGCGCAACAGCACGCGGCCCGCGGGCGCGCGATGGGGCCATTTCGACGACAGCCACGACGCCGCGAGCAGGCCGGCGTTTTCGACTTTCGGCACCACGAAGCCGGATCCGTTGAGGGGGTGTGCCACCGCATCGCGCGGGAACGCGAGCGCGATGGTTGCCGTCGACACGTAGCGAATCTCGTTGCACAGGCGGGCGAGGTGGGCATCCAGGTCCCGCACGCTGCGGGCCACGGAAAACGCCGGGGCGGCCAGCACCACCGACGAAGCGGTCAGCGATTCGCCCGACGAGATGTCAACCCGGTACGCCGGCGGATCCGACGGCTGATGCTGTCCCGCCAGAACGCGCTCGACGTGGGTCTGAAGGCGGATCGACCGCTCGGGCAACGCGGCCACGAGGGCGCGGGTCATCTCGCTCAGACCGCCCGGCAGCGAGCGGAACGCCGAGCTCTCAGGTTCTCGCGCCAGCGTCCCGGCGCTGCCGGTCGTTGCGCCGCGCGACCGCTCCGCGCTGCTGCGCTGCTTGCGGAAGGCCAGCAGCAGGCTGCCGTGCGCGCGCTCGGTCTCGGCCAGGCGCGGAAAGAGCGCGCGGATCGACAGGCGATCGACGTCTCCGGCGTGAATGCCGGCAAGCAGCGGCTCGGCCAGGTACTCCGTCGCCTCGGTGCCGAATCGGCGCGTCATGAATGCGCCGATCGACTCGTCGGCATCGTTGAGCCGCGGGGGCACGAACATTTCGGCGCCCATACGCATCTTGCCGGTCCACGAGAACAAACGGGTCCGCACGAAGGGCCCGACGCGCGTCGGGATGCCGAGCACGGAGGACGCCGGCAGCGGATGGAGGACGCCGCCGCGCAGAATGAAGGCGAGCCGCGGCGGCTGTGTCGGCACGAGTCGACCGCCGAGACCCAGTTCCTCGCATAGCGTGACGGCCTCGGGTTTCTGGACGAGCAGCGAATCCGGCCCGGCGTCGATGGTGTAGCCGTCGACCTCTTCACTCAGGATGACACCGCCGGCGCGCGCCGCGCTCTCGAGCAGTACGAAGGGCACGTGGCGTTTGTGCAGCTCGTACGCCGTGGCCAGGCCCGCGATGCCGCCGCCTACGATAATGACGTGAGACATACCCAATTTCAGAGTCTCTCCCTGACCAGATCCTCGAGCATCGCAATAAAGGTCGCCGACGTGTTCAGCGACTCGGTCCGCCGGAGCGCCGCGCCAGAGGATTCCGCGGCAGCTCTCGCCTGAGTATCGATGTCGAACAGGATTTCGGTGTGGTCCGAGACAAAGCCGATCGGCACGACGAGGAAGGCGCCGACACCCCTGGCGATCTGCTGGCGGATGAGATCGCCGATATCGGGTCCGATCCACGGTTCGGGGGTCCTGCCGGCGCTTTGATACGCGAGGCAATAGCTGGCTGCCACGCCCGCCTTCGCCGCCACGCCGGCGGCCGTTGCGGCCACTTCGGTGGCGTATCGGTCTCCGCTCTCGATCACTCGAGCGGGCAGACTGTGTGCGGTGAACACGACGATTTCATCGGGCCGAGGATTCGCGGCGCGCACCCGCTCGGCGAACGCGTCGACGAGCAGCCGATGGGCGTGGAACGACTCCACGCGCACCAACTCGACTCCTTCCGGCAGAGCGCTCTCGGCCGCGTCGAAATACTTCACGACGCTCAGGCTCGAGAACTGCGGCGCGAGCGGAATGCCGATGACACGCCTGACACCCCCGGCTGAGAGACGCGCCATGGCGTCCTTGATGAACGGTTTCCAGTGGCGCATCCCGACCGCGACCGGGATCCGGTCGCCGAGAAGGGCCCGGAGTGCATCGGCCTGCGCCATCGTGATCTCGGTCAGGGGCGATCGTCCCCCAATGGCTCCGTAGTTGTGGCGCATTTCGGCCACGAGCTCGGGGGAGGGTCGGCGTCCGCCACGCACGAGCGTCAAATACTCCGGCATCTCGTCCAGCGAGGACGGGGTGCCGTGGGCCATCAGCAGGACGCCGGTTATGGGCATGAGAAGCCTATGAATCGGGTAATCGGGTGTTTGGGTAATGGGACTGAGCAAATTGCCTGCTTTCAATTACCCGATGACTCGATTATCCAATGACCCGATTCATTGACGCGTCCGCTCGTGCACGTGCCGCGCCAGCGCCTGCACGTGCTCGACCGGCGTCATCGGCAGGATGCCGTGGCCGAGGTTGAAAATGTGTCCTGGCCGCGCCCCCGCGCGCGCCAAGACGTCGTCGGCGGCCGCGAGCGCGCGGTCGATCGGGCCGAGGAGAAGCGTCGGGTCCAGATTGCCCTGAATCGCGCGATCGAAGCCGATGCGCTGCCAGGCGTCGTCGAGCGGCGTGCGCCAATCCGCGCCGATCACGGTGCCGCCGGCCTCGCGCAGTTCGCCGAGGATGGCGCCGGTGCCCACGCCGAAATGAATCGTCGGCACGTCGTAGCGGGCCAGCGCGTCGAAGATACGGCGCGTGTGCGGCAGGATGAATTCGCGATAGTCGCGCGCGTTCAGTGCGCCCACCCACGAGTCGAAGACCTGGACCGCGTCCACGCCGGCCTCGATCTGCGCCACGAGATAGTCGGACACGACGTCGGCCAGCACGTCGCAGAGACGATGCCAGGCCGCCGGCGTGCCGTACATCAGCGCCTTGGTGCGGGCGAAGGTGTTGGAGTGGCCGCCCTCGATCGCGTACGACGCCAGGGTGAACGGCGCCCCGGCAAAGCCGATGAGCGGCACGCGCCCGGCGAGCTCGGTCTGCGTCTGCCGGATGGCCGCGAGCACGTGGTCGAGCGCTTCGCGCGGCTCGAAGCGCCGCAGGGCGGTGATGTCGGCCTCGGATTGAATCGGGTTCTCGATCGCGGGCCCCTCGCCCGCGACGAAGTCGAACCGAATGCCCATCGGTTCGAGCGGCAGCAGGAGATCGGAGAACAGGATCGCGGCGTCGACGTCGATGCGCCGGAGCGGTTGCAAGGTCACCTGCGTCGCGAGATCGGGTGTTCGACACAACTCCAGCAGGGAATACCGCCCGCGCAGCGCGCGGTACTCGCTCATGTAGCGTCCGGCTTGGCGCATGAACCAGACTGGCGTGGCGTCGACGGGCTGCAGGCGGCAGGCGCGGAGAAACCGGGAACCGGCGTCGATCAGTGGGTCACCTTGAGGAGGTTTCTGGCCAGACCGACAAGATCCTCGAGCCAGAGCGGCTTGAACTTCAGCTCGGCGCCGAGCTCCCGCAGCTCTGACGAGATCAAGTCGTCGAGGAAGTAGTCGCCGGTGACGATAGCGACCGGCGTGGCCCGCTGGGTATCGTCGGCGCGAAGCCGGCGTAGGAAGTCCAGGCCATCCACGATCGGCATCCGGAGATCGAGAATGATGGCGTCAGGGTGACTCCGTTCAGCTTCCCTCAAGCCAGCTTCGGCGCTCGTGGCGGTGCGCACTTCGAAGCCCTCCAGGCGCAGCATTCGCGCAAACGTCTGAGTGACGCCCTCATCGTCGTCGACAATCAAGATCTTTGCCGTATCACGCGCCGTCGCCGTGCTTGGCACGGCATTTATTGTAACAGAGATAGACACAGTGCGACCGGAGCGACAAGACCCATGTTAGACTTTGTGGGTTTCATGCGCGCGGTGTACGGCTTCGTGTCCCCTTCGGGCTGGCCCCAGGCCTGTTTGGAGGGTGGAGGCGTTCGGTGAGCCCGATTCTCGTCCGGCCGGTCCGCGAGCAGCTCGAGCACGATCGCATCATTCGCCAGCTGCAGATCAGGAGCCGGCGCAAGTACGACGTGGGAATAAACCCCGGGAACGAACAGAACGCCGCGGTGGCCGGCGGTACCTCGACGCTCTATCCCGATCTGGTGCTCTCCTCCCTCACACGCGGCAAGCGGCTGGAAGCCGTGGTCGAGGTCGAGACGGGCGAGTCGGTCAATCACCTCGAGGCGCTGGCCGAATGGGCGCACTTCGCGCGCCTGCGCGCGGCGTTTCATCTGTACGTGCCGTCGGGCATGATCGACGTCGCGCGCCGCCTGTGCGAGGGCAACCAGATTCACGTCGACGAGATCTGGAGCTATCACGCGCTCGGTGAAGACGTGCGGTTCACCCTCGTGCACCGCAGCCGTGAGACGGGGCCCGTCGCGCGATCGCGTGTCGCCGCACCCGCCCCCGCGTCGCGCAAGCGCAAGCCGCCGCCGAAACGGGAGGCGCGCCGCAAAGGCGCTCCGCGCGCCAAAGGTCGCACAAGGCCGGCGCGCTCTCCGAAGCGAAAATAGCGTGGTGCCCTTCGTCCGGGTCACCCGAGACAAGCGTGGCTACGAGCACATCGCGCTGATGCAAGGTTCGTCGAAGCGCGGCCGGCCGGCGAAGCCACGGACGCTCTACGTCTTTCGCACGCCTCCCGGCGTGAAGCTCGGCCGCGAGCCGTTCGACCAATCCGTGCGGTGCTTGATCGAGGAACAGAACCCCGGAGTCGTCTTCGACTGGAAGGCGCTGTCGCACATCGTGCCTCCGCCGCCAGACGCTGAATACTGGCGCGAGAAGCGTCGTGCGGAGAAGGCGGCCAAACAGGCGCGACGGGCCGAAGAGCGCCAGGACGTGAGCCGCGAGCCGGTCGCAGACGCCGACGGCTCGCCCGAAGACGAGGGCGCCACGGCTCTGGCGTCACAGGCAGAGGTGGCGGCGGAAGGAGTTGCGGAATCGGGAGATGACGCCGAACCGGAGGACAGCCCTCAACCGCAGGTGAAGGAAGGCGTCGCAGCGGGCGGGTCCCCGGCGCCGGGGCAGCCTGAGGGCCAGCGCCGGCGCCGCCGCCGCCGAGGCGGGCGCGGCCGAGCGACACACCAGACCGCCACGGCCGCCGCCAACCAGCCCGACCCGTCAAAAGTCACCCAAGACCCCTCAAAAGAGTGATAATCGGGGCTGTGATGACTCAGAAACCGAACGGGTTCTGGTCCGCCGCCGTCTGGGTGGTTCTGGTCGGGGGGCTGTCCGCGCAGGCGCCCGCGCCGGCCCAGGCACCGGCGGATTCCACGCAGACGCCGACCTTCCGCATCCAGATCGACGCCGTCACCATGGACGTGATCGTGAAGGACGCGAACGGCCGCTTCATTCCGGATTTGTCGAAAGACGAATTCGAGATTCTCGAAGATGGCGTGAAACAGGACGTCGCGTCGTTGACGGTCGTGTCCGGGGGCCGCGCGACCAATGTGCTCGAGGCTGCGCCGCTCGCGCCGCCCGAAGGCGTGATTCTTCCGCCTATCCGTCGCGTGAACGACACGTCGGGCCGCATCTTCCTGCTGTTCGTGGACGATCTGCACCTGCAATTCCACCAGTCGGGCCGGGTGCGCTCGCTCTTCCAGAAGATCGGCAAAGAGCTCATTCATGAAGGCGACATGTTCGGCATCGTGTCGAGCGGGCCTTCGTCGATCGCCATCGACATGACGTACGACAGGAAGCGGCTCGACGACGCGGTGAAAAAAATCGCCGGCGACGGCCTGAAGCCGAGCGAGATCATCAATACCGGATCGGGGTCGCAGGGACCGACCGAGCTCAGGCACCGCGCCCACGTGGCGTTCTCGACGATGCTCGAAGCGCTCAACAATCTGGAGAAAGTGCACAATCGCCGGAAGGCGCTCGTCTGGGTGAGCGAGGGCTACGACTTCAATCCGTTTCAGGATTCGCGCCTCGGCTTCCGCGACTCGAGCTCGCCGTTTCTGCAAAACCAGTCGAATCTGATGCAAAACCAGTCGTCCAGCGGGGACGACACGAGCCAGCAGGTCCGTGACCCGATGCTCGAGCAGCAGAAGCAGTCGGAAACCTTCAGCGACGCGGACCTCGCGATGGACTTGACCGAGGTGACGCGCGCCGCCAACCGCGCCAACACGACGATTTATGCGATCGACCCGCGCGGGCTCATCGCCGGCGGCGACATCGACGAGCAGGTGGACCCCAGCGAGTGGAGCAACTACGTCCGCAAGACGCAGGACGGCTTGCGCGTGTTGGCGGAGGAGACCGGCGGGATAGCCGTCGTCAACCAGAACGACTTCGACAAGGCCCTGAAGCGGATTGACGCCGAGTCGAGCGACTATTACGTCCTGGGGTTCTACTCGAGCAACCCCGATCCGACGAAACGACGCCGCCAGCTGAGTGTGAAAGTCACGCGTCCTCGGCTGGAGGTCACGTCGCAGAGGACCGAGTACGTCCTGAAGCCGCCGCCGCGGCCGTCGGCGGCGTCGCGGCCCTAGCGGACCGCCGCGTCCGCACCTTGGCCATTCGAGCGGCTCCGCGGCCGGGCAGCGCCTGTCGCCCGGCCACTGCTGTCGCCCGTTCCACGGCTTCCTGGAGATACATCTCGTCGATATCCGACCCGATGAAATTTACGCCAAGGCGGGCGCACGCTACGGCGGTCGCGCCGAGGCCCGTGAACGGATCCAGTGCCGTCTGGATCCGCGACACACCGTGCAGCTTTAGACACTGTTCCGGAAGACGAGAGGGAAACGTCGCAGGGTGCGGGCGATCGCGGTCGCGCCGCTGAATCGTCTCGTACGGAATGAACCACGTATTGCCGCGGCACCGGACGCCGGTCGCCGCCGCAGCCCACCTCCGGACGTTCGACTCGTCTTGGTAGGGCACTCCGAGGGCCAACCGATCCAGCCGGGAATCGCCGCCGGGCGTGAAATGAAACACGAACTCGTGGCAGTCGTTCAGGAAACGATCGCTGTTGATCGGCTTGTAGTGGCCGACGGCCAGATCGCGGCTGAGGCCGGACGCGGCCCCCGCCGAGTTGCGGTCGATCGCGATCGACTTCACCCAATGAATGATGTTCTGCAGCCGAAGGCGCGCGCGGACGGCCTGCGCCACATCCAGCGCCGTCCACGGGTCGGACGGCCGCGTGCCCACGTTCAGGAAGAGCGACCCGTCCGGCCTGAGCACTCGGGCTGCCGCGGTCACCCACGCGTCCGTCCACCGGAGGTACTCGGTCTGGGGCAGCGCGTCCTCGTACGTGTTGTAACGCACGCCCAGGTTATACGGCGGGGAGGTCACGACGACGTCCACGCTCTCTGCCGGCAGCTGCTCGAGCAGCGCCACGCAATCGGCGAGATAGAAACGGCTGGTGGAGCGATGGTTCGGAACCGTTGCGTACGGCTTCAACAGGACAGACATCAGCTGGTCTGCCCACGTGTTTCGGCTGCGACTCCTCTGGGCGTTAATGACGCCGATTAGCCACGGAACTGTGGCCATCTGGTCACAGTCCGCACGTTTGCGCGGTGGTGGCCTACGCGCGCACGGCGCGCCTGCGTCCCTCGACGATGCTCGGGACACCCTGAGCATTGTCGAAGGGCGAGGGAGCGGCGCGGGGCGAAGGGGTCCCCGCCCTTCGACGAGCTCAGAGCGCCGTGAGCCTGTCGAACGGCGTGAGCGACCGAGCCTGGGTGTGGGGCGGAGCCCCACGTTAGTTCGTTAGGAGGCTCTGCTGGCAAGGGCCACTGGTAGGACGGCGGCCAGGCGCTCGGAAACGATGGTGTGGTTCCGGCGGTGCCCGTGGCTGCCGCAGGCCTTACCTTTTTCCTCTACGTAGCTGACTTCCCGGCTGGTCGCCACCTCGCGATAGCGGCCGACAACGCAGCCGCACGCGAGGGTTGTGAAGCCGAGAAGTCTGACCAGACTCATAAGACTCTCCGACGCTAGAAGGCGGACTCGATAGACGCGCAGCAAACATCGTGCCGTCAATGTCACCGACAGAGATTTGGTCGCGACTCGCGTATCGGCGATATTTCGCAACGGCGTGCGCGGTTGATCGAGCGCACGTTCCCATCGAATTGGATCTCGATTCGGCCGATTGGATGAGCGAGCCGACCACGGTCCAGTAATTGAGTCACGGAGTTCATCGGGTCCTTGAATCGCCCTTCGAAACGATCGGCGAAAGGTCGTAACACGGCACACGGCTTACATATGTGTCACGATCGTGGCCTCACAGATATCTAGACGCGCGAGCGTTGATATGACCAGACACCCCACGTTCGTCGTTGCGTTGTTCCTCGTCGGCGCGTTGGGCGAGGTCGGCCTGGCAGCCCGTGGTGCAACTCCATCTGCCCTCGAACGCCGATGCATCCCGGCCGGCTGCGTTGCTGCTCCCTCAAATATTCCCGATATTCTCGGTCGTCGCGCCTTGCCGGCCGGGCGCCTCGACGTTCTCGGTGCGACGATGGAGTTGCACCACGGGCTGCTTGGCCAGCAGCCGGCGGGCGTCGCCGCACTGGCGCAGACTGCGCCGGTTCGCGCGGCGCTCGACGCCGCCAAGGCGAATGAACCGCGGACCATCGAGCAGCAAATCAGCTTCTGCCAGGTGCCGGCGCCACCATTTCAGGAGGCTGCTCGCGGCCGGGTGCTCAGCCGCGCGTTTGAAGAGGCCGGCCTGAGCAATATTCGAGTCGACCGCGTCGGGAACGTGCTGGCCGACCGCCCCGGTTTGGCAGCTCGCCCGCGACTGGTCGTCGCCTCCCATCTCGACACCGTGTTTCCCGAGGGTACCGAGCTCAAAGTCACGCGCGACGGGCCTCGGCTGCGTGGACCGGGTATCGGCGACAACTGCCGCGGTCTGGCCGTGCTCGTGGCGACAGCCCGGGCGCTCGCCCAGGCTCGCGTGCAGACACCGGGGACGATTACGTTCGTGGCCAATGTTGGAGAGGAGGGACTAGGCGATCTGCGGGGCGTCAAGGAACTGTTCGCGGGAGAGCTGTCTGGCCGGATTGACCGGTTCGTGTCGATCGACAACGCAGGCATCGGCATCACGAATCAGGCGGTCGGGAGCCATCGCTATCGCGTGTCGTACAAGGGGCCAGGAGGCCACAGTTTTGGCGACTTCGGGCTCGCCAACCCCGCGCACGCGCTGGGCCGGGCGGTGGCGAAGATCTCGGAGCTCCAGGTGCCGAGCCATCCGCGGACGACCTTCACGGTCGGCCGCCTCGGCGGCGGGACCTCGGTCAATTCGATTCCCTTCGAGGTGTGGATGGAAGTCGACATGCGATCAGCCGATCCCCTGGCGCTCGCCGATCTCGACGGCAGGTTCCGCAAGGCCGTCGAGGCGGCAGTGGCCGAAGAGAATGCACGGTGGGGAGGCCGCCCGACGATCACCGCCGTGGTCCAACTCGTGGGCGACCGGCCTGGGGGATCGACGCCGGCGAATGGGCCGATCGTCGAGACCGCTCAGGCCGTGGCGCGCGCGCTCGGACTCACCGCCCCGCTCAGTGAAGGCTCGACCGATGCGAACGTGCCGATGAGCCGGAACATACCGGCCATTACGATTGGCGGCGGCGGCACGAGCGCAGAGAGCCATGCGCCCCAGGAGTCGTTCGACACGACCGACTCGTGGAAGGGCACCCAGAATGCCGTGCTGCTGGTCATCGCGCTGGCGCAGTGAGCCAGCGTGAATGGCAAAGGGCAAAGGGCAAAGGGCATAGGGCTGATGGAAACCATGGGCTGGTTGAAATGAGACGACGGCGGTATGGACGTGGCCGACAGCTGCGAGCTGAGAGCTGAAAGCTACGCGTCTCGTTTCAGCTGCTGAAAGCGTTCGAGGTCGAGCGCGCGTTGGCGCCCGGCTTGCCGGCGGGCCGCCTCCACGCGCGCGACGAAGAGAGCGTGGACGATGCCGACGAACGCCAATTCGACTGGAAGGGGCCGCGAAAGCGCCGCGGGCACCACGTTGAGGATCGCGGCGATTCGAAAGAAGTTGGCGAATAGCGCGTCGCCGCCGCCTGCCGGGAACTCCTGTGCAAACGCCATCGCCGTGTGCTCCCAACCGGAGCCCTCTTCGTGGAAGACCTGCAGATAGCGGCCGATCCGCTCGACGCCGGTGTGGAGCGCAAACACGATTTCGAATGCCGCCGCCAAGACAAGCAACGGAAGGACGGTCGCGGCGGGAAACGGGGCGAGTGCAAAGGTGGTAACAGCCAGGGCGGCCCAGGCCGAGAGGCCGACCAAGACGATCCACACGCGGGTCGTGCCGCGCTCGCGAATGGTGTCGCGAAGCGCCCGGTATTCCTCGAGATCGCTGGGTGTCATATCGTGCAGACTCCAATGGCGGCCCTGAGAAAGCCGTCCAAACTGTCCTCATCTGCTTACAGAAGGCGGGATCAACAGTTGACAGGACCGTTCACTGTCTTCGTTGACTGTCGACGACGGCCGACTATCGACCGCTGACGGCCGACTGTCGACCGCCGACTGTCTTGTGCCGATATATCCGATATATGCGCGGTCGATTGTCTGTTACAATGCCCGCCAACTGGTAACCAACTTGCGGACACGACTCCAGTTACAGGTCTATATCGGCTCGATCGCGCTCGCAGCGGTTGTGGCGCTGGGCGCCTCCCCCGCCCGCGCCGGCCAGACCGCGCCCGCCGCGAAGAAGCCCGCGGCGGCGGCCAAACCGAAGCCCGCCGCGGCGGCTCCCGCGCGGCAGGTCTCGTCTCGTCGGGTGTCGGCACGTGCCCGTGCGGCGGCCACGGCCCGCGAGATGGCCGATACTGCGGTGCCCCGCTACAAGGTCGATGCGAGCGGCGAGCTCGTGCCTGACGTGCATGCCGCCGCCGCGATCATCTATAACCCGGAAACCCACGAAGTGTTGTTCGAGGAGAATTCGCTCAGTCAGCGATCGATTGCCAGCATTACGAAGGTGATGACGGCGACGGTGTTCCTCGAGACCTCGCCCGATCTCACACAGCAGATCATCGTGACGCGCGGCGACGTGTATCGCGCGTCGACCACGTATCTCCGGTCGAACGACAAGCTCACGGTCGGCGATCTGCTGCACCTGCTGCTCATCCCGTCCGACAATGCGGCGGCACGCGCGCTCGCGCGCGTCTCGCCGCACGGATCCGAAGGGTTCATCCGAAGGATGAACGAAAAAGCGGCCGAGCTGGGGCTCGAGAGCACGCGTTATGCGGATCCGTCGGGCCTGCTGTCGGACAACGTGTCGTCGGCGTACGACATGGCGCGCCTGATCGCGTATGCGTCTGGCGACGAACGGATCTCGAACATCATGCGTTTGCCGGAGCACACCGTGCGCACGGCGCGGCGCACGATCAACTTCCGCAACACGAACCATCTGCTCGGCCGGCAGGAATTCGACGTGATGGCCGCCAAGACCGGCTTCATCTCCAAGTCCGGCTACTGTCTGGCGACGCTGCTGCGATTGCCGCAAGGCGGCCAGCAGGTGGCGCTGGTGATCCTCGGCGCCAGGTCGAACGCGGCGCGCTTCATGGAGACGCAGAACCTGTTCAACTGGTTGGCGTCGAAGGCCACGACGGTGTTCGCCACCAAGACGCCCGCTATCACGACGCCTGAGGAATAGTTCAGCCATCAGCTATCGGCTGTCAGATGTTCCCTTCGCCCTGAGCCCTTCGCCCTTTGCCCTGGGCCCTTTGCCCTTTGCCCTTCGTTGTTCACCCCCGATACCCCCGCTGGATGGCCGCGGCGTCGAGCGGCAGCGTGGCAATCGTGTCGACGGCAATCATCACGGGTCGTGTCGTATGCCGCGCGTCGTACGCCTTCAGGTACCGCTTGCACGCATCGCAGCCGTAAACCCGGTACCGACCGTCACGCGTCGCGAACGACGTGATGCGCGTCCGATCCGCGTTGGCGCAGAACGGGCAGGTCAGCGATTCGAACCCCCATTGGGCAGCACACCGCCCGCAGATGAGACGCCGTTCCGCGCTCGGCATGATCACCGAGAAGTCGGGTTCCCAGCCGCAGAACGGGCAGTAGCCATGCCGCCACGATGTGAGCTCGGGGCGCTGGCCAAGCGCTTCGACCGAACGGGCGAGAAAGGGGCGGATGGCCAGCGCGAGCACTTGGTCCAGGTGGGGGAGGGCTTCGACGGCCGGCGGAGGGGGCGGCTTGGATTCTTCGACGCCCGACGTGTTCAAGTACCATGCGGTGACAATGGGCTCGAGCGCGTGGCCGTCGCGGGCGAGGGCCTGGAGCCGCTGTTGTTCGACCGTCTCGACTGCCCCAAAGCGATGGAGCACGTCCACGGTCTGGCGGAACGTGAGGCGGAAATCTGTCCAGTCGAGCGGGATGTCGCCAAAGCGCACGGCGGGCCGGCCCGCGGCCTGCTGGGAGGCGAGCCAGACCGGATCGGGCTGAATCCATGGCAGCGGCACGCGTGCCTGCACGCGGCGCTGCACGTCGACCAGCGCCAGCTGCATGTCGATGGCCGACGCCAGTTCGGGCTGCGTGGCTCGAAGCTCTTTGAGCTCGCCGACTTCGCGCGGCTCGGCGCGCGCGCGTCGGGGCGGCGGGTCGGGCTGGGGCACGGAGCGGATTGTACTAGCCTGGCTCGCAATTAAGAATTAGGAATTAAGAATTAAGAATTCGTACACTCGCGCGGAGCTCTCTGAACGCCTTGGCGATCTGATTTCGTGGCCACGCATTCTTAATTCTTAATTCTCAATTCTCAATTCTTAATTTCTCATGCCTTCCGTCCTGCTCGTGGGCTCCGAAGCCACGCCGTTTGCGAAGACCGGCGGCCTTGCCGACGTGCTCGGTGCACTGCCGTCGGCGCTCGCGCGTCTTGGCTGGGACGCGACACTAGTGTTGCCACGGTACCGGGGTGTCCAAGCGGGCACCCTCATCGATCGATGCACGATCTCGGTCGGCGCCTTCTCGGCCGACGCCCGCTTTTTCGAGGCGCCGCTCCGACACGGCGCGCGCGCGGTGCTGGTGGACGTGCCGGAGCTGTACGACCGTGACGATCTGTACGGCACGGGCGGAGTCGACTATCCCGACAACCCCCGCCGATTCGCCGTGCTGGCGCGCGCCGCGCTCGAGCTCACCGCGCGCCGTGGCATCCGGCCCTCGATCGTGCACGCCCACGACTGGCAGGCCGGCCTCGTGCCTGTCTATCTCAAGGCCCTCTATGACGGCCATCCCGTGCTGGGCGGGCTGGCGTCGGTCTTCACGATTCACAACCTGGCCTACCAAGGGTTGTTCGAAGCCGACTGGCTGCCGCGTCTCGATCTGTCGTGGGATCTTCTTTCAGTCGATCGGATGGAGTTTTGGGGGAAGGTCAGTTTCCTCAAGGGCGCCCTGAACGATGCGGCGATGATCACGACGGTCAGCAAGACCTACGCGGTCGAGATCCAGACGTCAGAGCTCGGCTTCGGCTTCGACGGCATCCTCCGGCGGCGAGCCGAGGATCTGGTTGGGATTCTGAACGGTATCGACACGCTCGAGTGGGATCCGGCGCGCGACCCGTTCCTGCCAACCCCGTACAGTGTGAGGAGCGTGGAAGGGAAGCAGGCGGCGAAGGTCGAGCTCCTGCGCCGGTACGGCATGCCGACCGACGATGGCGTGCTGAAGCGACCGCTGATTGCGATGATTTCGCGGATGGTCGATCAGAAAGGGTTCGACCTCATCGCCGCCCTGGCTGGTGAACTGCCTCTTCTCGAAGCGTCGTTCACGGTGCTCGGAACCGGCGAGCCGCGCTATCAGGATCTGTGGCAGTCGCTCGCCGCGGCGTATCCGGATCGGATCGGTGCGCACATCGGGTTCGACGAACCGCTGGCGCATCTCGTGGAGGCCGGGGCCGACATGTTTCTGATGCCGTCACGCTTCGAGCCATGCGGGCTCAATCAGATGTACAGTCTGCGCTACGGCACCGTGCCGATCGTACGGGCCGTTGGCGGCCTGGCCGACACGGTTCACGACGACATCGACGGCTTCGTGTTCAGGGACTACACGCCAGCTGCCCTTCTGGAGGCGATGGGGAGGGCCCTGGAACGCTTCACTGACCGGCGAAAATGGCGGGCGATGCAGACGGCCGGCATGAAACAGGACCTTTCCTGGGACCGTTCGGCCCGGGAGTACGTCAGAATGTATAAGAGACTCGAAGGGCAGAGGGCAAAGGGCAGATCGCGCCTTGACCCTTAGCCCTCTGCCCTTAGCCCTTTGCCCTACAACGTGAGGAGACCTTGATGGCGGCTGAGAATGTGCAGACCTTTACGGATGGTAATTTCGAGACGTCGGTATTGAAGGCGGGCACGCCTGTGCTCGTCGACTTCTGGGCCGAGTGGTGTGGGCCGTGCAAGCGGTTGGCGCCGACGATCGAGCAACTGGCAGGCGAGTACGCCGGGAAGTTGACGATCGGTAAGCTGAACGTCGACGACAACCCGAACACCGCGTTCAAGTTTCAGATTCGCGGCATTCCGGCAGTGCTGCTGTTCAAGAACGGCCAGGTCGTCGATCAGGTTGTCGGATTGGCACCGAAGGAAGACTTCAAGAGGGTGATCGACCGCCATATCGGGGAATGACACAGGAAATTGAGGATTTGAGGATTTGAGGATTTGAGGATCTGAGGATCTGAGGATCTGAGGATCTGAGGATCTGAGGATCTGAGGATTTCGAACATTTGACGATTTTGCGACGGTCGCGCGGTCCTGCGGCCTTCGGCGGCGACGCCTAACGGGCCATGGTCGCGCATTTGTCCAAATCCTCGAGTTCTCAATTCCTGGAATCGTGCAAGATCCTCAAATCGCAAAACTCCTCAGCTCGTGCAAAATCCTCAAATCCTCAAATTCTCAACTCCTCAAATCCTGACAAATCCTCGAGTCCTGACAAATCCTCAAGTCCTCAAATCCTCAAATTCTCAACTTCAGGATCCCCCTCTCATGTCCATCCGTGATGTTGCCATCGTGGGTTCGGGCCCGGCTGGTCTGACGGCCGCCCTGTACACGGCGCGCGCCAACCTGAAGCCGCTCGTCATCGAAGGCCTCGAGGCCGGCGGGCAGTTGATGATCACGACGCTCGTCGAGAACTATCCAGGCTATCGCGACGGCATCATGGGTCCGGATCTGATGGCCGAGATGCGCGCGCAGGCCGAAAAATTTGGCTCCGAGATTATTCAGGCCCACGTCACGGCAGTCGATCTTGGCGCCAATCCGTTCAGGCTGCGCACGGCGGACGCCGAACACGAGGCCAAAACCCTCATCATCGCGACCGGCGCGTCGGCTCGGCTGCTCGGTCTGCCGTCGGAACGTGCGCTCATGGGACACGGCGTGTCGACCTGCGCCACCTGCGACGGGTACTTCTTCCGCGGGCAGGAGATTGCCGTCGTCGGGGGCGGCGATTCGGCGATGGAAGAGGCGGTGTTCCTGACGAAGTTTGCGAGCAAGGTCACGCTCGTCCACCGGCGCGAGGCGCTCCGCGCGTCGAAGATCATGCAGGACAAGGCGCGCGCCAACCCGAAGATCGCATGGATGCTCAACCACGAGGTCGACGAGATCCGCGACACGGGCAAGGGCGAAGTGACCGGCATGGGCGTACGCCACGCGCAGACGGGTGTGAAAACCGACGTGCCCGTGAGCGGCGTCTTTGTGGCGATCGGACACACGCCCAACACGTCGCTC
>MEKT01000116.1 GCA_001767435.1 Acidobacteria bacterium RIFCSPLOWO2_02_FULL_65_29 | reverse complement strand
GCCGATTCGTCTTGTGACATCGGTGCAGTTGCATGACATGGAAATCTGTAACCCATGTCCTCCGACGTTTCTGTTACCTATCTCCCCGGCCGGTCATTGGCTGTCATTTGCCGTGCTGAGCGATGAACTGCTCTTCGCTGAACCGCTTCTTCATGTCCGCTTCTCCTCTGGAAAGCGGACTCTGCTAACTTCAAATTGGCACTACCATCGGGGGCAGGTCATGTTTAAGCTATATCGGCGCCCGAGCATCAGTGCGGCTCAAGATAGTTGAATCGCATCCCTGCTAGAGTTTCGCGGCCTTTTGCGCCGCGATCCAGGTGAGAAGCGCAACACAAGCGCGTCAGTCGAGCAGCCTTTCTTTCGGTTGGTCATCATCTGTCTACAGATTTTTTTCTTCGGCTTGGGGCTGATAGTCAAAACGCGGGGGCATTGCGCCCCCGCTCGGGTCTAGGGGTTTTTGGGCTTCGGCTTGGGGCTGATAGGTTTGCCCGCGATCGCCCAATCCCCGGGCTTGACTTCTTCAATGACGACCCAAGTCAAGTCACGCATGCCCTCGCCCTCGACTTCGATCATCGCTTCGGTGATCTTTTCGATGAGCTGGGCCTTCTGTTCCTTGGAAAACACTCCCTCAATAACTTTTACGGTAGTGAATGGCATAGTGTCTTACCTCATTTCGACAGTGAAAACGCCTTCGTCCAGTTTGATGGTGACGGAGGGCATATAGGCTCCTGATGGCCGATACCGCTCAAAGAAACTTCGGGAGCCGGACACCTCGGTGGTTCCCGGCGTTTAAAGCGAAGACGTCCACGCGGACTCAACCACTGGCCTTGATTTGCAAGCTTAATTAGGTTCCCCGCCCAGTTCTTCCAGATTCTGGACATGCTTTACAAAAAACAGGAGGTAATGGAACGTAGACATCCGTGCAATGATGAGTTTCTCCAGCCAGTGCTTCCACCGCAGCGATCCCTGTCGATCACCCTCGCTACTTGCAGGGGGATCCATATACAGGCATTGACTCCCCCTGGGGATGCTCAGGGAACGGGTGGAATAGCAGGTGCCCCCTTGGCTGCGCCGCTAAGCCGGCCCTTTAGCCGGGGGCGCGCGCCATCGTGACCAATGCCTGGCGCGCCTCGCCGAGATTGCGGACCGGCGCCGGATAGGCCAGCCAACGCAGACGCGTTTCCACGCGCAAGTGGAACCCCTCACCCTCCGCGCCTGCCGAACGGATAGCCGGGCGCATCCACGGAGTGCGTAGACAACACGCCGCGGCATTTCCGTAGCAGCAGCTCGCGTACGCTGCGGCTGGGCAGATCATCCACGATCGAGATCTCAAGCCGTTGGGGCGGAAGCTATCAGCCACCCGCCCCATAACAGGAACGCCAGGCCGCTCACATGGCGCAGAGTGCGTGTATCGAGTGGGAACACTTTTTCCCCCAGTACGAACAGGGCGATGAGCACTGTCCAGAGCATGTTCATCACGCCCACCGCGAACATCATCGCCATCAACGCAAAGCAGCAGCCCACGCAAAATGCGCCGTGATCCAGGCCCATGAGGACCGCGCCGGCGCGCCCCTCCCGCCAGCGCGTGAGCAGGAAGCCCATTGGGCTGCGGCACTGGTTCAGACAGGCATCCTTCCATGGCGTCCACTGGTAGAGGCCGGCCAGCGCCAGCACTCCACCGGCCAGCCAGCGGCTGTCGTTATCCATCATGGGCGTCAGCAGCGAAAAATAGTGCAGGGGCCACTGCCCGAGCGTGAGGAGCGCGCTGAAGGCGACCCACGCAGTGAGATAACCCGCGGCAAAGTACGCCGTGGACACGGAATTTTGGCTGCGCAGCGCTCGCTGTCGGTTCACGGTCGTAAACATGACCGCTGCCGGTGTGGCGGAAGGCATCATCATCGCGACCATCATCACGGACCACATGAAAAACACGCCGGCGAAATCCCTGGCGGACCACGCGCCGCCGCCCGTGGGGGGCATCCACATGTCCGCCATGCCCTCCGAGCGCATGTGGTGCGCGTCGAGCAGCATGTACAGCCACGCGGCGGCGCTCACTGCCAGCATGCCGATGGCGACGCGCACGCGCTCGCGGCGGTATTGAGCATGCCTGGCGCCGGGCGGCGTGGGGTCGGTGGCGGACACGAACTGAGGTTGTTTCGAGGGAACGGGGGAGAAAATTCTGCCTCACGGCGACTGGTTCGGTCGTGCTACCGGCCTCACACTGATCGGCTGGGGCGCATGGATGGCGATTTCAGACTGCGGTTTGAGAGGCCGGCCTCACATGGACGGCGCCTGAACCTCGGAGCCGTACCGGAACTTGGCCGTGAACCCGCAGTTGCCCTGGAACACAGCCTTGAACACGGGGTCGTCGATGCGCAGCAACTCGGCGTAGAGCTCCGTTCCCAGATTGTCGTGCCCGGGAATGACGCAGGTCACGGTCTTGTCCGTCTCGACCGGGCGCGAGACACGGAGCTCGATGCGATCGGCGACCCGAAACCACTTCCGCTCACTCCTGTGGTCGAGCTCGATCCGGGCCGGTCGGACATCGAGCAGCTGCGTGCTCGCCTTGCATACCCACGGGAGGATCTCGAGCTGCGCGCCGCCCAGCCGCCCGAGCATGATCGAGGAGAGCGCCTCCCGCTGCTTCTCGTCGCCGCGCTCGTCCACGTAGAGCGAGACCGTCCATGGCGAGCCCGGCGCGTCGTCGTCGTACTTCCCGACCAGCACCACCGAGAGCTCGGTGAGGTCTGTATTGCCGGCCCGACCGTCTTCGACGTGCCACGAGAGCGCGAACACGCAAACCCCGTACGTCGAGCGATCGCCGGAGACGCCACCGATTCTGCGGCACGGACAAATCGCCTCGCAGTTGCACGACTCGAGATACGTGCCCGCCATTCGCCACGGCAGGTAGGTGACATTCATCCCGCTCTGTGACATGCTGGCTCCATGTTGTAAGGGCATATAGCCTCCTGATGGTCGATACCGGCTCAAAGAAACTTGGGGAGCCGGACACCGTGGTGTCCGGTGTTTAAATCGAAGATGTCCATGCGGACTTAACTATTTGGCCTTCGCTATCGCAAGTTTAGTCAGGTTTTCTGCCCAGTTCTTCCAGATTCTGGACATGCTTTACAAGAAACAGAATGTAGACAGCCGTGCCGGCAACTGGCTTATCAAGGCACGCTTTTGTTGCTAAATTTCGCCGATATGGGCACAGCGTGTCATGCCAGCGGGTGCATCGTGATCGGCGACGGTGGGAGCTTGGGTTGGGAGCACCTCGGAGTCACCGCCTATCGCGGCTTTAACAGCAACGACAGCTGCGTCGTGCCACCCACACCGCATGCGTATTCGGTAAAGATCCAGACTTCCACTTCGCCACTGGAACTCGAATGGAATCAGGGCATCCGCCAGAAAGCTTGCTGGGGTCGCGGCACGATGGCGTTTCTGCCGATCGAGGAACCCACGCGGTGGCGTTGGACGGCACCCCTGGAGTCGCTGATCTTCGACGTCCGCCTTGATTTCTGGAATCGCGTCGCGCTCGAGACCTTTGGCCGCGATGGAACGCAGATCAGCCTCGTGCCCAAGTTCTGTCCGGATGACGCGGCGATGAGGCAACTGCTGCTGGTGCTGGCAGATGAGTTCTATGCCGGAGCTCCGAACGGGTCGCTCTTTGCCGAGGGGCTGGCATTGGCGCTCGCGACGCGGCTGCTTCGGTATCATTCCTCGCGGCCGCCAGCGAAAACGGTGGGTCCAAGCGCGCTTCCGAGATGGAAGCTGCAACGCATCAAGGACTACATCGAAGCGAACCTCGGGAATCGCATCACTTTGGCCGATCTGGCGTCGGTCGCTAGTGTTTCGCCGGCCTACCTTCCGCGGATTTTCCGCAAGACGACCGGGGTTGCGCCCTACCATTATGTCCTGCGCCAGCGAATTCTCCGCGCAATGGAGCTGGTGACCAACTCAAGTATGGACTTGAGCGAAATCGCAGCAATGACGGGATTTTCCAGCCAGAGCCACCTCACTACTACATTTCGTAATGTGACACAGGTCACGCCGAATGCATTTCGGCGCGCGCGAGACCGACGGGGTCGGTGATCGGGAACTTGCTATGCACCTGCACCGACGGGCTCGGGCCCCTTGGCGATAAGCATCCCCTATTAGAGCGGAGTTCCGCCCCGCATGACGGGGCGCTTTCTTTGCGCGGCGCCGTATCACCGGGTTGTAGGCCGGTGCCCCGGTCTCGTCTTTGCAGTAGTGGGCATCCAAAACAGAAAGATCGATCTCGCGATCGATCAGACGGTTCAGCGTGAATTCAAACGTGCCCGGCAGAATCTGTCTGCCTGTGCGGACACGCACACAGGTCGCTCGAAACTCACCAGCAAAAACTTCATCTGTTTGTCGTCATACGCCTTGTAGCGCGCCATCGCCGCTCCCCAAGATCAGCGCGCCCCGCGCCTATCCTAGGTGATCAACCACTACAAATCAGCCGGAATTCATAGTTTTTCTGCAGGCTCAACGTACCCGAGCTAAGCCGCGCCACATAGCACTGACAGTGGTGCAGCCCAATGCGTGCAGTGGCGACGGCTTCAGCGAGTAGTTAGCCAGCGAGATGCTCCTCCCGCGCACGGTTGACGCATGTTCACCAAGCGAACAGCCGTCAACGCGGCACATCGCACTCACGTTGATGCTCTTACAACGTGGCGTTTGGCGGCTGTTCGGATCAACTCGTTGTCCGACAGCCGCCAAACGCTACGTTGATCAAAATCGCGCCTGTTGCACTGCGCGGTCGTCGCGCTCTTCTTCTCGTTCATGTTCACATCATGACCTCGAGGAGCATATCGCTGCGCTAACTTGGATTGAACGGCGTGCGGGGGATGCTAGAAGCATCCATTAGTAGATGCAAGTATCTAGCGGTGGATGCCTGCATATGCCGGCAGATATCCATCGGTATATGCCGCTGTCGAGCCAGGAATGATCACGATTCGACCACACGGTCTACGATTTCTCGTCTCCGCGGAAGCCGGGCGCGGGGTCTCCATGGAACCGACTTGCCCGCGCGATGATCGGCGCTTGCGTCCGTTCCGACGCGCGGAAGTAAACCGCCGCCCGCGACTGCCGCGGGCGTGCGGCTTTACTCGACTTTGGCCTTGGCGCGCAGGTCGCCGACGAGCTTCTCGATCCTGGCCTGGGTCAGTCGCTGCTGGATGCGGTTCTTGACTTCGGCGAGCGCGGGAAACTTGACCGGGCGCACGTCGTCGAGCTGGATGACGTGGAAGCCGAAGCGGGTGCGCACGGGCGCGTCGGACATCTTGCCCTTCTCGAGCTTGACCATGGCGTCGGCGAAGGTCTTCTCGTACATGCCAGGGACGTTCCAGTCGAGGTCGCCGCCACGGTCCTTGTTCGAGTCCTTGGAGTGCGTCTTCGCCAGCTCGTCGAACTTGGCGCCGTTCCTGAGATCGGCGATGAGCTGCCTGGCGAGGTCCTCGGAATCGACCAGGATGTGGCGCGCCTTGTACTCGGTGGCTCCGGTCTGCGCCTTGGCGCGG
>MEKT01000115.1 GCA_001767435.1 Acidobacteria bacterium RIFCSPLOWO2_02_FULL_65_29 | reverse complement strand
CGGCTGCGCCACCGTGCGCGTTGACGACCGCGGCGAGCGTGAATCGGTTGACGTCATAAATTTGGCCGCCCGACAGCGGCACGCCAGGCTCGACGACCTCGTTGCCCGTGGACAGCACGGCGACGCGCGGCCGCGCATACACCAGAACGTCCCGGCAGCCGATGGCCGCGAGCGCCCCGACGCGACTCGGGTTCAGGTGATCCCCGCGCCGGACGATGAGGTCGCCGGCGGCGATATCGGCCCCACGCCGTCCGATGTTCTGCCCGGCAGAAGCGGGCGCATGAATCTCGACCGCGTCGTCTCCCGCGCTGGCTGTGTCTTCGACCATCACGACGGCGTCCGCGCCCTCGGGCAGCGGCGCGCCGGTCGCGATCTCGGCGGTCGTCCCCGGCTCCACTCGTGTGCGCGGGACCTGACCCGTATAGATGCGATCGAGGATGCGCAGCCGCACCGGACGTTCGCGGGAGGCTGACGCCGTGTCGCTTGCGACCACAGCGTAGCCGTCCATTGCCGAGCGGGCGAACGGGGGCACGGCAATCGATGAGACAACATCGGCCGCGGCCACGCGCCCTTCGGCGTTGTGAAGTCCCACGGTCTTGGTGCGTTCGATCGGCCGGACGCCGGCCGCCAGACGCCGTCGCGCCTCGTCGATGGAGATCGTCGATGCAAAGGGACGCATGCGGGGGTTCTTACCTCCGGGCCTGCTGTACGAGGTGTCCAAGCTCGGGGAGCAGCAATCGCTCGAGCGCCAAGCGGACGGCCGCCTCCGAGCCGGGCAGCGACACGATAATCTTGCCGGCCGCCAGGCCGGCGGTCGCGCGGCTCATCATCGCCGCCGAGCCGATCTGCTGAAAGCTCAGCATCCGGAAGAGCTCGCCGAATCCGGCCAGCCGCTTTTCGAGAAGCGCGTCCACTGCCTCGAACGTGCTGTCGCGGGAGCTGATGCCGGTGCCGCCCGTCGTGATGATCGCCTGCACATCGACGTTGGCGAGCTGCCGTGCGACCGTGCTCCGCACCAGGCCGGGATCGTCTTTGACGATGGCGTGGCCGGCGACGATGTGGCCTGCAGCTTCGAGCAGACTGGAGATCGCGCGGCCGCTCGTGTCGGTCTCCGGCGTTCGGCTGTCGCTCACTGTCAGCACGTAGCAGCGCACGGCTTTCGGTGCCAGCGCCTTGTGTTCGACGTGGGCTCCCCCGCCGCGCGCGCGATTCGGGGACATCGCGCTCATTGTATTAGGATTGGCTACGAAACCATTCTCAGAGTCTTGGACCTGCCGCCGCCGGCGGGGCAGGACGAAGTTCTGGCTGCGTGGGCGGCGGTGAGTCGACTCCAGTGCCTTCAGGGAGGCTGCGGAGCAGGACGACCAGGGATTTCTGCGAGCGCTGCGAACTCTGCCTTTTATTGTGGTGAATTGAGGATGCTGCTCAGAGATCGCCTGCGTGCACGGCTGGCCGAGATGGGCGACGCGCCGGATCATCGGCGCCTCGCCGATGAGGTGCTCGGGATCCGGAACGCACCGCCCGATCTGGCGCGGCGTCTCGTCGAGCAGGCGCTCGTCGTGGAGGACCGCCGCGAGTCCTGGGACAAGGCAGGTCGTCGGATTGCGGCCGAAGCTCCGTCTGCCGCCGGCATCTACGTCCTGCGCGATGGAGAAGGGTGCACGTTGTACGTCGGCAAGGCGGTCAATCTCCGCCGCCGGCTGCAGTCGCACTTCGCCGTGCGCAGATGGCGTGGCCTGAAGGCCGGCCTGGCGCGCGCAACGGAGGCGGAATGGCAGGAAACCGGCTCGGAGCTCGAGGCGCTCCTGTTGGAGGCCCGGCTCATTCACGAGCTCGCGCCCAGCGTCAACGTGCAGATCGGCGAGCCGACACTCGACACGCGCGCCATCCCATCCACACTCATGCGCGACGTCGTCGTCGTGATGCCGTCGATCGAGAGCGATTCGGCCGAGCTCGTGGCTGCGCGTGTGGATGGCGGGTGCGTGATGCAGCGGACGCAGCGGAGCGGGGTCGATCTGGTGGTGCACGCCGCGCGGCTCGCACGGTTTTTCCACTCGCCGCTCAGGCGGCGGTTCGACTTGGCGCTTTCGCCGATCGTCTTTTGCTGGCTGGCCGTGCGCGGAGCCCGCGCCACGAGGCTCGATCCCCACGACGCTTCGTCTCCTCGGGTCTTCCGCGCGCGTCTGGCGGCCGTTCTGGCGGCTGAGGAGTTGTTTACCGAGCGGATTGTCGTGAAATAAGTTGTGAGATAAACTGGAGAGTCTGCCCGGGCCGACGCGCGACACTCGTACAACGCGCCGAGGCCGTGTGCGCCCTTAGCTCAGTTGGATAGAGCGTCTGGCTACGAACCAGGAGGTCGCAGGTTCGAGTCCTGCAGGGCGCGCCAACCAAACCTCGTTTGGTTGGCCACGCCCCGCAGACTCTAGGTCAAGCCGCGCTTCGCTTTCGCTCAGCGCGAGCATGATCGAGTCCTGCAGGGCGCTTCCAGATCCCCTCCGACACACCGACGATTTTGGACGCTGAGACCAGAAAACTCGCTTCTTCCAAGGCCATCGCCGCTTGTTATCATCGTCTGATATATTATCAAGATGGGCCGGCGCGACGAGGGTCTCGACAGGCTCCTCGATCTCGACGGGTTCATCGCAGAGGTCGGTGGTGGCTTTCGGGTGAAGATCGTCGCGCAGCGCGTGCCACCTGAGGAGCACCGACCGCACGGTGTGAGCTACACGCTGACCCTGCACGACCCGACGGGGCGACGGGTGTTCGGGATTGATAACGCGCACGTGATTCGGTTGACGCGTGGACCGGCCGGCCGTTCGTCGGCGGCACACGATCATTTGCATCGAGGCGAATCCGTACGGCCCTATGCGTATCGCGACGCCGCGACGCTAATGGACGATTTCTGGCGCGAGATCGAGGCGATCCTGAAGAAGGAGGGCGTTGAATGAAGAAGACGCTGAGGATCGGGATTGCCCCCCGTGAGGCCATTGCGCGCTACACGCGCGACGTCGTAGCCGGCCGCAGGCGGCGTACAGCGGACGATCCCGATATCTGGTTCACGTCGGTCGAGAGCTTCGCCAAGGTTCTATCGGAACGTAACCGGGAACTGCTGGCGCTGATCGCCAAACACCGTCCTGATTCGATCGACGCGCTCGCGGCCGCGAGCGGGCGGGCTAAGAGCAATCTATCGCGCACCCTCCACACGATGGCGCGCTATGGCTTGGTGCGGCTGGAGAAGGGCGAAGCACGCAAGATCAAGCCGGTGGTGACGTGCGAAAGGGTCGAGTTGCGGCTCGCGGTCGCAGCGTAGGAGCTAGGGACGCGGCGTGACACAGGTGTGACACGCCGTCACGGTCTGGGGTGGCAACCAGTTGCCTGACCATTCAAATCCTGCGGATCGCTCGACTCAGAAGGGATCTGTCGTCTGCGCAAGCTGCCAGAGTTCCAGGAACTTGCCACGAACCCAGGGATGAAGTTCATTGGCAAGGTCCTGGGCCAGGCCGGCGATCCTGATGAGTTCCTGGACATCGACGAGATCTTTACCGCGATGTGGCGCGACCATCCCTGACGCCAGCTTCAACTCGATGAAACGCGTCATGGGCAGCAGCGCAAAACGCTCGCCGCGCAGGGCAACAGTTGCCGGATCGGGGAAGGCGATTGGCTTCGGCTTGTCATCACCGGGAAAGCGCCCGGTGCTCAACACATCGATGTCCACGCCATGCTCGGTGTCGCGCAGCTTCCCGGTTCCCGGAACACGCTCCTCGTATCCTTTTCCGAGGTGCCTGCGCTTGAACTCCTCCAGGTGCTCGTCCCGCATGACGAGGTCCACGTCCACGGTCACACGCCGGTGTCCGTACTCGTTGAGCGCGAATGCGCCGATGATGGCGTACGGAAGATCTTCGGCCTCGAGAATAGCCGCCAATCGATATAAGGCGAGCTGCGCCTCAGCCTGGCCCATGAAAAAGTTCCCGCAGTAGGTTGCGCCCTGCACGAACCTGGCTTCGGCCTCAGGGGAAAGTCGGCCAGCGCCCCAACGACGCACACCGGTAGAGTGTCCCGCAGGAGGCACGTGGCAGCGTACCACGTTGATATCGCGCGGACCAACACGCACGGGCCCGTTCTACCGCGCGCGCGTCAGCGTCGTCATCCACACGTTGCCGGTCGTTTCGCGCAAATTCGCCACGAACAGACCGGCCGCGACCGCCGAGCCCAGGCCGGTCGACCCCCAGCTCCGAGACGCGTCGTGAAAGTGGGCTTCGACGAACGGCTCGCCGCGCGGACGGCCCGAGGGGGGATTGAATGTCGTAGCTGCCCAACCGCGTGCCAGTCGACGAGGCCATACGTCGCATCCGGCCTGTGGATGATAGGCACGATGGCGCTTGCGATGCGAAACAGTGTCCCGTCCTGGCCTCATCCTGGCGCCAGCGCCGACAAAAAGAATTCACGATGCACCGAGCCGTTTTCTGGCAGTATCGTGTCGCCGCAAGGGAGGGACACGTCATGCGTATGACGGCACCAGTGTTCGCGTTGGTGCTGGCGGTGTCTGGCCCCGCAGTCGCCCAGCAATGGGAGGAGTACGTCAACACCCAAGACGGCTTCAAGGTCAACTTTCCGGGTCAGCCAAAGGTGACCGAGACCACCTGGAAGTCGCAGTTGGACTACATCCTTCCCGCGCGGGTGTACAGCGCCGACAGGGGCCGCGAGCATTACTCAATTACTGTCGTCGATTACACCGGCCTCGAACGACTGGGCATCGAGCGTTCCAAGACGTGTCCGCCCGGGAACGCGCAGTGCCGGGAAAACGCCGGCCCCGTCATCGGTCCCGGGTACTGGAAGCAGGATGAGCGAGGGGCGATCGTCTATGCGACGTTCAAGCTTCTTCAACGCGACGCCAAGCTGACCAGTCTGGCCTGGGAATGGCAGGACCTGGTTGAAGGACATCTCGTTCAACTGACGAACAACGCCGACGAGTCCCGCACCTTCGCCTACGTCGCGATGCATGAAAACAAGCTCTATATCCTGGAGGGCACGGTGCCGAAGGGATACCCGGAGCCGGGCCTGTTTCAGCAGTCGATGGGCTGGGTCGACAAGAACGGGAGCTCGATCCGTTATCAAACGATCTACTCCAACGCGTACCACGGTATGGGCGTGTACCCGGTGCCGCCGATCGCTGGCGCCGGCCGGGGCGGCGGCAGATGACGTTCCTTTTTTCACAGAGTATCGGGAGCATGTCGAAGCCGTTTCATAACCACGAAGCCCACGAAAGGCACGAAGATTCCTTAAAGGAAAGGCCTCATGATCTTCGTGGTTTTAGAGGTCGTGAAATCGTCTCTAGCGAGTTGGGGGATCGATGATGCGCCTGATTCCATTGCGCTCGGCAGCGATTCGCTCCGCGCTGGGCGCGGCATCGTGCGCCTACGCGCTCGTCGCGGCGTTCTCGCTCACCGGACACGCGCAGTCGCGATCGGTCACGGCAGGCGTGTACTCCGCCGGGCAGGCAGCGCGCGGCCAGCAGATCTACCAGGCCCAATGCGGGGAGTGTCACGGTAATGCGATGCAAGGCACC
>MEKT01000114.1:45344-47042 GCA_001767435.1 Acidobacteria bacterium RIFCSPLOWO2_02_FULL_65_29 | reverse complement strand
TGGCGTGAGGTAGCCCAGCTCGGAGTTGGCGATGAAGATGATGCCCAGGTGGATCGGGTCGACCTGGAAGTGCATGGCAATCGGCACGATCAGCGGCACGACGACGATGATCGAGGAGAAGATGTCCATCAGGCCGCCGACGACGATCAAGAAGCCGTTCAAGCCGAGCAGGAAGACCCATTTCGACTGAATGTGCTCTCTGGCCCACTCCGCGAGACGTGCCGGCACTTGCGCGTCGATCAAGTACGTCGTGAACCCGACGGCGACCGCCAGAATGATGAGGATACCGCCCACGAGCGCAATCGAGCGACTCATGGCGCGCCGCAGGTCGACAAACCCGGCGAGGTCGCGCTGGATGAACCGCTGCACGATGAGCGTAAAGAGCGCCGCCAGCGCCGCGGACTGGACCGTCGTCGCTCCGGCGAGGAGCGACCCGATGATCACGACCGGCAACATCAGTTCCCACTTCGCGGACCACGTGGCGGCGATGGCCTCACGGAACGTGAACGCCCGACGCGCGCTGCCTGTGACCAGTCCTTCGCGAACGCCGAGCGCCGCCAGGGCACCGAGCATCAGCGTGCCCGGCAGGAAGCCACCGATGAAGAGATCGCCGATTGGGACCTCCGCGACAATGCCGTACAGAATCAGCGGGAGCGAGGGCGGGAACAGCAGACCGAGCGAGCCCGCGGCCGTGAGCAGGCCGAGGGAGAAGCGCTCGCTGTAGCCGTCGGCAAGGAGTGCCGGCATCAGCAGTCCGCCGAGCGCGAGAATCGTGACGCCGGATCCGCCGGTCAGGAGCGTGAAGAACGCGCACAGGATGGCCGTGACGACGGCGGTGCCCCCCGGGGCCCAGCCGAAAAAGGCTCGAAAGAGACGCAGAAGCCGATCCGACGCGTGCCCTTCGGCGAGGAGAAACCCGGCCAGCGTGAACAGCGGGATGGCCGGGAGATCGGTCGACGTGAGCTGATCGTAACTGCCGATGATGGCGTTGGCCGGACTGTCGCCCTGCACGAGAAAGAGAATCACGGCCGCGCCGCCGATGAGCGCATAGATCGGCATGCCGAGAATTGCGGCACCGATGAGGACGGCGATCCAGGGCCAGCCAGACTGGTCGAGCAGCAGTCCGGGATGCGTCGACATCCACGCGCCGGCCACGATGCCGAGCGCGGCAAGCGCGCGACCGACCATGGCCGGTGAGGACTGCCAGACGAGTCGAAGCGCAATCAGACCGAACGCAATCGGGAACGCGAGATCGGCGGCCCAGACCGGCACGCCGAGCGCGATCTCCTTCCCGGCCTCGTAGTGGACTTGCAGGAGACGCGCGCCGCCAAGCGCCAGGATGGTCGTGACGAGCGCACCGACGAACGCGGCGAGGATTCCGGCCAGGTGACGAGGACGCCCCTCCGGCACCATCGTGCCCGTGGCGAGCGCGAGCAACTTGCCTTCGCGCGCCGCAATCGCCGCGCCGACCAGTCCGACGATGAGCGTGAGGTGGGAGGTGAACGGCGCCGCGCCCGGAACGCCCGTGTTGAAGAAGCGCCGCAGGACCACCTCGGCGAGGGGCAGGACGATGATGCCGAGTGCGGCGAGCGCGGCGATAAGGTCTTCCGTCTCGGCGGCGATCGCCCAAGGTGTGACCCGCCGAGCGGGAGTCATGACGTCATTTCGAGGGCTTCGCCTTCCTGAACGCGTCGCGCT
>MEKT01000114.1:16742-45333 GCA_001767435.1 Acidobacteria bacterium RIFCSPLOWO2_02_FULL_65_29 | reverse complement strand
CTTCCTGAACGCGTCGCGCTCGCGGACGGCCAGGTCGTACGCGTCCGCTGGGATCATCGCGCCTCGCTGGCTCGCGCCCAGTTGTTCGGCGGCGCCACGAAACTCGACGATGGCTTTCGCGTCGAGCGTCACGATTTGCAGCCCCGCCGTCTTCATCGCCGCGATCGACTTGGCATCGAGCTCGGGGGCCTGGGTGGCGATCTGCTGCTCCATCACTGAAGCGGCGGAAAGGATCTTCGCGCGATCCTCCGCCGAGATCTTGTTCCACGCCGCGTCCGTCATCACCGTCGCTCCGACAAGCGGCGCCAGGCGGACATCGAGCATGTGGGGCGCATCCCTGAAGATCTGGAGCGCGACAGCGTAGACGGGTGGCATCGGCGCCGCGTTGATCGCGCCGATCGGCAGTTTCAACTGCTTGGGAATTTCGCCGGCCGCCAGCGGCACCGCGTGGAAGCCGTTGACCGTGTACCACTGCACCATCTTCGGGTTGCCGTCCGTCGTGTACAGCTTGGCCTGCTTCACCTCGTCCAGCGTCCGCATCGGTCGCTTCGAAAAGAGTTGGATCCAGCCCGCGTTGCCCCAGTTGATGAGGTGATAGCGTTTGGCCCGAAGGCGCTCTTGGATGAGGGGCGTCAGTTTCTGCTGCACATGAGCCAGTTCGGCGTCGGACTCGAAGAAGAACGGCACGCCGAAGATGTTGAACGCCTCGTCGATCTCGGCCAGGCCGGCGACCATGAGGGTCGCTGCTTGAAGCCCGTCCACCGCCATACGCGCGATGGCCGACGACTCGCTCGGAATCGTGCCGGCGTAGACGGTCAGCCGTACGCGCCTGTCAGTCGCCTTCTCCCAGGCCGTGCCCATCGAGCGGAGCGCGCTCGTCCACGGCGAATTGTCCGGCGCGAGCGTGGCCAGCCGGATGTTGAGCGGCGCCTGCGCGCCGATCGACACGGAGGCGCCGATCGCGAGCGCGATGGCGAGCCGATACGGGGTCTTGCCGAACATGCTCATGCCTCCACGGTCATTCGGGACGCGGACTCGGTTCCAGGAACAGGTCGTCGATGCGCTCGAGAAGCAGCCTCGCACGCTTCTGCGTGATCAGCGTGACGAGGCGATGGCTCGGATCGTTCTCGGGATCGATCGCGAGCGCCTGCTCGATGAGATCGGCGAACTCGTCACGGTCCTGCTTGCTCCTGACGACACCAGTCGCCAGCGCGACGTAGGGGCTCGGGGACAGGCCTCGTTGGATCTCGACGGCGCGGGCGAAGTACCGGCGCGCGCGGTCTTCCGAGCCACCGAGGGCCTCGCCCTGGCTCTCGACCGTGATCATCAGTTCGGGGATCGCGCCAGCGCTCCACGTCTCGTCCAGCGCGAGCGCCCGCTCGGCCAGCGCGCGAACGACGGGCCAGTCGATCAGGAGCTCGGGGTGGTCGAGGCCGCCGGCCGAGATGGCGGCCCCGAGCGAGGCTGCGGACCAGTACAGGAGCTCGACGTGTTCCTTCTTCGTCCGCGCAAGCGCCCGGGTCGGGTTCGCCTTGAGCGCCTGGCTCATGCCACGAAACTTCACGTCGAGCCCGCGCCAGCAGTAGTTCTTCCCGCGCTCGGCGAGCGTGAACGCGCGGTCGCTCTGCTCCTTGGATCGATCGTAGTGTTCCCTCTGCAAGGCTTCAGCGTCAGCGGCAATGAACCCGAACGCGTACTGTGTGTACAAGCTGCACGTCGTGGTCAGGAGAGGCTCGTGGTTCGGAACAGACGCCAGTAGCGATTCGTGCAGCATCAAGGCAAACGGCATCGCGCCCGCGATGAGCGCGGGATCGTTGTGCGACGTCACGCTGTCGCCGCCCTCGGACAACGTGCTCGCAACCCCCTTGACGGCGAGGGTATTGATCGTACCGCAGCCGGAGAGCGCGGCGGCAGCGGCCACGACCGCGGCGGCGCGAGCAAAACGATCGACAGACGCATGAACGTTCACGGCCACGATTTATGCCATCCTTTGGATTGCCTTCTCGCCGGGGAGCGGCCTCAGGCCGCCCTCTACAGACTCCCTGAAGCAAATCGACCTCGAGGTTACGGACGAGGTTATCCATGTTTTGTACTCGTTCCGCATAACGAGCTAGGCGCGCACGGCGCGCCTGCGAGGGAGCGGCGAGGGGCGTAGGGGTCCCCGCAAGCGACCGAGCCGGGGTGTGGGGCGGAGCCCCACGTTAGTTGGTTAGAATTGCAAAGGGCAGAATGCCAACAACACGTTGAACATGATGCCCGCACACCGATGACATACAGGCTGGCGCGGCTCGGCGTCCTGGTGGTCGCGGCGGCCTTCCTCGGGTATTGGGCGCTGCTCGTCTATTGCGACGTGTGGAGGCCATCCCCGCTCGGCCTGCGTCTCAGGTTCGACGTCGGTCGCGTCATCGTCGTCGACACCGTCCCCGGCAGGCCCGCCGAGCGGGCGGGCCTTCGCGCCGGCGATCGCATCGCCTCCGTCGATGGCCATCCAATCGGCGGCCGTCTGGATTGGATGACGGTCGAAGCGAACCTCGAGATCGGCCGGGCCACCCGATTGTCCGTCGATCGCGACGGCACGGCATTCGCTGCTCCAATCACGCCCGAGCTCGCCTCGTGGCAGTCGTGGCGATCGCAGCACGGCCCCGCGCTCCTCGCGGTGCGCGTGATGCAGCTCGTGACGCTGGTGCTCGCCCTGATGGTCGCCTACAAGCGCTCGCGCGATTCGACCGCGATTGTCGGCGCCGCCTTTCTCGCCACGATCGGCGTGTTCTCGCTTGCGCTCCCGTTTCGGTTTGCGTCTGTCTGGCGCGCGCTACCGCCGTCCGCGAGCCTGTTGCTCTGGATTCCGTTCATGAGCAGCGTGGCGATTGCCGCGTGGGCGTTCTCGTTTTTCGTGATCTTTCCGCGCGTGCGCTTCCGCAGGCGCCTGGCGTGGTGCGCGGTCTGGATTCCGCTCGTGCCGGGTCTCGTCGGCCGGGGCATCTTTGGCTATCACACCATTGTCGTGGGCCAACCCGCTCCGCCGTTGCCGCCGTGGATTCAGAGCTTGGTGGTGGTCGGCGTCGCGTACATCATCGCCGGTCTTGCGGCGCTCGTGCTGAACTACCGCCGGCTCACCGATGTCAACGAAAGACGACGAGTGCGTGTGGTGATGATCGGGTCGCTCATCGGCACGATCGCCGGAACGCTGGTCGTGCTCTCGTACTGGCGCACCTCGACGAACAATCTCGATCAATCGTTTCTCGAGTCGCCGTTCGCGACGCTCGGCACGTTCCTCTTCCTGGTGCTGCCGCTGTCGTTCGCCTACGCCATCCTGCGGCATCGGCTGTTCGACATCAGCGTCATGATCCGGCAGGGCCTGCGCTACGCGCTGGCGCGACGCGCACTGCTGGCGCTCGTGCCCGTCCTGCTCGCAGTCCTGGGCGTGGATGTGCTCGCCCATGGTGACGAACCAGTCGGTGACGTGCTTCGGAGCCGAGTGTGGGTGTACGTGTCGCTCGCCGGTCTGGCGGTGGTTGCACGCACGCGGCGGCAAGGGTGGCTCGACTCCCTCGATCGCCGGTTTTTCCGCGAGCGCTACAATGCCCAGCGGCTGCTGCGGGAGGTGGCGGAGGATGTCCGGCAGGCGGCGAGTCTCGAATCGGTGGCGCCGACGGTCGTCTCGCGAATCGAGCAGGCGCTCCACCCCACGTTCGTCGCGTTGCTCGTCCGCGACCACGACGGCCGCCAGTATCGCACCGTGGCCGCTTCGCCGATCGACGGTGCGCCTGGCTCGCTGAACGCGGACAACAAGATCCTGGCCCTCGCCCGTCTGCTTGGCAAGCCGCTCGACATCGCTCGGTCGGAAACCGACTGGCTCGCGCGGAAGATGCCGGTCGGCGACGTCCGTTCGATGCACGCGGCCGCCATCGATCTGGTGGTGCCGGTTCGATCGGGAGACGGAGACGCCAGAGCGCTGTTCGTGCTCGGTCCGAAGCGTTCGGAAGAGCCGTATACCGAAGACGATGGGGAGCTCTTGATGGCGATTGCGGAAAGCGTGGCGATGCGGCTGCCCACAGTCGAGGCCACTGCGGCTGCCGCCACCGAACGCTTTGAAGAATGTCCGGCCTGCGGCGGCTGCTACGACTCGGGTACCGGCCGGTGTCGCGTCGAAGGCGCCGCGCTCGTGCCGGTGACCGCGCCGCGCCTACTTGCCGGGCGCTACCGGATCGAGCAGCGGCTCGGTCGCGGCGGCATGGGCACGGTGTACGTGGCGCTCGACACCTCGCTCGATCGACGCGTCGCGGCCAAGCTCGTTCGCGAGGATCTCGTCGGCCTGCCCGGAGCGGCCGAGCGCTTTCAGCGCGAGGCGCGCGTCGCGGCCGCCTTCTCCCACCCGAACGTCGTCACCGTGCACGACTTCGGCGTCGCCGGCGCGCACGCGTTTCTCGTCATGGAGCTGCTCGACGGCCGCACGCTCCGTGACACGTTGCGCACCGAAGAACGGGTCGAGTGTCGGCGGGCGATCGCCATTCTGCGCGACGTCACCGCCGCCGTCGAGGCCGCGCACCGCCGGCAGATCGTGCATCGCGATTTGAAGCCCGAGAACATCTGCCTCGTGTCACATGGGTCGAGAGAAAGCGCGAAGGTGCTCGATTTCGGCATCGCCAAGTTCCTCGCGGCACACGACGGCGAGTTGCCCACGGTCCACATGACCGGCGGCGTGTTGCTCGGTACGCCGTTGTACATGGCGCCCGAGCAGCTTCGCGGCGAGGAGCCCGATCCGAGCTGGGATCTGTGGGCGCTCGCCATCATCGCGTTCGAAATGCTGAGCGGATCGCATCCGTTCGCCTCGGCGACCAGCGTCCTCGACGTGGGCATGAAGGTGTCAGGTTTCGACCCGCGGTCGGCGAATCTGCCGAGTGGCTGCCAGCCGTTCTTTGCCCGCGCGCTGGCGCTCAACCGGGCGGCGCGACCCGAGTCGCCAGCGGGGTTTCTCGCGGAGCTCGAGCGGAGCCTGCATGCCTGACGGCGGCTTCCCGGCGCCGCGGGCCGGCCGATTCGCGACGACTCGCTGGAGCCTCGTCCTCGCGGCCGGGCAGAAGTCGAACGCGCGCTCAGCGGAGGCGCTGGCCAGTCTGTGCGAGATGTATTGGTATCCGGTGTACGCGTTCATCCGCCGGCAGGGCAATCGTGCGGAAGAAGGCGCGGACCTGACGCAGGAATTCTTCTCGCGCGTGCTCGAGAAGAACTACTTGCATGACGCCGATCCGGCGAGAGGGCGCTTTCGCGCGTTTCTCTGCGGCTCGATCCGACACTTTCTGTCGAACGAGCGCGATCGCGCGCGGACGCTGAAGCGCGGCGGTAATCAGCCCCCGATCTCGCTCGAGGTGGAGACCGCCGAGGGAACATACCAGCTCGAGCCGCGCGACGATCTCACGCCCGAGAAACTGTTCGATCGCCGCTGGGCGCTCATCCTGCTCGAGCGTGTGCTCGCACGCGTGCGCGAGGAGCAGGTGTCTGCGGGCAAGGCCGGACTGTTCGATCATTTGAAGGGATTTCTGACCGGTGATAGCGAGGGAGTGCCGTACGCCGATGTCGCAAGGGCGTTGGGGATGAGCGAGGGGGCGGTCAAAGTCGCCGTGCACCGCCTGCGCCGCCATTTCCGTGACACGCTGGTCGAGGAGATTGCCGAAACCGTCTCGGATCCAGCCGACATCGACGCCGAGATTGCGTATTTGCTGAAGGCCGTCAGCGAGTAGCGCCTGCGGCCCGCGGCCCGCGCGAGGAAGCGAGTCTTCGAGCGCCGCAGCGCGAAGCGAGCGGGGGTGGGGCCCCGCGAGCATAGGTAACGTCCGACGGCCGTTGCTTCACAGTAACGAAGCTGCGCCTCAAACCGACCAGCCATGATGGAGCAACGCAGCTTCGTGACTAGCACGGCTACCGAAGGTATGACCGTATCCCGACCGGTGCGGTGCCCGCGCTGCGGAACCGCGCGCGCGGCGCGTGCGACGCCGCTCGACCTCTGTCCCGTGTGTTTGCTCACCACGGCGCTGTCGATGGATGACGAGCCGTGCCCGTATCGGGTGCTGGCGCCGATCGGCGAAGGTTCCAGCGGTGTGACGTATCTGGCGCAGGCGCTCACTGGGGCGCGCGGATATGTGGCGCTCAAGGTTCTGGGTCCGCGTGACGACGTTGATGCGGTGCTGTCGCGATATCAGCACTGGAAACCTGCCCTCGCCCGTATCCAGCATCCGAGCGTCGGAAGGCTGCTCGATGTCGGTCTGACCGCCGAGGGGCTGCTGTACGTCGCCAGCGAGTATGTGGCGGGCTGGCCGCTGACCGCCCTCGGCTCGCGTGCGTCAATGGGAATGGACGAGCGGGTCGAGATTGCGCGCCAGCTGACCGGCGCTGTCGACGCGGCCCACGCGGCGGGTGTCGTGCACCTGAAGCTCGACACGTCGACAGTGAAGATCTCGACGGCGAACGGCCCTCACGCCACGATCCTCGGGCTCGGGCTGAGCCTCGTCGTCGACGGCGCAAACGGGCAGCCGGACGTCGATCGGATCGCTCTGGCGCGCATCATTCGCGAGCTCGGCGTCGAGCCGTAGTAGTAATTGTTTACCGCTCATCGTTCGAAGGCGGTAAACAATCACCCGTAACGTTCACCCCGTCACGCTTCATCCCACACCAAGAGGTGGACCCATGAAGCCGTTGACGGTCGGAGTGGCTGCGGCGATCCTGTTCATTGCAACGTCGGTCTGTGCGCAGGAATCACGGCTGGTTGCGCTCGAGGTGGGAGTCGTCCAGGGAATCCTCCCTACGCCCTATGCATCGGTCGGGGTCGTCGCGGGGCCCTGGTCCATCCGTCTGTCGGGTGGGGCCTCGGGTGACGGCCGCAACGGCCAGCAACTGAACGTCGGGCGTGTGCTCAGAGACGAGGACAACGCGACGCACACGGTCGGAGTCGTGTGGGCGCGCGTTCGGAACGCGTACCAGTACGGCTGGTACGGCAATCGCTCGATCAGCGGAGAGTACTTTGGCCTCGCGTACGACTTCCAGGTGAAGGGATTCTTCATCGAGGTCGGGCCGGCGTTTGGCATGAAGAATCCCTGGTTTAATGGGACTCCTCTCACTCAGGTGTACGGACAAATGGGGTACGTGTACCGCTTCGGAAAGACCTACGAGGATTGACTGGGTGTAAGGCCATTCGACAGGAGGAGGCGGAACATGTCTCGCACGAAATCGGCCCTGTCGCTCACATTGGTCGTGTCTTTGGCGGCGTCCGCACTGCCGGTGACTGCTCAGGGGCAGACGAGGACACCAGAGTCATTTGATCTCCGCGATCCGGCATCACAAGGCACGGTCGGTCCCATCGCTCGCGCCGCGACGCGCGAGGCCATCCGCCTCGCTGACGCTGGGGAGCTCACTTCGTCGAGCGGCGAAGCCGTCCAGCAGAGCGGCAAACCTGCCGAATCCGACTGGTCGCGCGCGCGCGAGCTGGACCCGGGAACAGAGATCACGCACCTTAGCCGGCCGAGTGCTCTCCGCCGCTTACGTCGACAACTATCACGCGTCCCACAGGTCTGTGTGCCGAAAGAACTTGACCGAGCGCCACGACATCGGAAGAATGGCCAAGGCCGGGCGGGCAAGACGGCGGAACAGCGAATCCGTCAGGGAGCCGATGGCTGGAGGATCACATGCGGGCGGTCGCGGCATTCATAGTGGTCGGTCTACTGATCGGCGGCGCGGCTGGTCATCGAGTCCCTGCGGTCAGCGTTGCCGCCGAGGGCGCTTCCATGACTAGCCAGCTCACAGACCGAGGCAAGGAACGTCTGCTGCAGGCATTCGCTGACGCTTGGAACCGTCACGATGTTGATGCGCTGATGTCGATGATGACGATCGACTGCGTCTTTGAAGCTTCGGGCGGTAACGCTGTCGACGGCGAGAGACACCAGGGGCAACGGGCGGTGCGGGCCGCCTACGCCGCCGTGTTCGAGCAGTATCCGGATGCGCACTGGGGTCATGCGCGACACTTCGTGACGGGAGATCGAGGCGTATCGGAATGGACGTTCACCGGAACACTCAAGGACGGCAAGCGAGTCGAGGTCACCGGCTGCGATGTGTTCACGTTCCGGAACGGCAAGATTGCGATAAAGAACTCATTCCGAAAGAATCGTCCTCCGATTGGGTGACCCAAGGGCGTAAACACGCCGCCGAGACAAGATCGAATGATCGCGCTGTGGAGTGGCTCGAACGAGCGTACGAGTCGCGCGATCCAAACATGCCCTATATCGGCGTCCCTCCGCAACTTGACGAATTGCGCGGCGATCCGCGTTTCCAGGATCTCATGCAGCGCATGAATTTGGCTGCGTGAGCGCCCTAACTTCTAACTTCTTACTTCTGTTCAGTACGCCGGGCCGAGGAGGACGGCGTTGATGAACATGAGCTCGCTGGCCTCCGTGAACGCACGGAAGTTGGGATCCTCGGCAAACGCGATCACGTGGCCCTGGCCGACCGGCTGGTAGACGAGATACGCCTTCTGCGCGATCTGATCGCGCGCCTCCTCCCACACGAGGCCGCTCGCCACGAGCTTGTCCTTCGCCGCATACACGCCGACGTTGCGCCCTCGATCGAGACGGATGGGCGTAAAGATCCGTTGGCCTTCAAGAATCACCTGCAGCTCTCCGTCCTGACCGGCGCTCAGCCAGTGCTCCTGGTCGAGCGTCACCCGCACGATCGCGCCCGGCGTGCTTTCGGGCCGCTCACGCTCGGGTTGAATCGACTTGTCGAAGTCGAACGAAGATGGACTGGAGGTCGCGGCGGTGGTCGAGGATGACGCTCCAGACCCTGGAGTCGAGGACGACGCCGGAGACGAGGAGCCTCCGGCGGGTGAGCTCCCGGCGGGCCGCTCGTCGGTTTCCGGCCGGCCGCCTCGGAGCTCCGTGCGCGTCTCGATCAGGTTCACCCGCTCGCCCGCGGCCCAACGCGACGCGTCGGCGAGGGTGACGATGGTGCCCCCGCGCCGCGTCCATTCGCGGAGGCGGCGGAGCGGCTCCTCACCGGCCAGCGGGCCGTAGGTGCCCGACGGCAGCACGATGACGTCCACCTCGTCGAGATCGAGGCGTTCGAACGAGCTGACGCGCACCGCCGTGACCGGTACGCCGAACCGTCGCTCGAGCACGTAGCGCGCCCATCCCGCCGACTGTGACTGCGTCGGCGCGTCCCAGGCCAGTACGACACGCGGCGCTCGCAGCGCGACGACGTTTGCGCTCCCGATCGAGATGCCTTCATCCTGGTATCCGGTGTCGATCGGGATCGCGTCCGCGCCATGCCTGGCGACAATCGGTCCCAGCGTCGTGGCCAGGTCCGCCCGATTCTCCGAGACCCGAACGATGGCCGTGCCGATGCCGTACTTGCGTCCCGCGATGGCGAGCGGCTTGCCCGCCTGTCGCACGCGAATGCCCGAGCGCAGCGCCTCGGCCACGGCCGATGCCGTGGCGCTGCCCCAGGGCAGGAGGTAGCCGACTTTCGCTGGGGGAAGCGGGCCTGAACCCGAACGCCCCGCTTCGCCGTTTGCGGGGACAGGACTGGCCTTCACGGCGAGCGCAGCCGGCGACGTGATGACCTCGACGTCGAACACCAGCGGCAAGCTCCACGCGGTGATGTCGTAGATCTCGTCGTTCAACCTGAGCCTGCGGCGGCGATCCTGTTCCTTGACGAACGCTTCGTCCTGCGCGGTGTGCGCGTCGAGCAGGTTGCGAAGCAGACGCCCGGCCGGCTGAGCATTCGAGGCGAGGAACGCGCCTGCGGGTACGACGCGTCCGCCGATCTTCAGCGGCTCGTCGGCGCGGCGCACCTCGATGCCTTGAAGCGCGAGGCTTCGCGCCAGGGCAGCGGCCCGGGAGGGATCCTGGCCGGGAACGATCACGTACTCACGCACAGCGCCCTTCTCGCCCTCCTCGACAGCCGTGCGCCGATACTCGAAGAAGTCGCGGACGAGGGTTTCCCGATTCCTCGCCGCGGTCGAGGCCGTTGTCATCGCGGCCGTGAAGTGGTGCACGATGCCGTCGCGATAGGTCAGCACGTCGCCGTCTGTGCGCTTCCACGCCAGCCCGCGCGCCGACGCCTGCTCGTAGGTCATGCCGACCGCGCCCTGGAAGATCGGCCAGGAGTCGCCGTAGCCCGGGTAGAACTCGTCGTAGTTCTCACGGACGAAGTACGGGAAGCCGCGCTCGTCGAACCTCGCGGCGTTCGCGCGGCCGAACAGTTCCAGCGCCGCGCGCTGCGATCGCGTGATGTGCGGGTTGATCGGATCGGCCGGCGGGCCGAAGTAATAACTCGAATCGCCGCCCATCTCGTGCAGATCCACCACGACGTGGGGAAACCACTCGAGCATGGCTTTGCTTCGGCCGCGCGTCTCGGGCTGCGATTGCGAGAACCAATCGCGGTTCATATCGAACAGATAGTGGTTCGATCGGCCTCCGGGCCACGGCTCGTCGTGCTCGGCTGCCACCGGGTTCGCATCGCCGGCGGCGGCGGCGCCCACCAGGTTCTGTGACACGAAGCGGGCGCGGCCGTCGGGGTTCTGCATCGGGTCGATGACGACGATCGACTCGCGCAGGATGGTCTCCACCTCGGCGCCTCGCGCGGCCAGCAGATGGTACGCTTCCGCCAGCGCCGCGTCCGACGAGGAAATCTCGTTGCCGTGCACGCCGTGCATCAGCCAGGTGACGACGGGCAGCTCGCGCACGAGGCGATCGGCCTCCGAGCGGGCCAGTCCGCGCGGATCGGCCAGGCGCCGGAGATCCGCTTTCACTCGATCGAGCTGCGCCAGGCGTTCAGGAGAGCCGATGACGAAGAGCCAGAGCGGACGGTTCTCCCAGGACCGCGCGTACTCGAGGAGACGGCTGCGATCCGGCGCCGACTGGGCGAGGGCGCGCAGGTAGATCGGAATCTCCTCGGGCGTCGTGATTCGCTCGCCGATGTCGTGCCCGAGGACCTGCGCGATCGTGGGAATCTTCGGGTCGTAGACGGCGCCAGGTGTCAGCTCCAGCGGGGCAGCCGCCCCCACCTGCAATCCGAGCGTCAGCAACCAAGCCAGCATGCGGCCCATGGTAACGCCGACAGTCGGCAGTTAACAGTCGACAGTTAACAGTTGACAGCCAGCCCCCGGAGAGCCGTCTGTTAACTGTGAACTGTCAACTTGATCTTCCTCGCAATTACGGCTGCCTGGCCCGCTCGCGGTCGAGCGGCTTCAGCGCCACGGTCCACGTGAGTGGAATCGACTGGGGAAGGAAGCATTCCTTGTCGTTGCACGCCTGGTAGTCGAGCACCCCCTTCACCGTGAGGCTCGTCATGCCCTCGAGCGTCTTCGCGGCCTGCGGGGACGGATCGATCATCAGGTCCTGTACGATGCGGAACGGCTTGCTGTAGACCGCTACGTGTTCCTCGAGCGGCGCGAAGAAGTAGTCTTCCGGAGCCGGGAACTGCGCGTCTCTCACCACCAACCCCGGCTGCGCGTCGATCCGAAGCGCGATGGGTTTGTACCCCGTCACGCCCGGCGCGTAGACGTGGACCTTCGACGCCGGCTTCACGTCCATCACCACCGAAAAATGCGTCCCGGGCGCCGCCACCTGGTCGGTCGCATACGTGGTCAGCTCGAGATACGACCCTTTCGCCCTGGTGGCCTCGGCGCGAATCGTCTGCCCAAGCCGCACCATCACGGTCGACATCGCCGTCCGCTCCTGGTACGCCTGCTCGAAATACCGCGACGTCACGGCGCCGGTCCTGTCGAGCATGAACGTACCGGGGAACGGGATGCCGTACTGCTGCTTGTTCGACGCGGGCACGGTCGTGTTCAGAATGCCGTACGCCCTGATGATGCCGGACCCCGCATCGGAGAGCAGCGGAAAGGTGATACCGCGCCGCGCGGAAAAATCCGCAAGGATCGGGACCGCATCGTAGCTGACCGCGGCGAGTCCCAGCCCTGCCCGCTCGAGCTCAGCCTTCCGACCTTGCAGCTCGACCAGCTGCGTTTTGCAGTACGGTCACCAATCGGCCGAGCGGAAGAACACCAGGACCGCGCCCTTCGGGCCCAGGATCGACTCGAGTGTCTGCGTGCGGCCGTTCTGGTCCGCCAGCGAGAAATCGGGAACCTTGGTCCCGACCTGGGGGCCAAGCGTCTGCACGTCCGGCATGGCCGGCGGCGGCGTGGTCTGGCCGGCAGCGACCGACGCGACAGACATCGCGATCAGGACAGGCGCGAAAAGCGTTCGGGTCACGTCGTGCTCCTCATGACTTGCGGTCGACTGGCCAGATTTCGTCTTTCTGACTTCTCACTTAACACTACTTAACACTTCTAACTTCAGGTTGCCGGCTTTTTCAGCAACCGGCTACCTAGCGGCCCGCTCGGGACGAAGACACGACGGGCACTCGGATCGTGATGCTCTGGCCGACGCGCAGCACGCGCAGCGTGGCCGTCGATCCGATCGGAGCGTCGGCCACCAAACGGAACAGTTGCGACGGATCCTCGATCGCGCCGCCGTTGAACCCGGTGACGATGTCGCCTCGGCGCAGCCCGGCCACGTACGCATCCGAGCCGCTGTAGGAGCGCGAGACAACCGCGCCCCGGGTGTTGGGCGCCCCGAGCTGCGACGCGATGTCCGGGGTCAGCGGTTCGATGCTGATGCCGCTGATCGTGCCGCGTCGAACCTCGCCGTACTGCATCAGGTCCCGCACGACGCGCTGCGCGAGGACGCTCGGCACCGCGAAGCCGACCCCCTGATAGCCGCCGCTCTGGCTGTAGATCCCGGTGTTGATCCCGACGAGCTCGCCGCGCGTGTTGACCAGCGCGCCGCCCGAATTGCCCGGGTTGATGGCCGCATCGGTCTGAATGAAGTCTTCGTAGTCGGTGATCCCGACATTCGCGCGGCCCACCGCGCTCACGATGCCCGCGGTGACGGTCTGGCTCAACTGGAACGGGCTGCCGATGGCGAGCACCCACTCGCCGACCTGCAGCCTGGCCGAATCGCCCCAGGGCAGGACGGGCACCCCCTTGACGTCGACTTTCAGGAGCGCGAGATCGGTGGCCGGGTCGGTGCCGATGATCGTGCCGTGGATCTCCCGCTTGTCGGCGAGCGCCACGGTGACTTCCCGCATCGTGGCCCGGCGATCTTCGGCCACCACGTGGTTGTTGGTGACAATGTAGCCGTCGGACGACACCACGACGCCAGAGCCCAGGCTGAGCGAACGGCGCTCGCGCGATCCGAACACGTCCTGGTCGCCGAAGAAATAATTGAAGAACGGATCGTTGGCGAACGGTGAGCTCGAACGCTGTACGACCTGAAGGGACGAGATGTTGGCCACCGCCTTGACGGCCTGCGCCGCAATGCGGGTGAAATCTGGCCCCGACGCGATGACCTGCGGCGGCGGCGGCGCTGGGGCGGCGGTCGACACTGCCACGTGCGCGCTTTGATCGGCGGAGGCGTGTGTATCCGACGCGGTGTACAGGCGGCCCGAGAGCACGAGGCCGGCCGCGAAGCCGGCTAACAGCAGGGCGAACACGGGGAGAACGCGCCTAATCATGAGCAGCTATCAGCTATCAGCTATCAGCTTTCAGCTCTCGGCCGTCAGCCTTCAGGTGTCGGCATCGACAATCGGTACTCTGAGATTGAATCTGAACTCTGAGCTCTAGACTCTGAAATTTCAGTGACATTTCAATGTCTCTCGGTGACGTCGACGCGTCTCGCGCCCTTGCCGCTGGCCTTTGGCATCGTCAGCGTGAGCAGGCCGTCCTTGAAGTCGGCCGTCACCGCCTCGACCACGATCGGCTCGGGCAGCGAGAACGCGCGCGAGAACGGCCCGTGGCCGCGCTCGACGCGGTGGTACTGCTCGCACGGCACCTGGCCGGCGGTGCGCGCGCCGCGAATCAGGATGCGGCTGTCTTGCGCGTGAATCTCGATATCGCTCCGGTTCAAGCCGGGGAGCTCGGCGGTGAGGACGAAGGCGCCTGCCGTTTCGTACAGATCCACCGGTGGCGTCCAGCCTGGTGCATCGGTGCCGACGAGCTGTCCGAGCTGCTCGTGCAGCGTCAGCAGATCACGCATCGGATCCCACCGCGTAAAGGCCACGTGGAGCATCGTAGCACGGGGATTCCGGCCGGGTGGAGCCGTCACGTGCGGACCGCCCTCTATGCTACGATCGCGAGGATGTACCAGTAGCGAAGCTTGGCCTCAATCCGCCGAGTGAACGCCCGCGAGCCACTACGGCGAACTTTCGCTACCAAGGACGAAGCATGAGCAGCTCCGTGCAAGCCACGCGCCTCCGGAAGGGCATGTTGATCAAGGTGGGCGACGATCTGTTCCGGATTCTCGAGTTGCATCACCTGACGCCGGGCAACAAGCGCGCGCACATCCAGGTGCGTATGCGGAACATCCGGAGCTCGATGCTGGCCGATCACAAGTTCCGCGCCGAGGAGGACGTGGAGCGCGCGGTGCTCGACGAGCGAGAAATGCAATATATGTACAACGACGGTGACGTGTATTACTTCATGGATACGTCCACCTTCGATCAGATTCACATATCGGCCGACGCGCTCGGGGATTCGAAGAACTACCTGGTGGCGGACGCGCTGATTCGGGTCGAGTTCTACGACGTCGAGCCGGTCGGCATCGAGCTGCCGCCGACCGTCGACCTCGTCGTGAAGGAAACCGTGCCCGGCATCAAGGGAGCCACCGCGAGCGCGCAGGTGAAGCCCGCCACGCTCGAGACGGGTCTGGTCGTGCAGGTCCCGCCGTTCATCAACGAGGGCGACACGATCCGCATCAGCACGGAGACGGGCGAGTACCAGTCAAGGGCGTGAAGAAATAGCTCTCATGGACGACATTCGCAGGACCCCCGACCGCGGCTGGATTGAAGTCATCGCGGGGAGCATGTTCAGCGGCAAGAGCGAGGAGCTCATCCGCCGGCTCCGCCGCGCCCAAATCGCGAGACAGAAAGTCCAGATCTTCAAGCCGTTCGTCGACGACCGCTTCAGCGAGGACCACATCGTCTCGCACAGCGAGATGCGGATTGCGTCGGAGAACATCAGGCACTCCGATGACCTCGAGCGGCAGGTCGCTGTAGACACCGAGGTCGTGGGCATCGACGAAGGGCAGTTCTTCGATCCCAAGCTGCCGACGGCGTGCAACACGCTCGCCGACCGCGGCAAGCGGGTGATCGTGGCGGGGCTCGACAAGGATTATCTCGGACGCCCGTTCGAGCCGATGCCGCAGCTGCTGGCCATCGCCGAGTACATCACCAAGACGCTGGCGATCTGCGTCGTGTGCGGCGAGCCGGCCAACCACACCCAGCGGCTCGTGGCCAGCAGCGATCGCGTGCTCGTCGGCGCCGGTGGCCTGTACGAAGCGCGCTGCCGGCGGTGTTTCGATCCCTCGCTGGCCAGAAAGACCTGAAATTCCACTATCCTGTCCTTGTGACCGTCGTCTCGGGCACCCTCTTGGCGATTGGCGTGGGCTTTCTCGTGGCGAACGCCCGCATCCTGCTCGACTACCTCAAGTACCGACGGTTGCGCTCGGGGGCGCTGCTCACCTGGCCGAGTCCGAAACCTCGCCAGTACCTGTTGACGCTGGCGCTCGGCGTGACCACCGGGTTGTTGGTCCTCAACAAGGTGGTCGCGGCCCGGTACCCGTTCGGCGAGTTGATGATGTTCCTGTATTTCGCCTGCCTGACGCCTCTCCACCGCCGGATCGGGCGCGGGTTCTACGAAGACGGCATCTGGGCGGATTCCTCGTTCATTCCGTACAACGAAGTGGGCGGCATCAGCTGGCGGGAAAGCGAACACGCGGTCTGGCTCATCGTGATCTCGCGACTGCGCAGTCTTGCACGGAAGCTCGCGGTTCCGCTCGAGCACTACGGGGCCGCGCGGCGGCTGCTTCGTGACAAGATTGGCGAGCACCAGATTCACTTCGCCGGGACGGGGCTGGATTTGGGCGAGCGGGACGAAAGGGATGAGGCTTGATAGTCGACAGTCGTTGGTCGATAGTCGTTGGTCGGACGACCAGCCTATCATCAAGAAGGCACGCGCTCGGACCGATATACGTCACGACAAGCAGTCGGCTCACGCGGCTGACTAGGCCAACGACTAACGACTAACGACTAACGACTATATGGCTGCACGCCCAACCTGGAAAGGCTACCTGAAAGTGAGCCTGGTGAACATCCCGGTCAAGGTGTTCCCGGCGACAGAATCGGGAGCGACGATCTCCTTCAATCAGCTGCACGGGGAATGCCGGACGCGTATTCAGCAGAAGCGCTGGTGCCCGCAGTGCAGCCGCGAGGTGTCGAACACGGACATCGTCAAGGGCTACGAGTTCGAGAAGGGTCATTACGTCATCGTGAACGAGGACGACTTCGAGAAGGTGCGGCCGGAGTCGACCCGCGTGATCGATCTCGTGCAGTTTGCCGACGAGTCCTCGATCGATCCGATGTACGTCGATCGCACGTATTACCTGGCGCCTGACGGCCCCGTAGCCTCCGACGCCTTTGCGGTGATGCGCGAGGGCATGAAGGGAAAGGTCGGCGTCGGGAAGCTCGCGCTGTACGGGCGCGAGTACCTGGTCGCGGTGCGGCCCTACCAGCGTGGCATCGCCATGCACACGCTCCATCACACCGGAGAAATCCGTGCGATTGATCAGGTCGAAGAGCTCAACTCGGTGCCCACGACGGTGAAGCCCGAGGAGGTCAAGCTCGCCAAGCAGGTGATTGGCACCTTCGAGCGTCCGCTCGATCTCGCCACGTATCAGGACGAGTACCGTGCGGGCCTGCAGCAGATCATCGACGCGAAGATCGCCGGCCGCGAGGTCGTCGCCCCGACCGTTGAAGCGCCGCCGAAGGTCGTCAACTTGATGGAAGCGCTGCGCAAGAGTCTCGACAGCGTTACGGCCCGGAAGATGCCCGTCAAAGCCACGGTCGCGAGGCCGTCGGCGAAACGGAAGCGAGCCTGAAGAAATTAAGAATTGAGAATTAAGAATTAAGAATGCGTGGCAATTTCTGCGAACTGCCACGGGCCTCCACGCCGAAAACCTCGTGAATTCGCGCTGTTCCCGAATGGCATTGCCCGCGCACCGCGTGATGGCATGCCACAGGACATCCCCTCCAGGGAAACGCCTCCGACCTACGAGAACGGACAGGACATTCGGGACCGTACGTTTACGTTTGCCTGCCGGGTGGTGAAGTTCTGCCAGAAGCTCTCAACCGAAGGCGGCGTCGGCCGCATGATGGTTCCGCAGCTCGTGAACTGCAGCACGTCGACCGCGGCGATGCTCGAAGAGGCACGCGCCGCCGAGAGCGATGCGACTTCATTTCCAAATGCTGCGTGTCGCTGAAGGAATGTCGAGAGACGTGGACGAGATTGAGGGTGTGCGAAGCCTGTCGCCTGGGTCAGCCTCAAGAGGCGCGCGAGCTTGTTCAGGAGGGAAGTGAGCTCGTCGCGATCATCGCCACCATCATTCGTAACAAGCGGCGGAGCACGGCGACGAGATCTGCCGGCCGCGGTCGCCGCCGTCCACGCATTCTTAATTCTTAATTCCGAATTCTTAATTTGATTGCGTGTCCCCTTCTCGGGGTCAGCGAGTCACGTCGAACATCACGATATCACCCGGAAACTCCTGGTTGGCCACGATCACGCTCGCTCCATCGCGCGTCCACGTCAGCCCGCGCGGCCGGCCAATTGCGGGAAAGTCGAAAAACTTCTTGTAGGGCTGACGGGCGCCCGGCTCGACGATCCAGAGCGCGGAGGCCCCTCCAGCCGTCACTGACGCTCCGATGAGTCGCTTGCCGTCCGGAGACCACGACAGGAATCCGTTGGCGAACTGCTGATCTGGCAAATCCGTGTGTAACGGCCGCCCTTCGGCGTCAATGAACCTCAGCCAGAGCCTGGCTGAAGAAGATCCAGACGGCCCCTGGGCCGGCAGAATGGTCGGCTGCAGGTAGGCGATGACGTTCGCCTTAGGCGAGGCCGCCGGGCAGCAGGCCTGAGCCGGGGTTGAGATGGGCTCGACCCGGCCATCCGCCACCGACACGGCCGCAAGCCCCGTTCGGTTGCCTTCCGGTCGGGCGAAGATGACGCGGGTGCTGTCGAGCGACCAGGTCAGCGAGTCGAGCACGATCGTCTCGGCCAGCATTTTCGGCGCGCCACCGGCCGCGCTCATCGCCCAGATGGCCTGCCGCCCACTACGATCCGAGACGAACGCCACCTGTTCACCGTCAGGAGAAAACACCGGCCGCTCGTCGTTCGCCGATTCGGTCGTCAACGGGCGCGCATCGTTTCCGTCGGCGCGCGCGATCCAGAGATTGCGCCGACCCGATCGCGCGGAGCTGAACACCAACCGATCGGTTCGCGGATCCAGCGATGGGTCGATGTCGCCCATGTGTCCGTCCGTGATGGGGACCATGCGGTTCAACCCATCCGCAATGGGCAACCTCACGAGCGCCTGTCGCACGTCGACGAGGGTGGCGACGATCCTTCGTCCGTCTGCGGAGAGCCGCGGCTCGGTGTACTCGCCGATTCCCACGGTGAGCGGCTGGGCCGCGCCCGTTCCCGCGGGCTTCCACCAAAGACCGAGATCGATCGTGTCCGGATTGCCAGCAAAGACGAAATCACCGCCGGGTAGCGGCACGGGGTAGATGGCTCGACGCGCGGAACGGACCGCGGGCTCTGGCGATCCGCCGGAGACGGCGACGCGGTAGGTTTCCGATGGTTCCGTGTGCCAGGTGTCGTACGTATTGATGAAGTAGACAGATTGACCATCGCGCGACCAGGCCGGCCAGTGAATATGGCGACCCGGTACCGCGGTCACGAGATCGCGCGCGTTGCTTCCGTCGCTGTTGGTGAGGACGAGCGTGTCACCGCTCGTGGATCCTGGACGGACGCAAATGATCTGCCGACCGTCGGGCGACCACTGGAGCCCCTGCATCACCTGCAGCAGCTTGCGCGGTACACCTCCGACCGGTGCGGGAATCACCCACGTGTCGTATTGAGGCTGCGCCGGATCTGGACGGGCCGTAAAGGCAATTTGACTGCCGTCTGGTGAAAGCGCGACCCCGCCAATGCCGGTCCGCGCCGGGAGCTCCAGATTCAGATTCGCCGTGAGATTGGAGGTTGCCCCGCTGTCGAGAAACTTCACCCACAAGTCGGTCCGGCCGGCCTCATTCGAATAGTACGCCACCCACTTTCCGTCCGGCGAGATGGCCGGCCCGAATTCCTGCGCGGCGGAGTTCGTCACGTTCACTGCTCGAGACAGACGCGGCGCCGATTCGACCCGAACCCTGGGCCCCATCGAGGTCAGCGCGATGACGGCGGCCAACGCGCCGACCAGCGCTCCAGCCACTGACCACGCAAGCGGTTTGACGCGCCATACCTCCTCGCCCTGGGTGGAAGCCACATCTTTCGTCGGGGGGCTCGAGGCCTCATCAATCTCGAGGCGTGCATCGGCGATATCGTGGAGCCGCCGCTCTGGATTCTTCTCGAGGCACCGCCTTAGCAGTCGAGTGACGGCCGGCGGTGTGCGGGCAGGACACTGACTCCAGTCGGGCTCGTGTTCGAGGACGGCGGCGATCGTGTCGGACGTCGTGGCGCGGCCGAACGTGCCACGCCCGGTCAGCATCTCGAACAGCACGCACCCGAACGCCCAGATATCGGTCCGCTTGTCCACCACCTGCCCCCGCGCCTGCTCGGGGCTCATGTACGCGGCCGTGCCCAGGATCATCCCGCCGCGCGTCCCGAGGGCGGTGACCGTCGGCGAGTGCGACAGATCGGGATGCCACTGATCGTCTGTGACAGCCTTCGCGAGACCGAAGTCGAGCACCTTGACCGTCCCGCTCGGCGTGATCTTGATGTTGGCGGGTTTCAGATCGCGATGGACGATGGCCTTGCCGTGTGCGGCGTCGAGGGCGTCCGCAATCTGCCGGGCGATCGTCAAGGCCTCTGAAACCGGAAGGCCCGTACCTGCCAGCTTCGCTCCGAGCGTGTCCCCTTCCACGAGCTCGAGCACCAGCCCGCGAATCCTGGCTTGCCCAGCTGTTGCAGGGACGGATTCCTCCAGGCCGTAGATCTGACCGATGTTGGGATGGTTGAGCGAGGCGAGGGTCTTGGCTTCCCGCTGAAACCGCGCAAGCCGCTCCGGATCGGCGGCGAAGGCGTCGGGCAGAATTTTGATCGCGACGTCGCGATCGAGCGTCGTGTCGCGGGCGCGGTAGACTTCGCCCATCCCGCCTGCCCCGAGCGGAGCCAGGATCTCGTACTGGCCGAGCCGGGTACCGACCGCGAGGCTCACGAAACCCTCTCGCGCGAAGTCGAGGGGCCTGCCCCAAGCGGGGCGACGATTTCATACGGCCCGAGGCGTGTTCCGATTACGAGCGGCATGGGCAGCGAATTCTTAATTCTTACTTCCGAATTCTTAATTGCGGAGCAACCATCCAACGACCCCCGGCCCACTCGCCGTCGGATCCCGGATCCAATCGGGCGGCGTCAGCCACACGAACGCGAGAATCGCGATGACCCAGATGTCATAGGCGAGCGTCGCGCGCTCGTCGGTCCAGAAGAACGCGCGGTTGAAGAGCCCCCGCAGGCCTTCGCGCGTCGGCATCGGACGCCGGTTCAGCACGAGATACGTGAAGTAGATCCGATTGGCCACCGCCAGGATCGACAGGGCCAGGATCACCCAGAGGACCCCCGCCATACGGTTGGTCGACGCGCCGATCATCAGCAAGACGATCCGCTCGGGCCGCTCCATGAACCCGACCTTGCACTTCTCGACGAGCGATTCGGCCCGCGCGCGCGTGTAGCTCGTCATGATCGAGAAGATCAGCGTCAGAGACGCGATCATCACGTAGTCGCGGCGTCCCAGCCCCGAGTACAGGAAGATCAGTCCGGTCAGGAGCGCCAGATCCGAGAACCTGTCGAGCGTCGAGTCCCAGAAGGCGCCGAACGGCGACTGCAGCTGCAGCTGGTAGGCGACTTTGCCATCGATGAAGTCGAAGATGTTCGCCAGGATCATCACGACGAACGCCAGCATGAACAGGTTGTAGCCAAGCGCCCATGCCGCGCCGACGTTGACGATCACGCCGATGAGCGTCAGCGTGTTCGGGTGGATGCGCAGCGCGACGCAGGTGTTGATGATGGCGCGCAGCGGAAACATGCAGATCGCGCCGATGGCCCCGGTCAACGTCAGGCGCGGAGGAGCGGCCCGTGGAGCCCGTGGAGAACGTGGAGAACGTGGCGAACCGTGGGCCGGTGTCGTTGTCGTCGGAGCGTCGTCGGCGGCGAGCCGAGCGTTGGTCGGCACTGGTATAATCGAAGGTTCAGACACTGACCGCAAACGCGACATAGTAGCGTATGGCCATCCGCGAACTCAAGGATCAGATCGCGCGGCTGCCCGAGCAGCCGGGGGTCTATCTGTATTTCAATGCGGCGGGCGACACCATCTACGTCGGCAAGGCGCGCGCGCTTCGGGACCGGGTGCGCAACTACCTCGGCGCCTACGGCGGCGATCCGAAGACCGACGCGCTCCTCGACGAAATCGCGCGCCTGGAGGTCATCGTCACCGACTCGGTCGTCGAGGCGCTGGCGCTCGAGAACAACCTCATCAAGCAGCGCGTCCCGAAATACAACATCCTGCTGCGCGACGACAAGACCTATCCGTACCTGCGGCTCACGACGAACGAAGCGTTTCCTCGCGTGCTCGTTGCCCGCCGCGTCGAACGCGACGGCAGCGTCTTCGCGGGGCCGTTCATGCCGGCCCGCTTCGCGCGCAAGACCATGTCGTTGACGCACCGGCTGTTCGGGATCCGATCCTGCAACGAGGTCATCACCGGCAAGCGCGGGCGTCCATGTCTCGAGTACGACATCAAACGGTGCGTCGCCCCGTGCGTGGACACGGTATGCTCGGCCGAGGAGTACGGACGGGCCGTCGCGCTGACGCAACTGTTCCTCCAGGGCAAGAACGACGAGCTGTTGACGAGGCTCGATCACCGGATGAGGGAGGCGGCCGAGCGCGAGCGGTTCGAAGAAGCCGCCCAGCATCGCGATGCGATGCGCACGGTGCAGACGCTGCACGATCGACAGCAGAAGATGGAGACGACCGAGCTCGGGCACCGCGACACGTTCGGCCTCAAAATCGGTCCCGCCGGCGCGTCCGTCCTCGTCTTCCAGGTGCGGAACGGCCGCGTGGTCGAGCGCGTCGAGCTCGACACGGAACGCGCGCCGGCGGTGGCCGATCCCGGAGCGATCCTCTCGGCGGCGCTGCAGCAGTTCTACGAGCTGCGCCCGGGACCACCCGAGATCCACCTGCCATCGGAGCCCGACGAGCGGGAGGCGCTCGAATCGTGGCTGTCGGATCGTGCCGGACGAAAGGTCCGCCTCGTCGTGCCACAGCGCGGCGAGAAACGCGGCCTGGTCGATCTGGCGAGCCGGAACGCGGCGCTCGCGTACCAGACTCGCTTCAACGAGGCCGCCGCCGCCGAGTACGAAGCGCTCGAGACGCTCCGCGCGGTGCTGGCGCTCTCGGCCCTCCCTCGCCGGATCGAGTGCTTCGATATCTCGACAATCCAGGGTCGAGAGACGGTGGCGTCGATGGTCGTGTGCGAAGACGGCCGGATGCGGCGCGGGGAGTATCGGAAGTACCGAATCAGGGGCTTGGGGCTAGGGGCTAGGGGTCCCCAGTCCCCAGCCCCTGTTCAAGATGACTTCGCGTCCATGCATGAAGTCGTCGGCCGCCGCTATCGCAAGCTGCTCGAAGAGGGCGGGCCGTTTCCCGATCTCGTCGTCATCGACGGCGGGAAGGGGCAGTTGTCGGCCGCCTACGCCGCGCTCGAAGAGCTCGGCCTCGCGAATCTGGTGGCCGTCGGTCTGGCCAAGAAAGAGGAACTGCTCTACACGCGCGAGCGCGAGGATCCGATCGCGCTCCCCGCGAGTGATCCGGCGCTCCTGCTCGTTCGACGGATCCGAGACGAGGCCCATCGCTTCGCCGTGACGTTTCACCGCCGGGCGCGCGCCATGCGCGATCTCAGATCCGAGCTGGACGACATCCCGGGCATCGGCCCGCGGCGGCGACGGGCGCTGTTGACGAGATTCGGTAGTCTGGCGGGCGTTCGCCGCGCCACGCGCGAGGAGCTCGAGGCCGAAGTGGGCGGGAAAGCCGCCGGGGCCATCCTTGCGTTTTTCGCACGCCGGCCGTAACCTCTACGACGGCCTTGCTGGACATCAACGTTGCGCAAGTCGTCATCGCCTTCATCGTCCTCCTGTTTTCCCTGACCGTACACGAGACGGCGCACGCGTGGACGGCCAATCGCCTGGGCGATCCGACGGCGCGCCTGCTCGGGCGTGTGTCGCTCAACCCGGTCGTGCACGCCGATCTCATCGGGACCGTCGTGTTTCCGCTGGTGGCGATGGCGAGCGGCGCGCCGCTCATCGGGTGGGCGAAGCCCGTGCCGGTGGACGTTCGGCGCCTGAAGCATCCCCGCCGCGATTACATGGTGGTGGCCGCGGCCGGGCCCGCGAGCAATCTGGTGCTGGCGTTCGCCGCCGCCAGCGTGCTCGCCATTTTGCCCGTCTCTCCTGTCGTGCTGGGCGAGCCGAACGTCTCGGTGCCGCTGGCGGCGCTGCTGAGCGTCGCGGTGCAGTTGAACCTGCTCCTCGCCGTGTTCAACATGATGCCCATCCCGCCGCTCGACGGCGGCAATGTGCTGGGCGGACTGCTCCCGCCTCCGCTGGCCGCGCGGTTCGATCGGATCCGGCCTTACGGCGTACTGTTGATCTACGCGCTCATCCTGACCGACGGGTACTACTACTTCGTCATCACGCCCTACCTGTTCCTCCGCTCGTGGCTTCCCAGTTGACAGGCGGCGTCGCCGCCAGATCCCGCGTCGTGTCGGGCATGCGGCCGACCGGCCGGCTGCATCTGGGCCATCTGGTTGGCGCGCTCGGCAACTGGGTGCCGCTGCAGGAACAGTACGACTGCTTCTATTTCGTCGCCGACTGGCACGCGCTGACGAGCGATTTCGCCGACACGAGCCAGCTCACCGCGTACGCGTACGAGAACGTCGCCGACTGGATGGGCGCCGGGCTCGATCCGGAGAGAAGCACGTTCTTCATCCAGTCGCTCGTACCCGAGCACGCCGAGCTGTACCTGCTCCTGTCGATGGTCGTGCCCGTGCCGTGGCTCGAACGCGTGCCGACCTACAAGGAGCAGCAGGACGCGCTCAAGGACAAGGATCTGTCGTCGATCGGGTTTCTCGGCTACCCGCTCCTTCAGACGGCCGACGTCGCCATGTACGACGCCCGGTTCGTGCCGGTCGGCGAGGACCAGGTCGCGCACCTCGAGCTCGCGCGCGAGGCCGTGCGCCGGTTCAACAACTTCTTCGGCGGCGAGGCGCTCGTCGAGCCGCAGCCGCTCTTGACCCCCTTTGGCCGGCTGCCGGGACTCGACGGCGACAAGAAGATGAGCAAGAGCCTCGGCAACACCATTCACCTGTCGGACAGTTCAGACGAGCTCAAGAAGAAGGTCATGCGGATGTACACGGATCCCAAAAGGGTGCGGGCCGACATTCCCGGCACCGTTGAGGGGAACCCGGTGTTCACGTATCACGACGCGTTCAATCCGAACAAGGCCGACGTGGAGGACCTGAAGGCGCGTTATCGCGCCGGCAAGGTGGGCGATGTCGAGGTGAAAACCAAGCTGGCGAACGCGCTCAATGCGTACCTCGATCCGATCAGGGAACGTCGCGCAGCTGCGCTCGCGACGCCCGAACAGTTGAAGGAGATCCTGTTCGAAGGCTCGAGACGCGCGCGAAAGGTGGCTGGGGAGACGATGGGGCGGGTCCGGGAAGCGATGAGGATTGTTTATCGGTGAAGCAAGGTATGGATCAGTCTCAACACGACTTCGAATCGTCGGTCGACGCCCTTCCCGTCAAGCTCGAGAACTTCGAGGGACCGCTCGATCTGCTGCTTCACCTCATCAAGGAAAACGAGGTGAACATCTACGATATTCCCATCGCGCTCATCACGGCGCAGTACCTCGACAGAATCCAGCTGATGCAGGAGCTCAATCTCGACGTGGCCGGCGAGTTCCTCGTCATGGCCGCCACGCTCATCCACATCAAGTCGAAAATGCTCCTCCCGCGCCCGGAGACGGCGGCCGGGGTCGAGGGAGAAGCGGAAGACCCGCGCGACGCGCTGGTGCGCCGGCTCCTCGAGCACCAGAGGTTCAAGGCCGCCGCAGGTCTCCTCCACGAGCGCGAGCAGGTGCGCGCGGCCCAGTGGCAGCGTCCCGACGAGCGTGTGGCGGCCATCGCCGGCGACGAGTACGAGCCGGAGCTCGAAGTCGATCTCTTCAGTCTGCTGACGGCGTTTCGGGCGGTCGTCGAGCGCGCGAAGCTCCGGCCCAAGGTGCTCCTGCCGCCCGAGCAGATTCCCATCGAAGTGCGTATCGACCAGCTGCTGGCACGGCTCTCGGAAACAGAGGCGTGCGGCTTCGACGATCTGTTCATCGACGTCGGCGATCGCGCCGGCCTGATCGTGACGTTCCTCGCGTTGCTCGAGATGATTCGGCTGAAGCTCGCGCGGGTGTTTCAGTCGGTCAGCTTCGGCCCGATTCGCGTCTACAAGCGGCCGCGTCCCTCCGACGCGCCACATCCGATTGGAGATCCGGAGACACACCGTGGATAAGAAAATAGGGCAGGCAGGGCAGTCAGGGAGCGCCCGCGGCCCCCGCGAGGAGAGCGAGTCTTCGAGCGCCGCAGCGGGCGCGAGTGGGGGTGGGGCCCCACGAGCATTGGAAGATGACGGGCAGGCCCGAGAACTGGAAAACGATAGCCCAGCCGAGCCCCAAGAGCCGCTGCGCGCGAGCGCGGAGCTCAAGGCCATTCTCGAGGCCCTCATCTTCGCCTCGCCCGAGCCCCTCACGCCGAAGGCGATGTACAAGCTCCTCGACAGCGAGCCGAGTGAAGACGTCCAGGCTGGGCTCGACGAGCTCAAGCGGGACTACGACCGCCCGAGCGGTTTACAGCTCGTCGAGGTCGCGGGCGGCTTCCAGATCGTCACCCGCCCAGATTTGCACGAGTGGGTGCGCCGCCTCTTCCACGAGCGCTCCACGCAGAAGCTCACGCTGCCTTCACTCGAAACGCTGGCCGTCATCGCATACAAACAGCCGATCACCGCGCTCGAAATCGGCGAGATTCGCGGCGTCGATACATCGGGCGTGCTCACGACGCTCCTGGAGCGGCATCTCATCAAGATTGTCGGCCGCAAACAGGTCGTGGGCCGGCCGTTTCTGTACGCCACGACGAGGGAATTCCTGATCCGGTTCGGTCTGAACAATCTGAACGACCTGCCCAAGGTGGAGGACATGGCCGAGGCGCTGGGCATCGACGTGCCGTTGCTCGTCGAGCAGACGCCGGCCGAAGACGTCCTCCCGTTCGAAGAGCCCGACACGGACAGCGAGTTCGACGACGACGACCCGACACCGGGCGAACCGAGCGGATCCGTACACTAAAAGGGCCACCACGGAGGACACTGCGACGGCAGGCCGGCCATCGAGGTCACTGCTTCGTCCAATCAACCTGAACACGTGTCCTCCTGGATTGTGTCCGTGCCCTCCGTGGTAGAGCTTTTCGCGAGTCACAAGGAGCGACTGTCATGGCGTCCCGAGCTTTCGTGGTGGTCCTGGCGCTGGGCGCCCTGGGCGTCGCGTCAGGCGCCGCGCCCGCATACGGTCAGCCTGTCTTCGGCGGACAACAGATCATCGGCGGCCAGCCGCCTCGCGATCCTCGGGCGGCCCCTGTCAACACTATCAAGGGCACGGCCTCCATCAAGGGCCGCGTGATGGCGGCCGACACCGGTCGGCCGCTTCGGCGCGCCCGTATCATCGTGAACGCTCCAGAGCTCTTCGGGGAGAATCGAACCACCAGCACGGGCGCAGACGGCCGGTACGAGCTGAAGGACCTTCCCGCCGGCCGCTACACCCTCACCGTCAGTCGCAGCGGGTATCTGCAACTGCGGTACGGCCAGCGGCGGCCGCTCGAGCAGGGCAAGCCGCTCCAGATCGCCGACAAGGAAACCGTCAGCGACATCGACTTTGCCCTCCTGCGCATGAGCCTCATCACCGGGCGTGTCACCGATGAAGTGGGCGAAGCGATCGCCGACGCCCAGGTCTTCGCGATGCGCTCGACCTACTTCGAAGGTCGCCGTCGACTCGTACCGGCCGGCGGGCCCGGCGGGCGGACCGACGATGCCGGCCAGTTTCGACTGCTCGGCCTGGCGCCGGGCACGTACTACGTGATGGCGATGATGCGCGATTCGTGGACCGTGGTCGAGAACGGCGTCGAGCAGACGTTCGGATACGCCCCGACATACTTCCCGGGCTTTATGAACGCAAGCGACGCGCGGCGCGTGACGGTCGGCGTGGGACAGGAAGCGTCGAACATCGACTTTGGCCTGATGCCCGGCCGCGCCGCCGACATCTCCGGTACAGCCACCGACTCGCGCGGGAGGCCGCTCGAAGGTCAGACCGTCAACGTGGTGCAGGAGATGCGCGGACCCGGCATGATGATGATGATGTCCTCGGGGCAGGGGAGAGTGTCGGCCGACGGTTCGTTCACGGTCAAGAACGTCTCGCCGGGTGAGTACAAGGTTCAGGTGGGGGCGTCGACCGAAGGCAGGATTCCCGACACACGTGTGCAGGAGGCCGCCGCGGTTCCCGTCTCGGTCAACAGCGTGAACATCGAGGGTGTGTCGTTGATGACTTCGACGGGCGGGGCGATCTCAGGTTACGTGTCGACCGAGAGCGGCGCTCCGCCCACCTTTCCGCGCGATCGCATGCGGCTCGCGGCCCGGCTGAGCGGCGACGCCGATCCCAGGGCGGGGCCGAGGCCTGGCCTCAACACCGACAGCGGCCGCGTGAAGGACGATTGGTCCTTCGCCGTGACCGACGTGTTCGGGCCGGCCAGGCTTCGCGCCACGCTCCCCGACGGCTGGGCGATCAAGTCGATGCTGTACGACGGACGCGAGATCGGCGACACCCCGCTCGAAGCCAGGGGCGGCGAGGAGATCGCGGGCGTGCAGGTCATCCTCACCGATCGCGTCACGAGCGTCAGCGGGCGCTTCACCGACGAGAAGGGCGCGCCGGTCACCGACGGCACCGTCATCGTGTTCGCGGAAGAAGCCGACAAATGGTCGGAGGATTCGCGGTTTGTCCGATCCGCTCGCCCCGATCAGCAGGGCGAATACCGCGTTCGCGGTCTCCCGCCCGGCGACTACCTCGCGGTCGCGCTCACCTACGTCGAGGACGGCATGTGGAACGATCCGGAGTATCTGGAAACGCTTCGCGCCAGTGCGGAGAAGCTCCGGCTGCAAGAGGCCGGTACGGCGACGCTGTCGCTGAAACTGCTTCCGTAGACGGATTGCGAAAGTAGGAACTAAGAATTGAGAATTCAGAATTCGTCGTGCGCGCATTCTTAATTCCGAATTCCTAATTCTCAATTACGCGGGCCGCGTGTCGCGGCCCGCAGTTTATTGACCTCGGCTGCCGTCAACTCCCGCCAGTGACCAACCTTC
>MEKT01000114.1:2722-16696 GCA_001767435.1 Acidobacteria bacterium RIFCSPLOWO2_02_FULL_65_29 | reverse complement strand
GCCAGTGACCAACCTTCAGCCGTTCATCGCGAAGGGGCCCGATCGCGACGCGCTTCAAGCGATCCACGGGATGGCCGATGGCCTCGCACATCTTCCGGATCTGGCGATTGCGCCCTTCGCGCACGGCGACGATGAGCGTGCCGCCTGCCAGCCGCACGACCGCCGGTTCCGTGCGCCGGCCGTCGATCATGATGCCGCGCCGGAGCCGCTGCAGGTCGTGCTCGTCGGGGACGCCCAGGACTTTCGCTTCGTACACGCGCTCTATCCCGTGGCTCGGGTGGGTGAGCCGCGCGGCGAGATCGCCGTCGTTCGTGAGAATGAGCAGGCCCTCGGAGTCGAAGTCGAGACGCCCCACCGGATAGACGTAGTCCTTCGTGCCGATCAAATCGATGACGGTCCGCCGCTTCTCGGGATCCGATCGCGTCGTCACGTACCCGCGCGGTTTGTTCAGGAGCAGATAGAGATGCCGTTCCGGCGGACGGATCCGCCGGCCGTCGACGCGTATGTCGTCGTGGGCCAGGTCGGCCTTGCTGCCCAACTCGCGAATGGTCTGGCCGTTCACCGTGACGCGGCCCTCGATCATCAGCTGCTCGGACGCACGGCGCGACGCGATGCCGGCTTGCGACAAAATCTTCTGTAAGCGTTCCATTTGACAAGAAGACGCTACCACGGAGGTCACGGCACACGGACGGAGGGCACTGCTTCTTGTTATTAGGAATCAGTGTCCTCCTGTTCGTGATCTGTGTCCTCTGTGGTAGGGCTTTGTTAGCGAGACAACACGTCGCCCCAGAACGATGCCAGCTCCATCACCTCCGCGACGCGAGGCGACCCGTCGGCGTCCGCGTGCGGGATGAGTCCGCTCAGGAGCACGCGCACCCGTGTCCCGCTCCGAAGCGCGGCCGCGAGGTGGACCGATTCGGCTGCCGGGATCACGTTGTCTGCCGTGCCGTGCAGCAGGAACACCGGTGCCGACGGTTTGGGCGACTTGGCGGCGGAGAGCGCCGGCGAGTCGGCGTAGAAACCGAGCTGGGGCACGAGCCGCGCACCCAGGTGAGCGATGTCGCGGTCGTTGACGTACCCGAGCAGCGTCGCCGACGGCTCCGGCAGCGATTTCGCCAGCGTCCGCAGGGCCGCGAGCTCCTGGGCCGCTTTCTCCGTCTGGTCCCGGTCCCACGCCGACGCCTGGAGAAACCGTCTCACGGCGGCCTTCAGCGATCCAACCTGTGCAGGTGGGACGAGGCGATCGGCGACGCCGAGCAGAATCACGGCCACCCCGTGGTCATGCGGCAGCGGCGCCCACCCCGACGCGACATCTCCGGCCGCCGACGTGGCCGCGCCCGCCGCCGTGTCCGGCTCGAGCCGGATGGCCGCTGTACTGTCCGTCTTCAGGCGGACCCGATTGAGCGCTGACTCGCTCCCCGGCGGCGGCGGCTCGACCCCCGTGCACAGGTACCTGAGGACGCGCGGCAAGTCGTCATGACCACCGACGGACAGCACGTACGCGACGCGGCCGCGCAGGCTCGGCCGCCCGGCGGCGACGACCGACAGACCGCCGCTGAAGCTGACGCCGATCATCCCGATCAGGCCGTCGGGTGCGAACGCCTGCTGCGAGGCCAGCCACGACGCGGACTGTTCGATGGCGTCGGTGATGGCCGGGGTGATCGCGAGCTGCGACAGATCCGCGATGTCCGGCGTGACCACCGTGATACCGCTTGCCGACAGCTCGCGCGCGAGCCGCACTAGCCGCGGCTCCTCGATCCCCGAGGGGTGCAGCCCCGACACGAGAAGCGCGGTGCGGCGCACGCGCCCTGCCGGTTCGTAGATGCGTGCGCGCAATGGACCGTCGGGGAGCGGTATCCCCACCTCGCGCGTTCGGACCGCTGTCGTGTCGAAATTCGCCACGCGGCGCACCGTGCCGCCGAGATCCGCGATGCGCACGATGAAGGAGAGTCCGTGAACGTACGGCAGCGCGATCATCGCCGCGCCCGCGACGAGAGCGACCCCAACTGCAGATGCGGCAAGCCGCCGTCGTGTCATCGAGCGCATGTTACTATCAGCGGAAGACTGGCATTTCAGATTTCAGACTTCAGAGAACTTCAGAGTTCAGATTTCGAATCGCGCCTGTCTGGGTGACGAGTCCGGAATCACGTCAATCTGAAATCACATCTGAAGTCTGAGAGCCGTGAACGTTTGAACGCAGAGCTCGCAGAGAGCGCTGAGCAATTCCTGGGTATTTCTTCTCTGTGGCCTCTGCGGTCTCTGCGTTGAATGTGATTGATTCACAAGCGCTGAACTCTGAAATTTCATGAGCAAGCTCGTGATCGCCATCGACGGCCCCTCCGGCGCCGGCAAAGGCACGATCGCTCGCGCCGTGGCGGCCGAGCTCGGCTACCGACACATCGACAGCGGTGCCATGTACCGAGCCATCGCGTGGAAATCGCTGCGCGAGGGTCTCGCGCTCGACGACGAGGCTGCCGTGGTACGGGTGGCGCGGCAATCGCCCGTCGAGATCGAGGGCGGTGTCGTCGCGATCGGCGGCGTTGACGTCACGCGCGAGATTCGCACGCCGGACATCGACCGAGCCGCGGCGTCCGTCGCTCGGCTCCCCGCCGTCCGCGACGTGCTCGTTGCCCGCCAGCGCGAGATGGGCGAGGGCGGGGCCATTGTGATGGAAGGCCGCGATATCGGCACGGTCGTGTTTCCACGCGCCGACGTGAAAATCTATCTCGATGCGTCCACCGAAGAGCGGGCCCGGCGGCGGGCGAATGACCCCGCTCACAGCGGAGGCCCAACGATCGTCGCCGAGGTCGTGAGCGCCCTCACCGCGCGCGACGAGCTCGATCGCACGAGGCCAACGTCGCCGCTCTACGCCGCCGAGGACGCCACACCTGTCGACACAACGGGAAAGTCGGTGAACGAGGTGGTGGAGGAAGTGCTCACAATCGTGAACCGGAGGCTGGAGAGTGTTCTTCCAGCCCCTAGTCCCTAGCCCCTAGTCCCTAGCCTCCGCCTCTACGAGTTTTTTCTGTCCTTGTAGTCGTCCGCCGAGGCCGGATCCAGCTCCCATCGGTGCTTGTCCCGCCCGGCGATCTTCTCACCACCCAACTCTTCAGCGTCCTGGTACTGAAGTCCGAGCGCCTTGCCGATCTCGTCGACGATGTCCTGATCGGGTGTGGAGTTGTCGCCGCCCGGCGCCTCGTCGCCGCTGAAGTACGCGCTTTCGACGTTCGCGTCCACGTCGCCACCCGTGATCTCGGGCGTCATGGTGGCATGCGCCTGGCGCGCCTGCGCGATTTCGGCGCGCCCCGTTCGTACGGCTGAGCCGTGACGGTCCATGTCCAACGACGATGGCGGTGTCGGGACCGATTCCTCGAGGCGGCGCCGCTCGCGATCGAGCCTCGCCGCCCTTGGCGGGAGCACCTTCCCGCGAGCGGGCGCGCGCTTGCGTGCGACGGGTTTCCGGCGCCCGGTGCCACCGGCGCCGGGGCGTTTGGTGCCGCGCTTGGCGGGCGCGGCCTTTCTCGCCGTGTTCATTCGCTTGGGCCCTTTTGAGCCTTTGGCGCGTTGCGAGCCCTGCGAACGTCGTCCCGCCTTGCGCTTCGCCATTGCCTTTTGTCCTTTCGCCAACCGGTTCGCCAACCTTGACAGTATTGCGATAAGTGTCGTACGCTCTGAAGCTTATCGGAATTCACGAGACGCGTTCAGAGTGCGAGTCAGCCTCGCGGCGGCTCTGCACGGAACGTGCCGGGTGTCGGCACAGCGACTGTACGCTCGGCATATTCGATCGACCCGTTCGGCACGCTCAGGGTCGTCCTGAGCCTGTCGAAGGACGATAGAGGAGATACGCACGGCATGGCCAATGTAGAAGACCAGCACACGCCCGGCACCGCCAGAGGGAGTGCGGGAACACTCGATCGCACCGATCACTCTGAGCGCTCCGAGCGCAGCGGCCGTACCGATCGCGGCACGCTCAAAGCTCGTCCGCGGGAAGACGACGTCCCGATGGACCCAGCCGCGTTCAAGGAACTTCTGGATATCTACGATAGCAGCTTCCGAAACATTGCGGAAGGCGAGGTCGTCAAGGGCACCGTCCTCAAGGTGACGCCTTCGGAAGTGATCGTGGACGTCGGTTTCAAATCGGAGGGCGTGATTGCCGTGAGCGAGTTCCTCGACGAGAACGGCCAGGTCACCGTCGAGGCCGGCGACATCGTCGATGTGCTGCTCGAGCGGACCGAGGATCGCGAAGGCCACGTGGTCTTGTCCCGCGAAAAAGCGGAGAAGATGAAGATTTGGGACGAGGTCGAGAAGGCCTATGCCGAGCGCAAGGTCGTGATCGGACGCGTCATCGAGCGCATCAAGGGCGGGCTGGCGGTGGACATCGGCGTCCGCGCGTTTCTGCCCGGGTCGCAAATCGACGTTCGACCTGTCAGAAATCTCGACGCGCTGCGCGGGCAGGAATTGCGCATGCGCGTGATCAAGGTGAACAAGAAGCGCGGCAACATCGTCCTGTCGCGCAAGGCGCTGCTCGAGGAAGAGAACGCCGAAAAGAAGAAGCACACGCTCGAGACGCTGGCCGATGGCCGGGTACTCAAGGGCGTCGTGAAGAACATCACCGACTACGGTGCATTCATCGACCTTGGCGGCATCGACGGGCTGCTGCACATCACCGACATGTCGTGGGGCCGCGTCGGGCACCCGTCCGAGATCTTCAAAGTGAACGACGAGATCGACGTGATCGTGCTCAAGTACGATCCGGCGACCGAGCGCGTGTCGCTCGGTCACAAGCAGCTCATCACCGATCCCTGGGCCAACGTGATGGATCGGTATCCGGTCGGCGCGCGCGTGGGCGGAAAGGTGGTCAGCCTCACCGACTACGGCGCGTTCGTGGAGCTCGAATCGGGCGTCGAAGGCCTGATTCACGTGTCTGAGATGTCGTGGAGCAAGCGCGTCAAGCACCCGTCGAAGATCCTGAACGTTGGCGACACGGTGGACGCGATGGTGCTCGGCGTCGATCCGGCAGCGCGGCGCATCTCGCTCGGCCTCAAGCAGGTCGAGGCCAACCCGTGGCACGATCTCGCCGGCAAGTATCCGGTCGGGTCGAAGATCCAGGGCAAGGTGCGGAACCTGACCGAGTTCGGCGCATTCGTCGAAGTCGAGGAGGACATCGACGGGCTGATCCACATCTCCGACATGTCGTGGAGCAAGCGTGTCAAGCACCCATCGGAAGTGCTGAAGAAGGGCGACGTGGTGGACGCGATGGTGCTCAATATCGATGCCGAGAACCAGAGGCTGTCGCTCGGGCTGAAGCAGCTGGCCACCGACATCTGGGACGATTTCTTTTCGCGCCGTCACCTCGGCGACACGATCGAAGGCAAGGTCGTGCGCATGACGAACTTCGGCGCCTTCGTCGAGCTGGACGAGGGCATCGAGGGCCTGATCCACGTCTCGGAGTTCGACGAGTCACGGCAGGCGGGCAAGGGCCCGGGCGCACCTGGGAGCCCGGCAGCCGAGAAGATTGAGTTGAAGGTCGGCGAGACCTATCCGATGAAGATCATCAAGCTCGCGCCCGAAGAACGGAAGATCGGCCTCTCGATTCGCGCGATGAAGTCCGACGAGTTCCGCGCCGACTGGGAGCAGTATCAGGAGTCGGCCGGAGACGGCACGGCGACGCTGGGGGATCATTTCAAGAACCAGTAGGGCAAAGGTAGCCCTCTGCCCTGCGAGGATCCAGTATGACTGGCGGCAGCATGACCAAGGCGGAGCTCGTCGAGGAGGTGTCGCGAGTCTCCGACCTCACCAAGAAGCATTCCGAGGTCATCGTCGACACCGTGTTCAAGAGCATCATCGACGCACTGCATCGGGGCGAGAAGATCGAGCTGCGCGGCTTCGGCAGTTTCCGCCTCCGCAAGCGAGAGCCGCGCAAGGGCCGCAATCCGAAGACGGGGGACAAGGTCGACGTTCCGCCGAAGAAGGTTCCGTACTTCAAGCCGGGCAAGGAACTGAAGGAATTGATCAACCGCGAGCCGGAGACACCACCGGCCGCGCCGACCGCACCAGCTCCCAGCCCCTAGCCTCTAGCCCCTAACGATGGAACGCCTCTGGTCTCCCTGGAGACTCTCCTACGTGACGGGTACCGAGACGTCCACCAGCTGCATCTTCTGCGATGCCACGCTTCCCGAGCCTGATCCGGGGCGCGAGGCGCTGGTTCTCGCTCGCGGACGAGTGTCCTACGTCATCCTGAATCTGTATCCGTACAACAACGGCCATCTGATGGTCGCGCCCAACCGCCATCTCGCGTCGCTCGCGGCCGCGAGCGAGGACGAGCTCGACGAGATGATGCGCTTCATGCGCGACGCCGAGGTGGCGCTGACCGAGGCCTATCGCCCGCAGGGCATCAATGTCGGCATCAATCTGGGACGTCCAGCCGGTGCCGGCATCCTCGATCACATTCACATTCACCTCGTCCCGCGCTGGACGGGTGACACCAACTTCATGTCGGTCTTCGGCAACACGCGGGTGCTGCCGGAAGATATCGCCGACACCGCCAGGCGGCTGAGGCCGATCTTCGAACGATTGGCACGGAACCACGACGTCTAACGTGGGGCTCCGCCCCACACCCCCCGCCTCCGCTCTTCGAGCTCCGGCGAGGCTCGCCGAAGCCTTCAGCGCAGGCGGCGGCTCGGTCGCTTGCGGGGACCACAAGGCCCCGCGCCGCTCCCTCGCAGGCGCGCCGTGCGCGCCTAGCCCGTTATGCGGAATGAGTACAAGATTCTCGTTTCGACCCGCATAAAACGGGCTGACGCAGAGCATGCAGAGATCGCCGAGAAGATCTTCTTCCGTGTTTCGTGTTTTCGTGGCCTGGTTTCGTGGATGTGGATAGAGTAGAAACTCTGCGGTCTCTGCGTTGAATGTCGTATGGTCCTCGAACTGTCACCCGAACAGATCGCCTTTCGCGAATCGGTCGACGATTTCGCGCGCGCGGTTGTCGCGCCGCGCGCGGCGGCGATCGACGACACGGGACAGTTTCCGCTCGACGTCGTGCGCGCGGCGGGCGCGCGCGGTCTGTGCGGCGTGACGATTCCGGCCGCGTGGGGCGGGGCCGGGCTGGATTACCTGAGCTACGCCCTGGCAATCGAGGCCGTGGCGCGCGCGAGCGCGACCGTCGCCGTGTCGCTGTCGGTGACCAACTCGCTCGTGGCCGAGCTCATCGCGCACGCTGGCCGCGCGAAACAGAAGGAGCAGTGGCTGCGCCGGCTTGCCACGGGCGAGGTCCTCGGCGCCTTTGCGCTTTCCGAGGCCGAAGCGGGGACCGACGCGGCCAATCAGACCACCCGCGCTGTCCCGAGCGGCCACGGCTATCGGATCACGGGAGGCAAGGTCTGGGTCGCCAACGCCGAGGCGGCCGCGGTTGCGGTCGTCTTTGCGTGCACACGGCCCGGACTGCGCGGCCAGGGGGTGACGGCATTTCTCGTGCCGATGGACGCCCCCGGCATCACGCGGGCGGCGCGCGACGAATCACTCGGCGTCCGCGGCCTTGGCTGCATGGACCTCGAGCTCGACGTGCAGGTGACCGACGACCAGGTGCTCGGTCCGGTCGATCAGGGCTTTGGCCTGGCGATGTGGGCGCTCGAGGGCGGCCGCGTCGCGATCGCGGCACAGGCGCTGGGCATAGGCGAGGCCGCCGTGGCGGAGGCGATCGCGCACGCCAAGACGCGACGGACGTTCGGCCAGCCAATCGCCAGCTACCAGGCCATCCAATGGATGCTGGCCGACATGGCGACCGAGCTGCAGGCCGCCCGCATGCTGACGTGGAAAGCGGCCGACGCGAAGGGTCGCCAGGAGCGAATCACGCTCGAGGCGTCGATGGCCAAGCTCGCCGCGTCGGAGGCCGCCCACAAGGCCGCCGACAAGGCCATGCAAATCCTGGCGTCGGCGGGCTACCGTCGCGGCTCCGTGGTCGAGCGGCTGTTTCGCGACGTGCGCGCCACGGAAATTTATCAGGGAACCTCCGAAGCCCAGCGTATGATTGTTGCGGCTCAGGTGCTGGCTGGCTCGTGAAATCTGGTCACTTGATCATCTGGTCATCTGATCATTGATTCGGCCAATCAATGACTCGATGACCAACGGACGAGATGACCCAATTCGAGGATGGTTGTTATGACCAAGAGAATGACCCGACGTGAGTTTGCCCGCGCCTCTGGCGCCGCAGGGTTGGCTGCGGTCGCTTCCAAGTCCGTGTTCGCACAGGCGCCCGCCGTCAGGGCAGGCGGCACGAAGCCTGTGGTCGTGGCCTCGGGGAACGGTAATACCTCGAAGGACGCCGCCGGGGTCACCTGCGTGCAGAAAGCGTTCACCATGATGACGCAGGGCGCCGACGTGCTCGATGCCCTCGTGGCCGGCGTCAGCATCGTCGAGCTCGATCCCAACCAGAGCGGTGTCGGCTGGAGCGGCCTGCCCAACGCCGACGGCGTCGTGCAGCTCGACTCCTGCTGCATGCACGGACCCAAGAAGCGCGCCGGGGGCGTGGCCGCGATCGAGGGTGTGCGCGCGCCGGCGCGAGTGGCTCAGCTTGTCGCCGAGGAGACCGACCATCACCTGCTGGTCGGCAAAGGCGCGCAGGAGTTCGCGCGCGCGATGGGCGTCAAGATCGAGGAAGGCTTGATCAACGAGAACGCGCGCCAGCGGTGGCTGGAGTGGAAGCGGCGCACCGATCCGCTGCACTACCTCGATCCCAAGACGCGCGCGCAGGCGTGGTACGACGCGGGCCTGCAGATGGCGCTCGAAGGGCTCACCGACATCGAGCACTTCTGGGGCACCATCAACTGCAACGGCGTGAACGCCAAGGGCGAGGTCTGCGGTGTCACCACCACGAGCGGCCTGGCGTGGAAGATCCCCGGGCGCGTGGGCGACTCACCCATTCTCGGCGCGGGTCTCTACGTCGACGGCGAGGTGGGCGCGGCCGGGTCGACGGGCCGCGGCGAAGCCAACCTCTACGGCCTCTGCTCGTTCGTCATCGTCGAAGAGATGCGGCGCGGCGCCCACCCGAAAGACGCCGGCATGACGGCGCTCAAACGCGTTCAGAAGAACACCATCGAGAAACGGCTGCTCAACAGCCGCGGGCTGCCGAACTTCGGCCTGAGCTTCTACATGCTCAATGCGAAAGGCGACTACGCGGGCGTGTCGATGTACTCGGGCAGCTACGCCGCGTGCACCGAGAACGGCCCGCAGACGCTCAAGACCGAGCCGCTGTTCGAGGGAAGGGCCACGGACTGAGCGTGCAAATTTGAGGAATTGAGGAATTGAGGATCTGAGGATTTGAAGATCTTGAGGATTGGGAGGAATGGAAAGATTGGAGGATTCTTCCTCCTATCCTCCGTATACTACATTCTCAAATCCTCAATTTCTCAGATCCTCAAATTCCATCGTCATCCAAGTATCTGTTTCGCAATCGTCTGCAGCTGAAGATTGGACGTGCCCTCGTAGATCTGCCCGATTTTCGCGTCGCGATAGAGCTTCTCCACCGGATAGTCCTTCACGTATCCGTACCCGCCGAAGAGATTCACCGCGAGCGAGGTCACGCGCTCGGCGACCTCGGACGTGTACAACTTGCACATCGCCGCTTCAGTGAGAAATGGTCGTGCGGCGTCCCGCAAGCGGGCCGCCTCGTACACGGTGAGGCGCGCGGCGTGGATCTCGGTGGCCGCGCGGGCCAGCTGGTGCTGCACGGCCTGAAATTCCGCGACCGGCTTGCCGAACTGTGTCCGCTCTTTCGTGTACGCGATCGCGTGGTCGAGCGCGCCCTGTGACAGGCCGACCATCTGCGCGCCGATGCCGATGCGGCCCTCGTTGAGCGTTTCGATCGCCACCTTGTAGCCCTTGCCGGCCTCGCCGAGCACGCTCGCGTGCGGGACGCGGCACTCGTCGAGCACAAGCTCGCACGTGCTGCTGGCGCGAATGCCCAGCTTGTCTTCCTTCTTCCCGACGCGGAAGCCCTCGAACCCGCGCTCGATGAGAAAGGCCGTGATCCCACGGTGGCCGGCATCGGGGTTGGCATTGGCGAACACGATGAAGAGGTCCGCCTCCTGGCTGTTCGTGATCCAGAGCTTGCGCCCGGTCAGCGACCAGTGGCTGCCGCGGTCGACCGCGCGCGTGCCCATGGCGAACGCGTCGCTGCCGGAGCCGGCCTCCGACAGCGCGTACGCCCCAATCATGTTCGTCGCCAGGCGTGGGAAGTACCGGCGACGGATCTCATCGGTGCCCCACCTGAGAAGCGCGTTGATCACGAGCGTGTTCTGCACATCGACAAAGACGCCAATCGAAGGGTCCACCCGCGAGAAGGCTTCGACGGCCAGCACCGAGTGAAAGAAGCTCGCGCCCGCGCCCCCGTGCGCCTCGGGGATCTCGATGCCCATCACGCCAAGCGCGAACAGTTTGTCGATGAGCGTCGTCGAGATCTTCGCGTGCTCGTCCATCTCGCGCACGAGCGGCCGGACTTCGCGGTCCGCGAACTGGTACACGCTGTTCGCGAAGAGCCGCTCGTCCTCCGAAAGGAGCGTCAGGGCCGGATGGGCGGGAAGCGAGGTGTGCGTGGTCATTTCGCGGCGATGTTATCAGGTCGGGAAGGTCTCCCGCCCTCGAATTGACTCGTCTTCGACGACGCGCGGCGGCCCTTCAGACTGACAACGAGCAGTACGCGGCAACCTTCCCCTGCCTGAAATGGTCAAGCTACGGCGCCAGCGGCACTTGTCTCACGGATGCTGTCGGCCCGGCGGCGGCGGTTGGCTGCAGCCGCCGCAGCCAATCCCGTGGCTGCAGTCACCCACGACGACCGATCGTTAGACGCACTCACACGCGCGCGACGCTTGCGGTTCATGCGGTATCAGATATGATACCTCAGTGATCCCGCGGGTCGTGCTCGACACGAACGTTCTAATAGCGGGACTCCGGTCAAGCGTGGGTGCTTCGAATCGGGTGCTCTCGCTCGTGGGGAGTGGACGATTCGAGCATGCGGTATCCGTCGCGCTGCTGTTCGAGTATGAAGCGGCGGCGATGCGCCCCGAGTCCGGGATCCGATTGCCGCGGGCGGTGATCAACGACGTACTGGACTACATCTGTTCAGCCGGTCAGCGGCAACCGATCTACTTTCTCTGGCGACCAACTCTGCCTGATCCGAGCGACGATTTGGTCCTGGAAGTCGCGGCGCACGCTCGATGCGATCGAATCGTGACGTTCAATGTCCGTGATTTCGCCGGAGCGGAGCGGTTCGGCGTTCGAGTGGAAACACCGGGCACGTTTTTACGATCTCTTGGAGTGAAGCGATGAGTGCGTTGAGCTTGCGCCTACCCAATTCGCTGCACGAGCGCGCGCGTGAACTGGCTCGGCGAGAGGGTGTGTCCATCAATCAACTGGTGTCGGCCGCCCTTGCCGAGAAGATGTCGGCGCTTCTCACCGAGGAGTACCTCGACGCTCGGGCACGGCGCGGGTCGCGCGCTCGGTACCTGGCGGCACTGGCTCAAGTGCCGCCTGTGGAGCCCGCCCCCGAGGATGTTCTGGTGGAAGAGGCGTCTAACCGGCGCGTGCAGCCGGCGAAAGCGCGGCGGAAGCCAGCGCCGAAGCGAAGGGCTCGCAAGCGCCTTCGCGGCTGAAGCGCGTTAGAGGCGTGGTATCTTGCCGTCCATGGCCCCGGCGACGGTGTATCTCGAAACGACGTGCTCAGACTGGGGCATGAACCACGCTCGTCGCTGAACCCGTGGCATGGCAGCTGTTACCCAACTACCCGATTCCCCGATCTGGTTCTAAGATAGGACATATGGAGCGAGGTTTCGTCCGAGCCGCCGCTTTCGCCGCGATGCTCGCCTTCGCGCTGGCTGGAGCTCAGGGCGACGCTCAGTCCGCCTCCGGCCCAATCGACGAAGCGCGGGGCCTTCGGCGTGGCCTCGCCGAAGTCGCTCAGGGCGCGACAGGCGGAGGCGGGCAGCCTGCCGCGGCGCCGCAAGCTCAGCCGCCCGATCAGCCGCCGCCCGCGCAGCAGCCGCCGCCTCCGCCCGAGCGCCCCATCTTCCGCGCCGGCGTCAACTTCGTCCGCGTCGACGTCATCGTCACAGACAAGAACGGCAACACCGTCTCGGATCTGACGCAGGCCGACTTCGACGTGACCGAGGCCGGACAACCGCAGAAGGTCGAGACCTTCAAGCTCATCGAGCTCGACGGTGGCCTGATGCCGGCCACCGACGGCCCCCCGCGTGAAATCCGTACGGATCTGGACGAAGAGACGGAAGCCGCGAGAGACGATGTACGCCTGTTCGGTCTGTTTCTCGACGATTACCATGTCCGCCGCGGATCGAGCCTGGCGGCGCGGAACGAAATCGCGCGCTTCGTCGAAACACAGCTCGGGCCCTCCGACATGATCGGCGTGATGTATCCGCTCTCACCGCTCGACACCGTACGCTTCACCCGCAATCACGCCGCAGTGCAGCGCGGCGTCCAACAGTTCCTGGGCCGGAAATTCGAATACGACCCCAAGAACGACGTCGAGCGGCGCGTCGCCTACTATCCGACCGAAGTGGTGGAGAAAATCCGCAACGACGTGTCGCTCTCGGCGCTGAAGGCGCTCATCATTCACATGGGCGGCCTCAAGGAGGGCCGCAAGGCGCTCATTCTCGTGAGCGAGGGCTACTCGGCCATCCTCCCGCCCCAAATGCGCAACCAGTGCGCGACCTGCGGCGGGGCCGACAACCCGGCCAGCCGCGATCCGAATGCCGGCGCAGGAAGCCTGCTGGAAGATCGCGCCGCCTGGACGGCGTCCTCGAGCATGGAGATGGACCTGCGGGACGTCTACGATCTCGCGAACAGGAACAACGTCGCGATCTACCCGGTCGATCCGCGCGGTCTGGCCACCTCGGAATTCGACATCTCCGAGAACATCGGCATGCAGATCGACCGCGGCTATCTCAATTCGACGATGGAGACGCTGCGGACGCTTGCGCTCCAGAGCGACGGCCGGGCCATCGTCAACAGAAACGATCTGACGATGGCGATGAAGCAGATCGTCAAGGATACGAGCTCCTACTATCTGCTCGGCTACAGCTCGACTCTCGGCGGCACCGACGGCAAGTTCCACGAGATCAAGGTGCGGGTGAAACGGCCCGGCGTGCAGGTCCGCGCGCGAAACGGCTACTGGGCGATGACGCGCGACGATGCCGCGCGCGCGGAGGCCATTGCCAATCCCAAGCCGGGACCGCCCAGGGCGGTTGAAACCGCGCTGGCCGTGATCAATCAGCCCTCGCGCGTCCGCGTCATTCGCACCTGGATCGGGACTGAGCGCGGAGCCGACGGCAAGACGACGGTTACCTTCGTGTGGGAGCCGGCGCCCCGCGCGCTGGGCGACGCCGTCCGCAACGGCGAAACGGCATCGCGCGTGGCGCTGACCGCCGTGGCGCCCGATGGCGCCCCCTACTACCGCGGCCGCGTTCCGGATCGCGCGCCGGCAGCCGGGACCAACGGGTCGGCCGTGGCTGCGCCGGCCACCGCCTCGCGCGTCGTCTTCGACGCCCAGCCAGGCAAGATGCAGCTGCGGCTCTCGGTCGAGGGCGCCACGGCACAGGTGCTCGACTCGGAAGTGCGTGAGATCACCGTGCCGGATTTGACGGGCACCACGGCGCTCGGGACTCCGGCCCTGTTCCGCGCTCGGAGCGTTCGCGACCTGCAGCAGCTCAAGGCCGACGCGAATCCAGTGCCGGTCGTCGGCCGCGAGTTCAGCCGCACCGATCGCCTGGTCGTGCGCGTGGCCGCCTACGGCCCCGGAGGCACCACGCCGAAGCTTTCCGCGAAGCTCCTCAATCGGGCCGGGCAGTCGATGAGCGAGTTGCCGGTGGCCGCGCCGGCGTCTCCCGGAGCGCGTGCCGAGATCGAGGTGGCACTGGCCCCGATTCCGGCGGGCGAGTACCTCATCGAGATCACCGCCGCCGGCGACAG
>MEKT01000114.1:0-2700 GCA_001767435.1 Acidobacteria bacterium RIFCSPLOWO2_02_FULL_65_29 | reverse complement strand
CATCGAGATCACCGCCGCCGGCGACAGCGGCGAAGCCAAGGAGCTCGTCGCCTTCCGCGTGATCGGCTGATGCGCCTGCTCCTCCCGGTCGCGCCGGTCGCGCCGGTCATGATCGTCGCGCTGATGGTCGGCGCTTCGACGATCGTCCCCGGCGCAGTCGAGCCGCCGGCCGTCGATCCTTCCCAGCCGCCCAACATCGAGATCGACGCGGTCGCCTCCGATGCCCGCGGACGTGCGATCGAGAACCTCGAGCCAGAGGAATTCGAGCTGCTGGTCGACGGCCGGGTCCAGGCGATTGACGGCGTGCGGTTCGTTCGAGCCGGCACCGCCGATGCGTCCGGTGATGTCCTGCCGATCCTCTCGAGAGCCGACGAACAAGCGGCGGCGTCCGCGGACGGCGTGCGGCTCTTCGCCATCTTTCTCGATGAGTATCACGTCACGGACGGTCCAGGGGTTCAACGTGCGCGCGAGATGCTGGCGCGCTTCGTCGCACACACGCTCGGCCCGCGGGATCTGATGCTCGCCGTCAAGCCCCTCGACTCGTTGCTGACCCTTCGGATGACGCGCGATCGCAACGCCATCCTGAGCGTGATCGCGGGCTTCGAGGGCCGCAAGGGCCAATACGACCCGCGCGGCGACTTCGAGAGGAGCCTGATCGCCGGCACGCCCGCGCGGATCGAAGTCGTGCGGACACAGATCGCCACGTCGGCCCTGAACGCGCTCGCCACCCATCTGGGCACGCTCGGCGCCGCGTCCAAGACCATCGTGGTCGTGAGCGAGGGCTTCGCGCGCGGTCCGCGCCGACGCGGCGACGAGGCGTTGCCGTCGCTCGACACGGTCATTCGCACCGCGAGTCGCGCCCGCGTGGCGATGTATCCGTTCGATCCAACCATCGCTTCGGCCGCCGCCGCAACACCCGAGCGCGCGACGCTTCGCGCGATGGCCGACGGAACCGACGGCGAGGCGATACTGAATGACGTCGACGACGTTCCGGCCGCGACCCTCGCGCGCATCGTCGCCGACCGTGCGGCGTACTACCTGATCGCGTTCCGCCCCGAGACGCCTGCGGCCGACGGACGGTTCCATCCTGTCGAAGTGCGCGTCCGGCGGCCAGACGCGCAGGTGCGTGCTCGAAAGGGCTATTGGGCGCCATCGCCCGACGACGTGCTGCGCGCCCGGCTGCTGGCGCGCGCAGGCGAGCCGAGGGCGCCTCACGGACCGCCGCGCCGGATCAGCCCGCTCATTCGTCCTTGGTTCGGCATCGCCCGCGGGCGGTCGGGCGAAACAGAGGTGAGCTTTGTCTGGGAGCCTGCGGGCCGAGTGCCCGGCGACCGTGCCCGCGTGGCCTCGCCGGCGAAAATTCGCCTTCAGGTCTTCAGGCCCGATGGTTCCGCGCTGTTCGAGGGTGTCGTGCGCGCCGCCGGAGCGGCCGGCTCGTGGCTCCCTGGAGGGGAGGGTGAGCCCGCGCGCGCCTCGTTCGACACCCCGCCGGGGCGGCTCAAGCTGCGGATGGCGATCGAGGACGCGAGCGCCCGTGTCCTGGACACCGACGTGCGCGATCTCGTGGTCGATCCGATGACGGCGGCCGTGGTCATCGGCACGCCAGAGGTCCTGCGCACGAGGACCGCGCGCGACTTCCGCGCGATCGCGTCGGACGCGAGCGCGGTACCTGTGGCTGCGCGCGAATTCAGCCGCGCGGAGCGGCTGCTGATTCGAGTGCCCGCCTACGCTCCGGGTGCTGCGCCAGCGCTGTCGGCGCACTTGGCGGGCCGGCAGGGCGCGGCCATGCGAGAGCTGGCGGTTGGACCGGGACCCGAGCCGGATGTCTTCCAGATCGACCTGCCGCTCGCCGGTCTCGCGGCCGGCGAGTACTCGGTGAAGGTCACCGCCCGCAGCCCGGCCGGCGAGGCGGCCGATCAGATCGTGTTTCGCGTGGTGCCCTAACGCCGCACGACGAACGCGCCGCACGTCGAACGTCGAACGTAGAACGACGAACGGTTCTACGCATACATTCCCCTGACGCGAATGACCGCCGCAACCCGGCCGATGGCGACGATGTAGGCCGCCGTGCGCAGGTCGACGTTGTAACGCCGCGCCGTCTGGATGACGGCGTCGAATGCCTCGCACATCTTCAATTCGAGCCGCTCGTTCACTTCCTTTTCCGTCCAGAAATAGCCGTACCGGTCCTGCACCCATTCGAAGTACGACGCGGTCACGCCGCCGCTGTTGGCCAGGATGTCGGGCACCACGAGCACGCCCCGCTCGTGCAGGTGGCGGTGCGCCTCCGGCGTGGTGGGCCCGTTGGCGCCTTCGACGATGACTTTCGCACGAATCCCGCGCATGTTGTCTTTGGTGATCTGGTTCTCGATGGCGGCCGGCACGAGCACGTCGACGTCGAGCGTGAAGAACTCGTGGTTGCTGATGCGCTCGGCGCCGGCAAAACCGTCCACGGTCTTGTGCAGGCCCGTGTATTCGATGAGTGCCGCGACGTCGAGCCCCTGTGCGTTGTAAACGCCGCCGCGCCAGTCGGTGATGGCGACGACCTTCGCGCCGAGCTCCGCCAAGAGGTGCGCCGCGACCGAGCCGACGTTGCCAAAGCCCTGTACCGCCACGGTGGCGGTCCTAAGGTCGAAGCCCGCCTGCTTGGCGGCCTCGCGCGAGCAGATGGTGACGCCCCGGCCCGTGGCTTCGCGTCGGCCG
>MEKT01000113.1:704-12989 GCA_001767435.1 Acidobacteria bacterium RIFCSPLOWO2_02_FULL_65_29 | reverse complement strand
GAGCATTCGGTCGCCGCGCCTCCGGCATCGCCCGGGTCGTCGATAGAGGGGAACAGCCGGCATGACACGATCCTCGTGCGTGCCATTCCTCAATTCGCAGACCTGACCCCCGGGTTTCTGCAGAACCGCAGGCAGGATGTCATCGCGATGCTGGAGGCCTTGGATCGAGGTGACTTCCAGACCGTGGAGCGTCTGGGGCACGGGATGAAGGGCGCCGGGGGCAGTTGGGGATTCCAGGCCATCACTGACATCGGCGCCGCTCTCGAGCAGGCGGCCGAGCGCGCCGACGCCGCCGCTTCGCGCCAGTGGGTGGACGAATTGTCCAGGTACCTGGATCGGGTCGAGATCGTCTCCGACTAGCCCGTCGCGATTACAGGGGGTGGGTTCTCGCGAGGCAGGCGCGGACGCGTGCGGTGAGCTGCGGGATCGAAAACGGCTTTGTCACATAGTCCGTCACCCCCGCGTCGAAGCCGGCGCGGGTGCTGGGCTCGTCGGTCATGGCGGTGAGCATCAGCACAGGCAGGGACTGCGTCTCGGGCTTGGCGCGGAGCGTTTTCATGACCGCCAGGCCGTCCATGCCGCTCATCTTGTAGTCCAGCACGACGAGGTCCGGCTTCTGCTCGTCGATCATCCGGAGCGCCTCCTGGCCGCTTGTCGCCGTGCTCACCGTGTACTGCTCATCCTCCAGCGCCCGAACGACCATCGTGAGCGTGTCTGGCTGGTCATCAACCACCACGATGTGAAAGCGGCGCCGCGCGACGGACGCCTGGAACGGGTCCGCTGTGACAAACGGCTTCAAGGTGGCGTGCGGCTCCAGGACGAGTTCGCAGCCTTCGTACGCGCAGAAGACCTCGAGTCCCGTCCCGCATTTCAAGGCCAGGGTGCGGGCCTTGCGCTCGATGTCCGCGATGACGTGGTCGTCGTGGCTCGGGTCGTGGTGGGTCAGTGCGACCCGCCGCACGCCGGCTGCCGCGGCAATCTGCACCACGTAATCGTACGTACTGTGTCCCCAGGTCTTCTTCAGACGGTACTCCTCGGGCGTGTACTGGGCGTCGTGGATCACCAGATCGGCGTCGGCCATGAACGTGGCGTGCCGGCGGTCTCCCTCGTGCAGGATGGACTCGATGCGGCCCGGCTCGGCGCCGGCGCGCCAGAGCTCATCGGAGAACGGCTCGTGGTCCACCAGGTACACCACCGCCACGCCGTCGGCTTCGACTCGGTAGCCCACCGTCATGGCCGGGTGATTGAGAAATTGCGTCGCGACCCGCGCGCCGCCGATGGTGTGGATGCCCTCGGTCAGGTCGTGGTAGGTGATCGCGGCCGGCAGCTGGTCCAACTCCACGGGGAAGTAGGTGTACTCCATCTGGCCGGCCAGCACGTCGTGCAGCGAGCCGCGGCTGCCTTCCGGGCCATAGATAGCGGCGGTGTTCACTTTGACAAAGGCCGGACTGAAGAACGGAAAGCCCTGAATGTGATCCCAGTGCGTATGTCCGAGGAGAATGTTCGAGTGAATGGCCTTCTTGCCTTGGGCCATCAACTCGGCGGCGAGGCGGTGCGCGCCGGTGCCACAGTCGAAGATCAGAAGGTCGCCGTTGGCAGTGGTCAGCTCGACGCAGGACGTATTGCCGCCGAAGTAGTTCGTGCTCGGCCCGGGGGTGGCGATCGACCCCCTCGTTCCCCAGAAGCGCACTCTCATGAGTCTGCCCCCCCTCTTGGGCGCGGCATCGACCGAAATCAGCTTCTGCGGCTGGAGGACGGACCGCATGAGCGGCCCATCGCTCGTGCGCGCACGAGCTGGCCCTGGTTCAGCTCTAGCCGGTGGTGCTGTGACGACAGCGACGACAGCACGAGCCCGACATCATCGGTGTAGCCCAGCGAAGCGATGGAACTGAAGCGATCGCACTCTCCGACCGGCTCACGCCGGAGGTCGTCAATCACAAGGGCGTGCAGCGTGGAGTGCCGGCGCGATCCTCCTCACGCAGTTTGGCCAGTTCGGCCGCGGGCAGGGGCCGCGAGCAGTAGTACCCCTGCATCTCGTCGCAGGCGTGCCGGCGCAGGAACTCGAGTTGCGGCTGCGTTTCGACGCCTTCGGCGATCACCTTCATCTTCAGGCTGCGCGCCATGTTGATGATGGCGACCGTGATCGCAGCGACATCCGGGTTGGTCGTGACGTCGCGAATGAAACTGATGTCGATCTTGAGCGTGCCGATCGGGAATCGTTGCAGGTACGCGAGACTCGAGTATCCGGTCCCGAAATCGTCGATCGCGATCCGGACGCCGAGGGCCTTGAGCTCCCGAAGGACGTTGTCGGCCTCCTCGCTTCCAGACATCAGCGAACTTTCAGTGATCTCGATGTCGAGCGACTCCGGTGCGATGTCGTTCTTGCGTATCGCTCGAGCGATATCCGGGACGAAGCCGTCTCGAAGGAACTGCTTGCTGGACACATTAACGGCCACGCGCATGCGCCCGATGCCGGAGTGGGCCCACTCGCCGATCTGCCGGCATGCCGTCTCGATGACCCAGGTCCCCACCGGCACGATCAGTCCCGTTTCTTCAAGCACCGGGATGAACCGCGACGGCAGTACCAGCCCAAGCCCGGGGCGTTGCCACCGAAGCAGCGCTTCCACTCCCGACCATTCCCCGGTATCGATCCGCATCTTCGGCTGGTAGTGCAGAATGAACTCGTGACGCTCGACCGCGTTCCGAAGCGAATTCTCCAGCTCGAGGGTCTCGAGCGCGCGGGCGTTCATGTCCGCCGAGTAGAAGCGGTACGTGTCCCGGCCCGCGCCTATGGCCTCGTGGAGAGCCGTGCCGGCATACTTCATCAGCGTCTCCGCATCCGGCGAATCGGCCGGAGACACGGCGATGCCGATACTTGCCGTCACCGCGACCTCGGCCCCCCCCACCTCGAGCGGCCGGCGCAATGCGTGTCTCACCTTGTTCGCGACCGTCCCGGCGGTTTGCGGATCGCCGCCGGAGGTCGCCACGATCAGCCCGAACTCATGACCCTCGATGCGGGCGGCCGTATCCATCGGGCCGATGCATCCGACTAGCCGATCGCCAACGAGGCGCAGCAGAGCATCTCCGATCTCGGGTCCCAAGGCGTCGTTCACGTTCTCGAATCGATCGACTGCGACGAAGAGCACCGAGACGATCCTCTTGCGCGCTGCGGACCGGTCGAGCGCCCTCGTCAGCAGCTTGCGATAGAGCGTCCTGTTGGGCAGACCGGTGAGCTGGTCATACTGCTCCAGCAACCGGCCGTAGTTCCTCGATTCCCTGAGCAGCAGGCGCACTTCCAGCATGTTATGGATGCGTGTCAGCACCTCGACCTGCTCGAACGGCTTGGTGACGAAATCCTTGGCGCCGGCCTGCAGCGCGCGCAGCTTGTGGCCTGGTTGGGCTGTCAGCACGAGGACCGGAAGGTAGCCTTCTGTTTCGACGTCCTTGAGACCCTGCATCACCTGGAATCCGTCCATGCCGGGCATCAGCAGATCGAGCAGGATCAGGTCGTGCCGGTTCTCGCGGTACAGATCGCGGACCGCGCGCGGATCGGTCGTCGTCGTGACGGACGAATAGCCGGCGACGCGTAACATGCGCTCGAGGAGGAGCACATTGACGGATGAGTCGTCAACGACGAGAATGCGGGCGTTCAGAATGTCGGTTGTTCCGACCATGTCAGGTTTCGATGTTCAGTGCGTCCGACGTTTCCTCTCGGCAGCGACTCCCAGCGCTTCGGTCAGCGTGGTGATGAATTCGGGGACTTTGATTGGCTTTGTGAGATACCGGAAGAAACCTGCTTTCAGCCCTCTCTCGACCTCGCGCGGCATGGCGTTGGCGCTGAGGGCAATAACGGGAGTCTGCGACGTCGCAGGGTCGTCGCGAAGGATTCTGAGAGCGTCAAAGCCGCTGATGCCCGGCAGATTGATGTCCATGAGGATCACGTCCGGCAGCGACGTGCGCGCGATCTCGATGCCGAGATGCGCGTCCCCCGCGCTCAACAGCCGCATGTCGGGGCGGCGTGCGACGAGCTGCTCGACCAGCTTCAGGTTCGCCGGATTGTCCTCGACGTACAGCAGCGTGCGCAGTCGCACGCCGCTCGGCAGTTCCGGCGATGTGTGTCGGCTGGAATCGGTCGGTGTCTCGTCGGTTTCCACCGCGGTCGTCAAGAGCAGTTCGATCCAGAACACGCTGCCCGCGCCGACAGTGCTTTCCACGCCGATGACGCCATTCATCAGCTCGACCAGTCGCTTGCTCACGACCAGGCCGATACCGGTGCCTTCCTCTCCGCCGGCCTTCTGCCCAAGACGATTGAACGCCTGAAAGAGCTGTGCCAGCTCGTCGGGAGCCAACCCGGGGCCGGTGTCCGCGACTGTGATGCGAATGCGTTCGGCACGAACCGCGCAGTCCACCGTAACCGTCCCACCCGTCCGGTTGTACTTGATCGCGTTGGACAGCAGGTTGATGAGCACCTGCTTCAGCCTGGTGCGATCGACGTGCACGATGTGGGGGGCGTCGAACGTGGGGAATGTCATCGTGACGCCACGCTTCAGCGCATGCGGCGCGACCATGTCCTGGCATTCCAGCATGACTTCGGCCAGCGACACCGGTTCCGGGGAAAGTGTCAGCCTCCCGGACTCGATGACGGCGAGATCGAGGATCTCGTTGATGAGGTCCAGCAAATACCATCCGGCCTGAAGAATCTGGTCGATGCTGGCCTTCTGCCCGGCGGTCGGCGGCGGGGAGTCCGACTCCATCAGCTGCGCGAAACCAAGGATCGCGTTGAGCGGTGAGCGAAGCTCATGGCTCATGCAGGACAGGAAATCCGATTTCGCGAGGTTGGCCTTTTCCGCCGCAGACTTGGAGCTCTCCAGTTCGATGTTCTGCTCCCGTAGCACCTGATCCAGGCGTTGGCGCTCCGTGACGTCGCGCGCCGCGGCGAAGACGCCCTGCAGCGTGCGGCCCCGGTCGTAGAAGGTGGTCGCGTTGTAGGACACCACCGTTTGCTTGCCGTCGCGGGCGCACGCCGTCAGCTCGTAGTCGGTGACTTTCTTCTCGCTCAGCACCAGCTTGATCGCCGCTTCGGCCCGCTCCGGATCGGTGAAGTAGCTCTTGAACGGCGCGCCGATCAGCTCGTCGCGCGTGCAGCCGGTGAGCGCCTCCATCTGCTTGTTGACGTCCGTGATGATGCCGGCGGGGTCGGCCATCATCAGCGCGTCGATGTTGGATTCGATCAGCGAGCGCGTGTAGAACTGCTGGTCCCGCAGGCGCTGATCGAGCTTTTTCTGCTCGGCTTCGACCAGCTTACGCGCGGTGTTATCGGTGCCGATCAACAGATAGCCGATGATGGCATCATGGGCGTCCCGCAGCGCCGTCACCGACACGACCGCTGGAAAGCGGCTTCCGTCCTTCCGGATATACGTCAGTTCATAGATGTCCTCGATCCCGCGCGAAGCCTTGAACACCAAGGCCTCAAAGCCTGGCGTAATCGGGGTGCCGAGTTCGACGCTCAACGCCCTGGCGCGCGCGATCACTTCCTGCGGATCGGAAATATCGGCAGGCGTGATTTTGTTCATCACTTCGGCGGCCGTGTAGCCCAGCATCCGCTCGGCGCCGACATTGAAGATTTGAATGACGCCCTTCGCGTCGGTGGCGATGCTCGAGAAGTTGGCGCTGTTGAAGATCGCACTCTGCAGGGCGCCCGTTTTCAGCAGAGCCTCCGCGCGTCGGACGTCAATGTTGACATCGGCCGCGCCAGTACGGCTTTTATAGCTAGTAGGCACTATGTCCCGCGTTCCTTGATCCTAATCCCGATACTCTGAAGCGGCCGACGATTAGGGACGTCTTGTTCCGTAAGGTATCCGTACGGCACTTGGCCGGCCTGTTCTGTTTTGAACACGACGAATACGCTCGAACCGCAGCCGCTCGTTCTGCTGCCACTGGCGGAAGTGGCCAGCCGACAGCCGATTGGTCCAATACGACGCCACCGCACTTTTCTCGATCCCGCGGGACGCGCTCATAGGTGCATTCCTCGCGCGAGGGCCGGTGCTCCTGTGCCAGTACCTCATGCGGGCGGGGAGAGGGACGGGTGTGCACAACGGTACAGACGTCCGGGGCCACTTCTTTCATGCTGCGTGACGTCAGGAGACGAACATGACCAACACCACGCGAAATGCAGGCCTGAGGCAGATGCTCGGCGAACGCCGGCGCGAGATCCGGGGCGAGGTCCAGCGTCGCATCCGCGACGGTCGCGCCGACCGGCCGAACGCGGTGCGCGACGACCTCGAACTGTCCGACGCCGACACCCAGGGAGATATTGAGTTGGCTCTCCTCCAGATGAGGGCAGAGTCGCTGACTCGAATCGATGAGGCACTGGTCCGGCTCGACGCGGGCGAGTACGGATCCTGTGACACGTGCGCCGGGGAAATTGCCGAACGACGGCTACGAGCGCTGCCGTTCGCGGTGCGTTGCCAGGCGTGCGAAGAAACACGCGAGCAGGAACAAGGGCACGCGCGGCGGCTCGCGCAGCGACGCAGCAGCCTCTCGCTCTTCCCGGATGCGGTCAGTCCCTGATGGCCTGATGCTACGCGCGCTTGCGCCTGGCGGCGATCAGTAGCGCCACGCCCTCACGTGCGTTGCGACGTCTACGCTCCGAGCGTGACACGCAGCCGGACCATGGACGTGTGCACAAGAGCACAGACGCCGCTCGTGGCCGGGGTCTATCCTTGCTGACAGTTCAGATAGAGGAAATCACCACAGAGGTCAATCATGTTGCGATATCTCAGTCTGGCGCTCTGCTTCGTGTTGGGTTCGGCGGCGCTCGGCGCCCAGAACAAGGAACACGATCGCTTGGAACAGGTCGGCGTCGTGATGCAGGAGATCCTCGACGTCCCCGACAACATCCCGCAGGAACTACTCCAGAAGGCCGAATGCGTCGTCGTCATCCCTTCGATGACGAAAGTCGCGCTGGGCCTCGGCGCCAGCTACGGTCGTGGCGCGATGGCCTGCCGATCCGGTAAGGCGTTCAACGGACCCTGGGGCGCACCAGCCATGTACGCGCTCGACGCCGGCAGCGTGGGCTGGCAGGTCGGTGGGGAATCGACCGATGTCGTCTTCCTCGTCATGAACAGGCGCGGCGTGGATGCGCTGCTCGGCAGCAAAGTCAAGCTGGGGGGCAACGCCTCGGTCGCCGCCGGGCCCAAGGGCCGCAGCATCGAAGCGTCGACAGACGCATCGCTGCGCGCGGAGATCCTCAGCTACTCGCGTGCGCGGGGTCTCTTCGCGGGCGTGTCGCTCGAGGGCACGTCGCTTCGTCCCGACAATGACGCCAGCGAACAGGTGTACGGACGCAGGATGACGGCACGAAACATTGTCACGGGGACAGGGATCAGCGTTCCGGCATCAGGTCGCCATTTTATCGATGTGCTGCAGAAGAATGCACCGCACAACCAATCGACGACAACAGCGAGCCGATGACGCCATTCAACGGCCCGCACGCCGGGTAAGACCCTCGCGCTGTTTCATCGACCGGCTGGGGGATGTGCGTCGAGCCCACCAGCCGGCCGCCATGAGGGGATTCACCATGCGATTCATTCATCTCTTTCTCGTCGGCTACTTCATTCTGGCTCTCGGGATCGGCCTCGCCTTGTGGCGGACCGGTGTGCTCAGTCACGTCGCGCCGATCTGGATCGGCGTCGGCGCCCTTGTGGCCATCGGCGTGGGGATTATGCTGTCGGTTTCTTCTGGGAAGCCGACCGTCAGTAAGGAGGTTCAACTATGACGCTCACACTGTCAGGGCTCATCGTACTGATCGTCATCGCCGCCATCTGTGGCGCCGTCGGCAAGGCTCTCGTGGGAGGCGCCAGGGGCGGGCTGATCACATCCGTCGCCCTCGGTTTCATCGGCGCCCTCTTCGGACCGTGGCTCGCGCGTCAGCTCAATCTCTCAGAGCCTCTCACGCTCCACTTGAGCGGCCAAACCTTTCCCATCGTGTCGTCGATTATCGGGGCCGCTCTCGTCGTGGCGCTGCTGCACATCGTCTCCGGGCCGAGATGGGCCAGGGGCTGAGATGCTCGCTCCTCGCTGCTCCTGGCCGTTGGTTCGCAGCGTGAAGCCGCCGGCGTTTAGGTCGATCAGCTCGCCGCTCGGACGCTGGCCGTCGAGCAGGACGAGCGTCGCCCCTTCCTCTACGACCAGCCCATCAACATCAGCATCAATCAGCGGTTGAATCCGCTCGGCACCACCAGCGACACACGCGCCTGGACCTCCTGCGCGGGAGGCAGGACCTCCGCGTGCGATCTCAACGGCGACCTCATCCCTCAGTTGAACGAGCTGGGCGTCTCGAGCGGCTTCTCGTTCGGCACCACGAATCGGTACGACCCGGATCTGCAGTGGCCCGTGTCGAACGAGTACAGCGTCGAAGTGCAGCGCCAGCTTCCCGCGAACGTGGTGCTGTCGGTGGGCTACACACGGCGCGAGACGCGCCGCAACATCGGCTTCAGGAACATGGCGGTCCCGCTCGAGACCTATATCCCGTTGCGGGTCACCGAAGTCAACAGCGGGAAGCAAGTCACGGTCTACAACCAGGCGCCGGCCCTCCGGGGACGCGTCGACAACCTGTACGACAACGCCCCAACGTCGGACACCAACTACAACGGCGCAGACCTCACCGTCAACAAGCGCCTGAGCAATCGCTGGGCTGTGACCGGCGGGGCGAGCTTCGGCAAGACGACGGGCGACACGCTCGCCACCCAAGACCGGAACAACCCCAATTCCGGCGAGTTCCGCCAGGGCCGGATCGGGAACGACGTCCCGTGGTCGTACCGGATCTCAGGTGTGTACGAGCTGCCCTATCAGATTTCGCTCAGCGGGACGGCCCAGTACTACCAGGGGTTCCCGGAGACGACCACCGTGTCGGTCGGGAACAATACCGTCGCGCTCACTCAGGGCACCACAGTCCTCACCGTCGAACCGCGCGGCACGACGAACCTGCCGGCGGCCAGCTCCGTCGATGCCAGCGTCAGGAAGCAGTTGCGGGTCGCGGGGTTGCGCATCGAACCGCGCATGGATCTCTACAACCTCTTCAACACCTCGACCATTCTCAGCCGCGTGACGCAGCTCGGACCGACGTACGGCCGCGTCAGCGGCATTCAGCGCGGCCGACTGATCAAGCTCGGGGCGAGCATAGAGTTCTAACGGATTGAGATCACTTCTCGTTGAGGATCTGGTTCAGCAGCGGGATGTCCTTCGCGGCCGGCGATCTCGGAAGCGTCTGCAGATAGGTCCAGATGTCGGCGAGGTCCCGGTTCGGGACGGCGTTGGCCGCATAGGGTGGCATCTGCCTCGGATTGCGGACGTAGGCGAGGAATCCGGCCATGTTCATCCGTGTCGGCACGAGCCGTGTTCCGGGGCCATTTTGCCCGGAATAGCCATGACACGCGTAGCATTTGTAATCGAGGTACCGTTGCCTGCCGTTCCTGGCATCTCCTGTCGCAGCGGCTGTTTGCGCGCCAGCCCCGGGGGTCTGCGCCGAGACTGCGAATGGAAGGAGAATCGCCGCGGTCACGGCCGCAGCAAGCAGCTGGTGGTTCGCTCTCATGTGTGCCCTCACCGCGGCTGCGTGACCACGTCGATGAGCGCCGGCTCGCCGCGCCGGACCCGTTCGAGCCCTCGCGTGATCGCCGGTGCCAGCTCTTTCGGATCGTTGATGGGTCCTTCGCCGTACATGCCGTACGCCTGCGCCATTTTCGCGTAATCGATGTTCGGTTCGGTGAGCGTCGTGCCGATGTGAATGCGGTCCACGCCCCGACTTCGCTCGCTCGCCACGCGCTGGACCAGCATGACCTCCTGATGGTACGCCCGGTTGTTGTGCATGATGGTCAGCAACGGGATCTGGTGATGAACCGCCGTCCACAAGACGCCCGGCGCATAATTGAGGTCGCCGTCGGTCTGGATGTTGATCGACAGCCGGCCGTGCTTCCTGTTCGCGAGCGCCGCACCCACGGCGGCCGGCGCGCCATACCCCAGCGCCCCGGCGCCTTGCCCGCCAATGTAGTGATAGTGCTTGTGCATGTTCCACAGCCGACCCGGCCAGCCGCTGATGAAGCCTTGCCAGGAGACGAGTGACCAGTCGTCGTCCTTGATCTGCGCCCACAGCTCCGCCGCCAGCCGGGCCAGACTGACCGGGCTCGCATCCCACCCGTAGGCGCCCGCTTCAATGGCCTGGACACGCGCTAGTCGATGCGCTTCGGCCAGCTTCGCGCCGCGCTCCTGAAACAGTCTCCGGCGATCGGCGGTGATCAGCTGGTTGACCTCTTCGATGAGAGACGGCAGCGTCGCTTCCGCGTCCGCGCCAAGGGCGATGTCGACCTCCGCCATGTGCTGGAAGTCCTGAATGTTGCTCTTGAGGAACAGGTCGCCGGAGGTGATGCTGACCGCCTTCGTCCGCCCGCCTGTCGACCGCGGCCCTCCCTGGACCTCCAGGTTGAGCACCATGTCGGGCTCCCCGATAGCGCTGCCGGCCAGCGGGTGACGCGACGGAAAGTTCACGCGGTCGCCCCCGCCGTTGACCGGCGCCTGCAGCGCCTCGGCGAGATCGACGAGCAGCTTGATGCCGTTCGGCGTCCGCGCGGCGCGCCCGCAATTGATCTGCGGGTTCTCGGCGGCAACGAGCAGACGCGCGACTTCTCTGACCGCGCCCATTTCCCCTGCGGGAGGCGAGGTCAGGGTCAGCCTCGGAATGCGCAGATTGGTCTGGGTCCGCGGACGTTCCTGCATGTCGTGGTCGACGACCAGCACGACCGGCGCCATCGGCGGCGTCATTGCAATCTTGTACGCCCGAACGGCGGACTCCGCGAAATGACCGAGCGAGACTGGTTCATCGTCCCACTTCGTGTAGTCGCGAACCATCGCGGCCATGTCCTGCGCGCTGTGATACGAATTGACGCCGTTCGCCCGCTCCGCGCCGTCCATCCAGTTGCCGACGATGATGTAGACGGGCACGCGATCGGCGTAGGCGTTGTAGATGGCCATCGACGCGTGCTGCAGGCCGATGATGCCGTGCAGGAACGCCATCATGGGTCTGCCTTCGATCTTGGCGAACCCGTGCGCCATGGCGACCGAAGATTCTTCATGACAGCACGTCAGAAGCTCGGGCATCTTGTTCTGGCCGTAATTGACGATCGATTCGTGCAGGCCCTCGAAGCTCGATCCGGGATTGGCGCCGACATACTCGAAGCCGATCGTCTTGAGCACGTCGACCATGAAATCGGAGCCGGGGTTCTGGACCAGTCGCGACGAGACGGGAGGCGGCTCCCCCGTGTCGGCCGCCAGCTGGGCGGCTGACGGTCCCGCGGCGCCACGCGGGGGCCCCTGTGGCGATGTCGGCGGCGTCGTCTGCTGAGGCGCCTGAGCGGCGGCAGGCGTCGCCACCAGCGCGGCCGCCCCGACGGCGGCGCCTTTCAGGAAACCACGGCGATCGACCTGACCGTTCTTGGGTTTCGCCATGTGCCAGTCTCCTGTTTCATGCGGTCCGGATCTGACTTAACGTGGGGCTCCGCCCCACACCCCGGCTCGGTCGCTTGCGCCCTTCGACTGGCACAGGGCGCCCCGAGCATCGTCGAGGGGCGGGGACCCCTGCGCCCCGCGCCGCTCCCTCGCAGGCGCGCCGTGCGCGCCTAGCCCGTCATGCGGAACGCGTTTCGACCAGCATAACGGGTCAAAGGCCCGCGGGCCCAGGGCAAGTCGCCGCAAACGTCTGTTCACCGGACGTCGGTATGTTAGCATTGCCTAGACATCTTCTAAGGCCATGATCGTGACACATGAAGCAAGTTTCTGTCGGCAAGCCTTAGAAGCTGTCTTAGGCGCGGCCGCTCCGGCGGCCGCGCAACTAGTCACGAAGCTTCACCGACCCAGGGGCCTCGGTTTTCTGTCGGTTTGAGGCGGAGCTTCGTGACAAGGCACATGCGACTGAAGCCGTTGTGTCTCGCCTTTCTGGCCAGTCTCGCCGTCGCCCTCACGGCGTGGGCGCAATTCGGACATCCGTTGAAGGGCTCCTGGAGCGGCGACTGGGGCGCGAGCAAGGAGAGCCGGCATCGCGTGCTGCTCGACCTGCACTGGGACGGGAAAGCGATTACCGGCACGATCAACCCGGGTACCGATGGCGTGCGTCTCACAAAGGCGACGCTCGACGCAGCCAACTGGACGGTTTCTTTCGAAGCGGACACCAAGGACAAATCGGGCACGGCCGTCCGCTATGTCATCGAAGGCAAGGTGCAGAATCTCGGTTCG
>MEKT01000113.1:0-677 GCA_001767435.1 Acidobacteria bacterium RIFCSPLOWO2_02_FULL_65_29 | reverse complement strand
CAAGGTGCAGAATCTCGGTTCGTCCTACCGCGTCATGACGGGGACCTGGAGTCAGGGCGGGGTCAAAGGCGACTTCAAAGTCACCAGGAACTAGCTTCGCTACTCGCAGATGGGCACGACGCACACCGACTCGATGGTGCGATCGGGGGAGGGCACCGGCAACCCCCGGTCGGTCATCAGCCTGCGAATGAGCGCCGACGTTTCCGGTCGCGCAATCGCAGATTGCACGCCTGTGCGAACGAGACCGTCGGCGTAATCGACGGCCTGCCACGTATGGCCGGCCAGCACGGACACCACGGTATCGGTATCGCGGCTCCCCAGGTCGCGCGTCTCGAGCCGTGCGCCGCGGTCGACCAGCAACTGCACGACCTCGTCTCGGCCCTTGAGCGCCGCGCCCATGAGCGGCGTCCGGCCGTCGTGGTTGGCCGCATTTGGATCCAGTCCGAGATCCAGCAGCATCGTCACGGCTTCGAGGTTCTCCTTCGCCGAACGCTCGTAGGTGACCCCTTCGACCCAGCCGATGCCCGCCGCCGCCGTGAGCGCCGTATCGCCGTACTCGGTCGGGATTTTCGGATCGGCCCCGTGCTTCAGCAGCAGCTTCATCAACTCCGTGTCGCCCGACTGCGCCGCACGCACGATCGGCGTGGCGCCAGACTCGAAGAACCACTGCATCGTGA
>MEKT01000112.1 GCA_001767435.1 Acidobacteria bacterium RIFCSPLOWO2_02_FULL_65_29 | reverse complement strand
GTCGGTCGCCGGCTGCCGGATGCTCACGGAAGAGAGGGGTCGCTCGGGCAGGCGGGGTGGGGTTGGGTCGGCCATCGGCGCGATTATCGGCGAGTAGGAGATTCCCTTGCAATCCTCGGAAGGCGCGGGAAGGCTACGGGAGTCCGCCGAGTACGGTTTCGATACGGTGGTGTAGTCTTCCGAAACAGCCTGTGACATTGTGTATTGTCTGAATGCGCAATCGAACGTTACTCTGAAGAGGCCGGGCATGGAAATCTCAAGTGGAGTCTTGAGCTTCTGACACCTGAAGTCTGGGTCTGAACTCTGAAATCTGAAGTCTGAACTGTCTGAACTCTGAAATCTCGAGAGACTGGTAGATGAGCTCAAAGCGGAAAAAGCGCCTCCTCGCCATCGGCGACGAGCCGTCGATGATGGCCTGGCTGAAGACTCTGCTCGAGCATGCCGGGTACGAGGTCAAGACGGCCCTTGCCGGGACGCGCGGCGAAGAGCTGTTCAAGTCGTGGACGCCCGACGCCGTGATCATCGACACGCTGCTGCCCGACGTGGACGGGATCGAGCTCGTCCGGACGTTCAAGCAGCTCAATCCCGACACGGAGGTCATCGTGATCGCGGGGCCGGGCAATCTGTCGCGTTCGGTCGAGGCCGTGAAGGCCGGCGCGTTCGACCTGCTCGAGAAGCCCATTGACGCCGAGCGGCTGGTCGACAAGATCGAGAAGGCGATCAAGCAGAAATCGCTCGCCGACGAGAACGAGCAGCTGAAGCAGCGGTTGATGGATCGGTACGGGCTCGGCAGCAACGTCGTCGGCAAGAGCAAGAAGATGCAGGATCTGTTCGACCTCATCGACAGCGTCGCGGCGAGCGAAGCGAACATCCTCATCGAGGGCGAGAACGGCACGGGCAAGGAGCTCATCGCCAACGCGATCCACCACAAGAGCAAGCGGTCGCGGGGCCCCTTCATCAAGATCAACTGTGCGGCTATTCCCAAGGACCTCATCGAATCCGAGCTCTTCGGATACAAGCGCGGCGCCTTCACGGGCGCCACGATGGACAAAGAGGGCCTGTTCGAGCTGGCCGAGGGCGGGTCGTTGCTGCTCGACGAGATCGGGGAGATGCCGTCGTACCTGCAGACGAAGCTGCTGCGCGTTCTGCAGGAACGCGAGTATCGCCCGATTGGCAGCGACCGTGTCGTGCGCGTGGACTTCCGGCTGATCTGCGCGACAAATGTCGATGTGGATGCGGCGCTCGAGGACGGGCGGCTTCGGGAGGACCTCTACTTTCGCATCAACACGATCGTGCTGCGAGTGCCGCCGCTCCGGGAGCGCACCGAGGACATTCCGCTGTTGTGCGACTTCTTCCTCGACAAGTTCCGGCAGCGCTACCAGAAGCAGGTGAAGACGCTGGCGCCTTCGGTCTATCACCTCCTCATCCGGAACCGCTGGCCCGGCAACGTGCGCGAGCTCGAGAATGCGATCGAGCGGGCGGTGCTCATGGCCAAGGGGACGGAGATCGTGAGCGCCGACCTCCCAGAGTCTCTGCGTGAGGCGCCGCCGGGCGCGGCGGATTTCGTGATCCCGCCGCACCGCACGCTGGCCGAAATCGAGCGGATGGCGATTCTGCAGACGCTGCAGCGCACGAACTGGAACAAGCAGGAGGCGGCGCAGATTCTGGGCTTGTACCGCCCGACGCTCTACAGCAAGATGAGGAAGCACCAGATCCACGACGCCGGCAAAGCGGCCCGCGCCGCGGCGAGATCGTGAGCGTCGAAACGCGGTGGAGTGTGGACCGCATCGGCCGGGACGCGCGCGAGACGGCTCGCCTGGCCGGGCTCGCGGCCTGGCGCGGGTTCCTGCGCTTTTACCGCAGCGACAACCTCACCTACGCCGCGTCGATCGCCTACTACGGACTGCTCTCGCTCTTTCCGCTTTCGATGCTGGCGCTGGCGGTCCTCGGGCGTGTCACGGCGGACGAGGCCGACCGCCGCGCGGTTCTCGAGTTCGTGCTCCGCTACTTCCCGACGCAGTTCGACTTCATCACTCGCCAGCTCGACGCGTTTCGCACGAGCACGGTGACCTTCGGCGTGGCCGGCACGCTCGGGCTCGTGTGGGGCGCGCTCGGCGTGTTCGGCGCCGTCAGCACGGCAGTGAACTATGCCTGGCGGGTGGAGAAGACGCGCAGCTTCTGGAGGCACAAGCTCTTCACCTTCCTCATGCTGGCGGTGGCCGGCGCGATGCTGATCGTGGCCCTGCTGCTCGTCTCGGCCGCCTCAGTCGTGAGCGCACGCTGGTTCGCGGCGGTGCCAGCGAGTTTTCCCGGTCTGCTCGCGCTCGGCGGGCTGACACTCCGCGTGGCCACCACGGCGCTCTTCGTGCTGGTCGTGGGGATGATCTTCTACTTCGTGCCGAACACCACGGTGCGCCTCCGCGATGTCTGGATCGGCGCCATCCTCACGGGCCTGCTGTGGAAGCTGACGCTCACGGGCTTCTCGTGGTTCATGCGCGACATGGGCCGCTTCACGCGCGTGAACGGATCGATTGCGGCGGTCGTGGTCTTTCTGGTGTGGGTCTACGTGCAGGCGGTGATTCTGCTGTACGGCGTCGAGTTCACCGCGGCGTACGCACGGTTACGCGCCGGCGCGTCGGACCAGCCATCCGCCCCCTAGCAGCACGACGATCAACGCAGAGCTCGCTGAGACCGCAGAGTCCAACAAGGGACGTGAGTCACGAGACCTGGACGCGCGACAGCGCCCGCACGATCGCCTCGATGAACACCGGCACATCGTCCGGCTTGCGCGATGTGATGAGGTTGCCATCCTCGACGACCGGCTTGTCGACGTAGAGGCCGCCGGCGTTCTTCACGTCGATGGCGATCGACGGCCAGCAGGTGAGCGTGCGGCCGCGCAGCACGTTGGCCGAGATGAGTAATTGGGGGCCATGGCAGATGGCGGCGACCGGCTTGCCGGCCTCCATCGCGTTGCGCGCGAGGTCGACCATCGCGTGGCGCATGCGCATCTTCTCTGGCGCATGGCCGCCGGGAATGATGAGGGCGTGGAAATCCTCGATCTTGGCGGCGCCGGCCGACAGATCGGATTTCACCGCCGCGCCGCCGCGCTTGCCCCGATACTCGCCGCCGGCCACCGGCCCCACCACGGCGACCACGGCGCCCGCGTCGCGCAGCGATTCGAGCGGGCCCGTGAGCTCGCGGTCTTCGAACTCGTCTTCGACGAGAATGGCGACGCGTTTCCCGGTGAGGACGCCAGCGTGCGACATGCGGGGATATTACTTCAGTTGATCAGCTGTCAGCTATCAGCTCTCAGCTGTCAGCTCTGAACTCTGAAATGCCATAATCCATGTCGTGAATCGTCTCGCGAGCGAGCGCAGTCCCTACTTGCTGCAACACGCCGCCAACCCCGTCGACTGGTACCCGTGGAGCGACGAGGCCTTCGCCCGGTCGCGGCATGAGAACAAGCCGATTTTCCTGTCGGTTGGCTACTCCACGTGCCACTGGTGCCACGTGATGGAGCACGAATCGTTCGAGCACGCCGCTGTGGCGGCGGTCCTGAACGAGCACTTCGTGTCGATCAAAGTCGACCGCGAGGAGCGGCCAGACGTCGATCGCGTGTACATGGCGTTTGTCCAGGCGACGACGGGTTCGGGCGGCTGGCCGATGAGCGTCTGGCTCACGCCAGATCTCAAGCCGTTCTACGGCGGCACCTACTTTCCGCCCTCGTCTCGGTGGGGCAGACCCGGGTTCGTCGACATCCTTCAGGAAATCGCGCGGGTCTGGCGGGAGGAGCAGGCGAAGGTGCTCCGATCGGCCGACGCGTTGACGGCGCAGCTCTGTGGGGCCGAGCGGGCCACGCCGGCAGCGGGCATGCCAGGTCGCGATGCGCTCGCCCGCACCGTGCTGCAGTTCAGCCAGTCGTTCGACCCGAGGCACGGTGGGTTTGGCGACGCGCCGAAGTTCCCCAGGCCGAGCGAGCTGCTCTTTCTGCTTCGGGAATACGCCCGCGCGGGGGGGGACAACGCCGCGCGCGACATGGTCTTGGCCACGCTGCGGGCGATGGCGCTCGGCGGGATGCGCGATCACATCGGCGGAGGCTTCCACCGCTACTCAGTGGACGCGGCGTGGCGCGTGCCGCATTTCGAAAAGATGCTCTACGACCAGGCCCAGCTCGTGCTCGCGTATCTCGAAGGCGCGCTGGCGTCCGGCGACGCGTTCTACATGGAGGTGGCCGAAGACACGCTGCGCTACGTCATGCGCGAGATGACCGACCAAGCTGGCGGGTTCTACTCGGCCGAGGACGCCGATAGCGTCCCGCCCGAACACGCCAGCGAGCCGAACGCCCACAAGTCGGAGGGCGCGTTCTATCTCTGGCGAGCCGGCGACGTCGACCAGCTGTTCGGCGCCGATGCGGCCGCTGTGAGAGTCGTCAAGAAGCGATTCGGCATCCAGCCGGATGGCAACGCGCCGTCGGATCCGCAGCAGGAGTTCACGGGCAAGAACCTGTTGTACGTCGCCGCAGGCATCGACGAGTTGGCCGGATCCGGTGACGAGGCCACCATCGTCGACCTCCTGACTCGCGCGAGGCTGACCCTGTTTCAGGCGCGCGTTGGCCGGCCGCGGCCGCACCTCGACGACAAGGTGCTGACGGCCTGGAACGGCCTGATGATCGCGGCCTTTGCGAAGGTGGCGCGCGCCGTGCGCGCGCTCGGGCCCGACGGTCTCGGCGCGGGCCAGCCCTACCTGGACGCCGCTCGGCGTGCGGCGGCGTTCATCGAGCAGCGGATGTGGAACGCCGATACGCGAACGCTGCTCAGGCGGTATCGCGAAGGTCACGCCGAGATCGACGCGTACGCCGAGGACTATGCCTACTTGATTTTCGGCCTCGTCGAGCTGTTCCAGGCCGACCCTGATCCGCGGTGGCTCTCGTGGGCCGTCGCGTTGCAGCGGCGGCAGGACGAGCTCTTCTCGGACCAGGGGAACGGCGGCTGGTTCAGCACGACGGGACGCGACCCGAGCGTGTTGCTGAGAATGAAGGAAGACTACGACGGGGCCGAGCCATCCGCCAGCTCCGTGTCGGTGCTGAACCTGCTCGCCCTGTCGCATCTGGTCGACGAGCGGGCCTGGCCCGATCGCATCGAGCGAACGCTCCGTTCTTTCGGCGCGCGCCTCGAGCAGACGGGCCGCGCCGTGCCCATGATGGCGGCGGCCCTGTCGACCTTCATCGCCGGGCCGCGGCAGATCGTGATTGTGGGCGAGGACCGCGCCCCGTTCGAGCGGGCCCTTGCCCTGCGGTATCTCCCGTTTACCGTGACGCTGAGCGTAGGTGGGGAACAGCAGCGCGCACTGGCGCCGCACCTGCCGCTTGTGGCCGCGATGCGGCCGGTCGACGGCCGGGCCGCAGCCTACGTCTGCCGGAACTTCTCGTGTCTCGCCCCGGCCACGACGGTGTCGGAGCTCGAGGACAGGCTGAGGGACTCCTCGTGAACGTGACCGTTGACGTGTGGCTGCGAGGCCAGGATGTGGCCAGAACCGAATCCATCGAAGGCGTCTCGCGCGAGCCGCGGCGCTGGACCGACGACGATGTGCGCGTGGTCCTGGAGGGGATGCTCAGGGTCATGCATCGCCTGAAGCATCCGCGGGACATGGAGGAGCCGGCTATTGCTCTCCGCGGCTTGAGCTGGATCGTCAACCCCTACGAGGACGGCGGCGTCGTGATTGCCATCGAGATC
>MEKT01000111.1 GCA_001767435.1 Acidobacteria bacterium RIFCSPLOWO2_02_FULL_65_29 | reverse complement strand
CGGGAAGAGCGGCAGCGGGCCCGGAAGGGCGCCGCCTTGTGTGCTGGCCGCCGCCACGAGCGCCCCCAGCGCGGCAATCAGCCCGAGAACGCCGAACAGGTTACGACGACGAAAACCGCAGGGCACGTAAAGACCGCCGATCAGCCCATTCTTGAAGCCTCCGCGAGCTCTGCGGTGACCATCGTGTTCGTAGTTCTGCAACGTGCTCTTAGTATAATCGCCTCCATTCGCCACCATCCCGTCGCCGCAGCGTGGGCGAGGTTGTGACCCCCGCCCCTTTAACACTACCTCGTCACTTTCGGTGGTGCCGGCCGACATGTCGTGCTGGCGAACCGGATATTCTTCCAGTGGCGCGGGAAACCTCATCTCGGGGATCTGGCAGTGGCATGCGGCAACTCCGTGAGTTGCCGCGGATTTCGGCCCTTCGATTCGGTTTCCCGACTGGCGCCGAGACGCGCCGCTCGCAAGGTTCGCTCATCAGCACATGTCAGCCGGCGGTCGCCGATCAAAGGTGACAACGTGGTGTTAGACCTCGCGAACGCGCTCGCCGAGAGTCCGCTCCGGACCGCCGTCGTTTATCTGCTCGGCAATGTCCCAGGGCTCCCGCCCATCGTGCAGACGATCCATATTCTCAGTGTCGCCGCCATCATGGGCTCCGTGGTGCTGATCGATCTGAAGGTCCTGGGCCTGGCGCTCCCGAGTCAGAGCCTCTCTGAGCTGGCGCGGCGTCTGATGCCGTGGACGTGGTGGGCGCTGCCGACGCTCGCGCTGTCGGGTGCGGTGTTCATCCTCGCTCGGCCCGCCAGCTATGTCGTCAACCCCGTGTTTCGGCTGAAATTCGCGATGCTCGCGCCCGCCGTCGTTCTGGCGGCGGTGTTTCATCGGGCGATGGCCGGAGACTCGGGGTTCTGGGAGCGCACGCGCGCGAGGGAGATCGCCGCCAAAGTCGTGGCGGCCGTTTCGCTCCTGCTCTGGATTGGCGTTGCCATGGCGGGGCGCTGGATCGCGTACGCGGACTACTTGTTTCCGGAGGGACCCTAGGATTTGAGGAATTGAGGAATTGAGAAGTTGAGGATTTTGAGGAGTTGAGGACTGAGGAGTTGAGGATTTGAGGATTTGAGGAATTGAGGAATTGAGAAGTTGAGGATTTTGAGGAGTTGAGGAATTGAGGAGTTTGCGCGATTTGAGGATCTGTGGTGGGATTGTCAGTTGCTGAAGCGTTGACCGCGCTCGAGACGCTGCCGATCTCGGCCTACATCGGCGAAAGCTGGTGGTTTCCGTTTCTCGAATCCATCCACGTCGTCACGGCCGCCTTCCTCGTCGGATCGATCGCGATGGTGGACCTGCGGCTGCTCGGACTGGCCGCGCTCGGGCAACCGGTCGGTCGGTTGACGAAGGAAGTGCTGCCCTGGACCTGGGGCGCCTGCACGCTGTCGCTGCTGACGGGCTTTGGCCTGTTCGCCACGCGAGCCACCCACTACGCCGGCAATATCGCTTTTCAGCTGAAGATGGCGTTGCTGGTTCTGGCTGCCGTCAACATGGCTGTGTTCCACCTGTCCACGTCGCGCCGGATCGCGCAGTGGGACACGGAAGGGACGCCGCCTCTTGCCTCTCGCGCGGCCGGCGCATCGTCCCTGTTGTTCTGGATCGGCGTCATCCTGGCGGGCCGCTGGATCGGACACCTGCTCTAGCTTTCGGTCGCGTACGGCTTCATAATCCTTGTGTTTTAGGCCGTTATGCTGGTCGAAACGAGAATTTTGTCCTCGTTCCGCATAACGGGCTAGGCGCGCACGGCGCGCCTGCGAGGGAGCGGCGCGGGGCGTAGGGGTCCCCGCTAGCGACCGAGCCGGGGTGTGGGGCGGAGCCCCACGTTATTTAGATGATCTGTCCTATCTGCGGGCGGACCGTGCCTGCCGGGCGACCGACGTGTAACGGGTGTGGCTCGGCCCTGACCGGCGTGCCGCAACGCGATCCGTCGGTTACGGGTTTCCAATCCGCCGACCAGGCCACGGGTTTCCAGGCCGCCGATCAAGCCACGGGTTTTCAGGCCGGCACCGATCAAGCCACGGGATCGCTCGAGACATGGGACCATCTCGCGTCAGCCGGCGGTCCTCCGGCCGCGGCCCGCCGGCCGCCCACGACGCCCGCGGGGGCGGACAGTGCCGGCAGCACGGGTCCACTCAAGCCGGGCGAAGCGTTCGGCTCCCGCTATCACATCATCCGGCTCCTCGGCATGGGCGGCATGGGCGCCGTGTATCAGGCGTGGGACGCGGAGCTCGGCGTCGCGGTGGCGATCAAGGTCATTCTGCCGTCGGAGGACGATCCGACCGCCGCAGCCGAGCTCGAACGCCGCTTCAAGCGCGAGCTCGTGCTGGCACGTCAGGTCACGCACAAGAACGTCGTCCGGATTCACGATCTTGGTGAGATAGACGGCATCAAGTACATCACGATGTCGTACATCGATGGGGCCGACCTGTCGACGATCCTGAAACGTGAAGGACGACTGGGAGTCGCGAAGGTTCTGCAGATTGCACGCCCCGTCGTGTCGGGGCTCGTCGCCGCGCATGCCGCCGGGATCGTGCACCGCGATCTGAAACCGCCCAACATCATGGTCGACACCGCCGGGGACGCCGTGATCATGGACTTCGGCATCGCGCGCTCGACCGGCACGCCGATGGTCGATGCTCGGCTGCTCCCGACCGGGGCGGCCGGCCGGCAGCACCTGCACCTGAACCGCACGATGGTCGGCGCGGTCATCGGCACGGTCGAATACATGGCGCCGGAGCAAGCCAAGGGACAGGCGGTCGACCAGCGGGCCGACATTTACGCCTTCGGGTTGATGCTCTACGACATGCTCGCGGGCCGCCATCGCGCCGAGACGGCGACCAGCGCGCTCGACGAGCTCAAGGCCCGAATGGTGGAAGCGCCGGCATCACTCCGCACGCTCGTGCCGGACATCCCGGAGCCGTTCGATCGCATCATCAGCCGCTGTATCCTGCCCAATCCGGCGGACCGGTATCAGACCACTGGCGATCTGGAGGCCGAGCTCAACCGCCTCGACGAGAACGGCGAGCTCATCCCCATCAAACGCGTCGTCGGCATGCGGATTCTGGCCGCGGTTGTCACGATCGCCTTCGCGCTTTTGGGCGGCAGTTGGTGGTACGCGCAAACGTTGATTCCTCCCGCGCAGCACGAGCCCGTTTCGGTGATCATTGCGGACTTTCAAAACAACACAAGCGATCCAACGTTCGACCGTACGATCGAGCCGACGCTTCGGCGCGGGATCGAGGACGCCACGTTCGTCAGCGCGTACGACCGCGGCAGAATCCGATCCACCTTCGGTATCCAGCCTCCCGACAAGCTCGACGAAGTGGCCGCGCGTGAGCTTGCCGTCAAGCAGGGCCTGGGCGTCGTGGTCTCCGGTTCGATTGACACTCGCGGAAACGGCTACGAGATTTCGGTCAAGGCGATTCAGACGGTGACCGGCAACGAAATCACGAGCGCCACACGTCGGGCGTCAAGCAAGGAGCAGGTCCCCGATGTCGTGACCAGGCTGGTGACCACCGTTCGCACGGCGCTCGGCGACGAGACGTCGGACTCGGATCAGCTCTTCGCCATGCGGAGTGTTTCGGCCACGTCGCTGGGCGTCGTTCAACACTATGCGGCGGCGGTGGAGGCCCAGTCCAACGGCAGATACGAAGAGACGCGACAAAGCGCGTTGAAGGCCGTCGAGCTGGATCCGAAGTTCGGTATCGGGTACCAGCTGCTGGCGGTGGCGTCGCGCAACCTCGGCAACCTGGATGAGGCCGACAAGTACAGCAAGCAGGCCCTCACGTATCTCGACGGCATGACGGAGCGCGAGCGCTACGCCACGCGCGGGCTGTTCTACAGGGTGACGGGTGACTATCAGCAGTGCATGAAAGAGTACGGCGAGATGACCGCCCGGTTCGCGGGCGACGCCATCGCGCACAACCAGCGCGCCCTGTGTCTGTCGAAGTTGCGAAACATGCGCGAAGCCGTCGAGGCGATGCGCCAGGCGGTACAGATCCTGCCGAAACGCGCGACAATTCGTGGAAATCTGGCGATTTATGCGGCGTACGCCGGCGATTTCCAGACCGCGGATCGAGAGGCTCGAGCCATCGAGGAGCCGTACGATCTGGCCACGCTCGCCATTGCCTTCGCCCAATTGGGACAAGGGCTGCTGCCGGAGGCGGCGGACACGTACAAGCAGCTCGCGACGATCAATGCTCGCGGCACATCGTGGTCGGCCTCCGGCCTCGGCGACCTGGCGCTGTACGAAGGCCGGTTTTCGGATGCGGCTCGACTGTTCGAGCAAGGTGCGGCCGCGGATCTGGCGTCCAAGAGCTCCGATCGAGCAGCCAGAAAGCTGACCTCGCTGGCTTACACACACCTCCTCATGGGTCGTACGGGCCCTGCTGTCGCGGCCGCTGAAAAGGCCCTGCTGACGAGCAAGAACATTGCGGTCCAATTCCTGGCCGCCAGAATCTTTGTCGAAGCCGGCGAACTGGCCAAAGCCCGAACGATGGCGGAGGGGCTCGCCGCCGAGCTCCCGGCCGAACCCCAAGCCTACGGAAAGATCATCGAAGGCGAGATCGCTTTGAAAGACGGCGACGCGCGCCAGGCGATCAAGATCTTGTCCGACGCCAACGGTATTCTCGATACCTGGTTCGGTCATTTCGATCTCGGGCGCGCGTATCTGGAGGCCGGCGGGTTTGCGCAGGCCGACTCCGAGTTCGATCGCTGCATCGGGCGCCGGGGCGAGGCGTTGTCATTGCTCGTGGACGAGGAGCCGACGTACGGCTACTTCCCCACCGCGTACTACTATCAGGGTCGAGTCAGGGAAGGCCTGAAGAGCGAGAGGTTCGCCGAGTCGTACCGCGAGTATCTCAATATCCGCGGCAAATCAACCGAGGATCCACTCCTGCCCGATGTCCGCAAGCGCGCCGGCTCATAAGTGGAACAGCGGATGTGGTAAGGTTATTTTCGTGGGGCACACGTTACTCGAGAAGATCGTCAAAGAGCGTGTCGGTCAGACGCTCGTCGGGACTGTGAACGTGGCCGTCGATAAGCTCGCGGAGGAGATCGCGCGTGAGGCGCTCGCGGACGAGACATTTCGCCGCGCTCTGCGGGAATTCGTGCGCCTTCGCTCGCAGGAGCTGCTGGATGAGCTACTCCGAAACGGATCTCGCCGTCGGACTGGCGCGAAGCGTCTTCGGAAGCGCCGATAGCCCCGGCGCAATCGCCTCTATCCTGGCTGTTCTACTCTCGGTGAGGCGCACCCCGCATGGGGATGCACGGTGCGCCCCTTCGGTCCAGACCTACTTCAGCTCGACGCTCGCTCTCTTCAACAAGTTCTGGTTCAACACGACGTGCTCCGGGCCGGAGCCCGAATTGTCCTTGAGCTGCCACTCGATCGTGTAGCAACCCGCCACGCTTGGCGACGCCCAGTTGAACCTGTAGGACGAGCTCGACTGGATGATGCGGAAGTCGCTGCCACCGGTTGCCCCGGTCGCCGGGCTGTAGAGCGGTACCCCCTCCAGGCCCGTCGTGTCGGTCGTGCATGCTCCGTTTGTCGGCCTGTAATAGCTCTTCAACCTAATCAGCGAGCTCATGTCGACAATGAGACCGCCGTTCGCGTCCTTGAGCTGCCAGGTCAACGGCACCGCACTCCCGCCGTTGGCGGGATTCTTGTACGGCGCGAGGATGAAATTGTAAACGACCAGGTAATTCTTCGTCACCGGTGCCGCAACGTTCCGCCGTTGGCGGGATTCTTGTACGGCGCGAGGATGAAATTGTAAACGACCAGGTAATTCTTCGTCACCGGTGCCGCAACGTTCC
>MEKT01000110.1 GCA_001767435.1 Acidobacteria bacterium RIFCSPLOWO2_02_FULL_65_29 | reverse complement strand
ACTGCTGCTCGGGAACATCGGCCGGCCGGGCGGCGGCCTCAACGCGCTGCGCGGGCACGCCAATATCCAGGGCGGGACCGACTGCGGCATGGCCTATCACAACCTGCCGGGGTACATCCCAATCCCGAAGGCCGATCACCCGTCGCTCGGGGTCTTCCTGAAAGCCGCGACGCCCGCGGCCCTGCGCCCAGAGGCTACGAATTTCTTGTCGAATATGGATCGCTTCGTGGTCAGCCAGTTGAAGGCGTACTACGGCGATGCCGCGACGCGTGAGAACGGCTTCGCCTACGACTTTCACCCGAAGCTGCCGCTGTCGCCGGCGGGCGCGTACGAGAACTGGAGCTGGGCGTACATCTTCGACCGGATGTACCGAGGGGACCTGGAAGGATTCTTCAGCTTCGGGATGAACCCGGTCAGCAACGGGCCGCACTCGCGCAAGGCAATTGCCGCACTCGCGAAGTTGAAATGGCTGGTGGTCGCCGAGAACTTCGAGCAGGAGACCGCGACGTTCTGGAGGTCCGACATCCTCGCGCTCGTCGATCGGAAGCCGGAGGAGGTCGACACCGAAGTCTTTCTGCTGCCGGCCGCCAACTTCGCCGAGAAAGACGGCACGTTCGTCAACTCGGCGCGCTGGATCCAATGGAAGTGGAAAGCGGTGGACCCGCCCGGCGATGCGAAGCCGGATCAGGAGATCATCGCGCGGATTTTTCTCAAGGTCCGCGAGCTCTATGCCAAGGAGGGCGGCCGGTTCGCGGACCCGGTCCTGAAGTTGAACTGGTGGTACACGAACCCGTGGAGCCCGTCGCTGGACGAAGTCTGCAAGGAGCTGAACGGGTGGGCCGTGCGGGACGTTCGCGACGCGGCCGGAAATGTCGTGGTGCGTGCAGGCGGCCAGCTCTCCAGATTCCTCGATACGCGGGCCGATGGGACGACGCTCTCGGGCAACTGGCTCTACATCGGCATGTACACCGACGCCGGGAACCTCACGCAGCGCCGGTCGTACGCCGATCCGAGCGGGCTCGGCCGCTATCCGGAGTGGACGGTGAGCTGGCCCGCCAACCGGCGCATCCTCTATAACCGTTGTTCAGCCGATGGACAGGGGCGGCCGTGGGATCCCACGCGCGTCGGGATCGCGTGGAACGGTCAGCGGTGGGTCGGCGACAACGCGGACTACACCGCCGACAGCCCGCCGGACGCCGGTCTGGGCGCGTTCATCATGCTGCCCGAGGGCGTCGCACGGCTGTTCGTGCCGGGTCAGTTCGTCGAGGGCCCGTGGCCCGAGCACTACGAGCCCGCCGAGGCGCCGGTGCCCAATGAGCTGCATCCGTCACAAAGCTCGAATCCGGCGCTACAGCACTTTGGCACCGAGTTCGACGTCCTGGGCGATTCCGGTGAGTATCCGATTGTCTGCACCACGTACCGGTTGACGGAGCACTTTCACTACTGGACGAAGAACAATCCGTACTCGGTGCAGCTGCAGCCGGAGTTCTTCGTGGAGATGCCACTGGAGCTGGCGAGCGAGAAGGGGATTGCCAACGGCGATCAGGTGCGTGTGACGTCGGCCCGCGGATCGATCGAAGGGAAAGCGATGGTGACGCGCCGGATCAAGCCGATGCAGGTCGGCGGCAAGACGGTGTACCAAATTGGATTTCCCATTCACTGGGGCTTCCTCGGACGCGGCCAGCAGAAAGGGTCGCTCGCCAATCTCGTGACGCCGACCGTGGTCGATCCGAATTCGTTCGCGCCCGAGTACAAAGGGTTTCTGGTGAAGCTGGACAAGATTTGAGGATTTGAGGATTTGAGGATTTGAGGATTTGAGGATTTGAGGATTTGAGAATTTGAGGATCTGAGGATTTGGAAACCCTCGCCCTGCTCCGCGTTTCGGCGTCTTCGTCACCCGCGCCCGGCATCCGCTTGATGCCGACGGTGACGAAGCTCGTGGACACGTCCACCTGCATCGGCTGCAAGGCGTGCGAGGTGGCGTGCCAGGAGTGGAACGATCTGCCGCCCGAGACCACGGTGCAGATGGGGACGTATCAGACGCTGCCGGACCTCACCGAGAACTTCTGGAACCTGATCAAGTTCCGCGAACACGACGAGGGAGACAGGCTTCACTGGTTGATGCGCAAGGACCAGTGCATGCACTGCACCGAGCCCGGCTGCCTCATCGCCTGCCCGGCTCCCGGCGCCATCGTCCAGTACACGAACGGCATCGTCGACTTCCAGCAGGACCAGTGCATCGGATGCGGCTACTGCATGACCGGCTGCCCGTTCAATGTGCCGAAGTTCAGCCAGAAGACGCGGCGCGTGTACAAGTGCACGATGTGCGTCGATCGCGTGTCGGTTGGTCTTCAGCCGGCGTGTGTGAAGGCCTGTCCGACGAGTTGTCTGCAGTTCGGCACCAAAGAGGCGATGCTCGAGGTGGCGCACAAGCGGGTCGATCAGTTGAAGGAGAACGGCTTCGCGCAGGCGGCGGTCTACGATCCGCCCGGCGTGGGAGGGACCAACGTCGTCACCGTCCTTGCGTTCGGCGATCGGCCCGAGCTGTACGGGTTGCCCCGCAATCCCACGATCCCGCTGGCGGTGCGCCTGTGGAAGGGTCCGATCAAGGCGATTGGCAACCTCGCGATCCTGGGCGGGTTCGTGGCGGCGGCGGTGCACTTCGTTCGGTTCGGCCGGAAACGCGACGACGCTGACAAGGAATAGCGCGCGGATTTATTCATGAATCGGCAGATCGGCCCGGCCCATTCGCTTCGCCGCGGGAACGAACGCACGTGAATAATATCCAGAGGTACGGCTTCGCCGAGCGGCTCGTGCACGCGGTGGCGGGTCTGTCGTACGTCTATCTGCTGCTGACCGGCCTCGCATTCTGGACGCCCGCGCTCTACTGGATGGCGGTCGTGCTCGGTGGCGGGTATCTGTCGCGCGTCCTTCACCCGTGGGCTGGACTCGTGTTCACCGGCGCGGTCGTGTGGATGTACGGAGTCTGGCGCCGGGACATGCGCATCACCCCCGAGGATCGGGCGTGGCGCAAGGCGATCGGCCGCTACATCAGAAATGCTGCCGGCGTGCCCCCCGCCGGCCGGTTCAACTACGGGCAGAAGATGCTGTTCTGGCTGATGGCGTGGGGCGGCGTCGCTCTGCTCGTGTCGGGTCTGGTGATGTGGTTCGTCGCGTCGGTGCCGTGGGAACTGCGGATCCTGCGGTACGGAGCGACGCTCGTGCACGCGGTCGCGGCGCTGGCGACGATCGGCGGCTTCATCGTTCACGTCTACATGGGAGTGGCGGTCGTGCCTGGCGGCCTGCATGCCGTGATTCACGGCGAGGTGAGCGAGCAGTGGGCGCGCCATCATCATCCTCTCTGGCTGGCCGAGCAGCGAGCCTTCTCGGGCAAGGCAACAGCGAGTGTGGGTGGGGCCCCAGGGGAAAATAATAGACGTGGCGACCCTGGCCCGTAGCACGACGCACTGGGATGAGCGAATCGCCCGCGCCCGTGAGCTGGCGCGTGCCGCCCCTTCCGCCTGCGAGGCGCTCACGTTTTATGCGGCGCTCGCGGAGTTTCAACGGTCGCTGTTTCTCACCGCTGGCGGTACGCGTCATGCCGAGAGCTTCGCCGACGCAGTTGACGTCGATGGCGCCGTCGCTGCCGTCCCTGGATTTCTCGGCTGGTTGAAGCGCACGGCACCGGCGGCGCTCGCCGAGTCGGCAGCCACGATGCGCATGGACGGTTCGGAGTGGCGCTCGCTCCTGCAGCACATCCTTTCGCTCGAGGAGACCGCCGGCGGCGAGGCACGCGCCTTCGTGGCCGAGGCCGTGCTGCAACCCTTCGCCGAGGCCGCTGCCATCGATCGGCGAGGGGAGGGCGAGCTGCGTCCGCAGGCGCCCGGTGTTCTGACATCGCGCTGCCCGATTTGCTCGGATCTGCCGGCCGTCGGAACCCTGCGCGAGGAAGGGCAGGGGGCCCGGCGGACGCTGGTGTGTGGGCGTTGCCTCACCGACTGGGCGTACTTGCGCGTGGTGTGCGCGAGCTGCGGCGAGGATCGCTTCGACGCGCTGCCCGTTTACACCGCCGACGCGTTCCCGCACGTGCGCATCGAAGCGTGCGACACCTGCAAGGCGTATCTCAAGACCATCGACTTGACCAGAAACGGGCTCGCCGTGCCGCTGGTCGACGACATCGCGAGCGTGTCGCTCGATCTGTGGGCCGTCGATCAGGGCTACAAGAGGCTGCGCGCCAACCTGCTGCGGATGGCCGAACCGGCCTCTACAGGAATTCGACGTGATTGATCATCTCGTCCGCGTCCAGCACCTGCACGATAAGCGTCAGCCCGCGAATGACGTCACCGATGGACAGCTCCTGCGCGCCATGAAAATACCCGTGTGCTCGACGCCAGCCGCTGGGGCCGGAGAAAATCGACATCGTGCGTAAACACGACGCGGGTCTCCGTTCGAGCGTGAGCCAGCTGTACGGTGTCGGCGGCAAACCGGCCTCGGCGTGCTGTGTTAGCCAGCCTTTCGGCTTTCAAACCAGCGGCGCAAGGATGCCTGGGTCTCACCCGAACGTCGCCCTGCAAGGAGACCTTCGACACTGATGTCTTCGTCCAGGTCGGGCCAGTGCAGGCCCTCGCCCTCCCCGATAAGCCGCCAGTTTGCTCGTTCGTCAAGGGTACCGTGCGCGAGCCGTGGGTACCAGATCAGAGGAACCGTGATCGTACGACCATCGATCAGCTCCACCACGAGCGCGGCTTCTGTCAATGACACGTTCTGCGCCCGTGCCTCGCTAACGTCAATCGGTGATGGTGAAGTACTCATTCCATACCCTCAGAAATAGCTGCTCGTGAGCGATGACGAGCCGTTCAAGATGCTGGAGCTCCGCAGCACCAAACCTGCCGCTACGAGCCAGGCGTACCGGGTCGAGCCAGAACTTCGCCCGCTGAATGTCCCGCTCGACGTGGATGTGCGGTGGCTCGTTGCGATCTGCCGAGTAGAAGAAAAGTCGGTACGGGCCCTCCCGATAGATCGTTGGCACAAGATCAGTGTATCGCTTTGTGCTTCCCGCGACGGTCGATGAACTGGCTAATCTTCCCCGTGTCGGTGCGCGTCCGGCTCGCGACCGTGTACTCTTACCTACGGCCAGATTGGCCGCCGGCGTTCACGGCCATTTTCTGATGCCGAACTGGGCAGCGATGAATTCCTTGACGGCATCACCACCGCCCAGTTCCAACACCGGCTGCGCGCCTACCCCCCCAGCTCGAACGGCGATGGTCATGAACGGACAACAGAGCCGTTCAAAGGCCGCGAATTCCTCCAAGTGTTGCGCGATGATCGAAACCGGGTCGACGTGAAACGCATAGCCGTCGGGCAACTCGACGATGTCAACCGTGCCGACCTGCAGCAGCTGGTCGAGCAAAACCCGTCGCTTTCGTTGGGCTACGTCGAGAGCGGAAAGATCGCAGAATAGACGCACGCCTTCGCCGCATTTCGTTTCCATGTCATGTCGGTCATCGCGTCGCTCCGATCCACTCTTGTCTGGCTAATCCTTTATGGACCAGACCGGAACGGATCGCTTGCTGCCTAAAACGCCGTCGGAGCTTACGGCTCGATCGCCGCCATGTGCAACAAAGCGCCGGATAATAGCATGGCAAACACCGCGCCTCGTCGACGTCGTTGACCGGCGAGCACGAGGATACGTGCCGGCCTCGCTGGTATCCACGGCCACAGATGAGAGTCCGGAGCGTGAGCAGCTGTTGAAC
>MEKT01000109.1 GCA_001767435.1 Acidobacteria bacterium RIFCSPLOWO2_02_FULL_65_29 | reverse complement strand
GAACGCGCCGTGCTGCACGCGCTCGCTCGGGCAGCCGATGTTCAAATTGACTTCGTCGTAGCCGCGCCGCTCGGCGAGGCGCGCGCAGGCCGCAAGGTCTGCCGGTTCGCTGCCGCCGAGCTGCACGGCGAGCGGATGCTCGGCGGGATCGAACGCCAGATGCCGCTCCGGGTCACCGTGCAGCAGGGCGCCGGTCGTGATCATCTCGGTGTACAGGAACGGGCGGGAGGAGACCTGGCGCAGGAAATACCGGCAATGCCGGTCGGTCCAGTCCATCATCGGGGCCACGCAAAGTCTGTGCGTGTAAGTCACTGGTTTACAGTCCGATTTGCGCGAATGCCGAGGCTAATCACTGTTGAGATTCTGGAGGAGCGAAATTCAAATCAATGATGAGTTCGTTATTCTCCAGCCGATACGTTGGATCTGCCGCCGCAAAGCGCCATTCTTTCGGACCCCCGCCCATGAATATTGGCACCGTATAGCCGTCGTAGTGAGAGAAATGCGTGCTCGGTGGCCATTGCAGCATTGTTTTCGTACTGTAGGCGAGCCACAAGACCCCGTGCAACGGAAAGGTCATCAACCCGAAGCTGACATCGGGCGGGACGCCGATATCGTCAACATGAAAACCAATGTTGCCTTTGATACGTAAGCCGCTGACGGCTGGTATCGCGAACAGGATGAACGCGGTCGGTTTGATCTGCTTTGCCTCGAGCACATAGTCGCTGCGGCGAGTTCCGGTTGGCACGTGATGCGGGGCTTCTGGCAAAACGGTCACAAGATGCCGCGGTCGCAATTCTGTTCGATCGCGATCGATCAGACGATTCCCTCTGACGATTACATGATGCCCCTCGCTTTCGTGAGCCCGTATGCCGGAGAACCCGCTTCCGTGCACGCTTAATTTTCCTTCACCTGGTGCCGTGGCAACGTTCACAGACTTTGCATTCTCGTCGCCGACGATCTCAATCCATCGGGATCGCGCGAAGTTCGGGCAGCTTATATAGAAGCTAGCATCGCGCCTTTGCTCGATGGACAGAACCTGGAACTTGCTCGCCCCCTCGCTCAGGAATAAGCGTCGGCTGCTCGGCTCAGGCATTTGTGCTCACGGCGCCGATGGTAGCCCCGAGCTGGGCTCATGTGGTGATACCGTATCAACCGTAGAATCGCTCGCCATGTTCCGTGGTCGGCCGCTTCTGGCAATCGTTAGCGCATGCGTTGTGCTCGTCGCGGCGATCGTGCACGGCGTGTTGCGTTGCGACCTGGCTGTCGTGAACCGCTACGGTACGCTAATCGTGATCGCCGGCGTCGCGGTGGACTATTGGCCTGTGCTGACGACAAGCAAGGCCGACGACCTTTCGTTTTGGCGATCTCAAGAAGGACACGACGCCACTCGATCCGCGATCGTTGTCGTGTGCCTGGGCACGCTGGTCCAAGGCTTCGGCGATTGGATGGTAGGCCTGCTCCCCTACATCACTGCGGCCTGCTGATCGGAAGCTGCACCTTTTACTACCGCAGGTACAATTCCTCGCGGACTACGAGGAGGCGGGCGGGAGCCGTGTATGGCGAAGGACTCGAAAATCGAGTGGACCCATCACACGTTCAACCCGTGGTGGGGTTGCACGAAGGTGTCGCCGGCGTGCAAGAACTGCTACGCCGAAGCGTGGGCGAAGCGCGTCGGTCTTGACGTATGGGGTCCGCGATCGGCACGCCGTTTCTTCAGTGACGCACATTGGCGCGAGCCGCTCAAGTGGAACCGTGAGGCTGAACGCGATGGCAAGCCGCGTCGCGTGTTCTGCGCGTCGATGGCAGACGTGTTCGAAGCCCGGGCGGAGCTCGACGAGTGGCGCGGGCGGCTATGGCAGCTGATCCCGCAAACCCCGATGTTGAATTGGCTGCTGCTCACGAAGCGACCGGAGCGGATCGCTCGGAGCGTTCCATGGCACGACTCGTGGCCGCACAACGTGTGGCTCGGCACCACTGCGGAAAATCAGCGTTGGGCCGATAAGCGCATCCCTCAGCTCCTCCGACATGCGCAAGCGGCCGTGCTGTTTGTCTCGTCGGAACCGCTGCTGGGGTTCCTCGACATGCGCTCCTATCTACCTGCACCAGGTCGGCGCGGCATCGACTGGGTGATCGCCGGCGGCGAGAGCGGCGGCCGCGCGCGACCGATGAATCCGGAATGGGCGCGTGACCTGAGAGACCAATGCACGGCAGCCGGTGCGAGGTTTCACTTCAAGCAGTGGGGCCACTGGAGCCCCGAGCAGCTTGGCGTAGATCGCGAGTACCGCCGCATCGAGGTCCTCGATCGCGACGGACGTCCGGTGATCCTCGCTCGGCTCGGCAAGAAGGCTTCTGGCCGCGTGCTCGACGGCCGTACCTGGGACCAAGTGCCAAGCGTGTGAGAAAGAAAATCCTCGATACGCCGCTCTTTCCAGAGCTCACTGCGCCTACGAGTGCGCCGCGACGCAACCGCAAGAAGCTTGGGATCCCCAAAGGTCTAGATCTCGACCAATACGAGCGCGCTGAAGACGGCCGCCTTCGAGAGATCGTTGGCTCGTGGTCGACGATAAAGCATCGCGTGCTATTTGAATACGTTGGCCGTACGCGCGGTATCCGAAAGAATTGGATCAGCAAAGGTCCAGCAGGCGCCACATACATTGATTTGTTCTCGGGACCGGGAGAGGTTCGAATTGAGAACACGAAGGAAGTGCTTCCTGGAAGTCCGTTGGTCGTGTGGAACAACCGCGGCTTTGGGCCGTTCACTCAGGTTTACGTCGCTGACTTGCACCCTGATCTAGTACTTGACTGCCATGCGCGGCTTCAGGAGGCGGGCGCCCCGGTTGATCGCATTGAGGGCGAGGCTGACACGACGGTCGACGAGGTCATTGCTCGGATCGATGAAAAATCGTTCCACTTCGCGTTTCTGGACCCCTTCAACTTGGGTAGTTTGTCTTTCGACGTAATACGGAAACTAGCTCGGTTACGCAGTATCGATATTCTTGTGCATGTCAGTGCCCAAGATCTGAATCGCAATCTGCGTCGGTATATCGAAAAGGAGGGCTCGTCGCTGGATCGATTTGCACCCGGCTGGCGCGGAAAGGTTGACACTTCGTTGGCGGATCCTGCCGTCCGGACCGCGATCTTTCGGTACTGGACGTCGTTGATTAAGACGCTGAAGGGAATGCTGGTAGCCGAAGCTATGCAACTCGTGTCCGGGGATGAAGGGCAACCGCTGTATTGGCTAGCATTTGTCTCGAGGCATGCGCTTGGTCACAAGTTCTGGAAGGCGATCCAGCCGCCGCCAGATCCCGAACCCGGCCTTCTCTTCACCAGACTTCCTTCCTGAGCAACATGCGACGGTCTTACCGGGCAACTCGTTGATGCGCCTGCATGACCCGCTCAACCAGTTCAGCGTACGATCTATTTGCTTCCGATTCCGCGAAGCTCTTGCGCTGCGGTGTTGATTCAGGATCGGCCGCAGCTTCCAGCCATATCCTGCGATAAGTGGCGAAGGCCATCCACTGGCCAATCCACGTTGTCGCGAACCACGCTACGCACAACGCAGCGGCGCCGATGTACCACGGTACCGCTTGCATGCCGAGCAAGCATGCCGCGGCACCGAGGAGGACCGCGATGCGGATAAGGTGATAAACGCGAGCGTGCGCAAGAAAACCTTGAGGGGCTTCTAGTTTGAAACCCAGTGCGCCTATCGTTTCCCATTGGTCGACCTTCGACCCAAACCATAGATAGAGCAGCGTCAATCCAACGAAGAGGATCTCGATCACGCGGTCAGGCGATTACTGGTGATGACGGGTGCGTGCAGCTTGAGCAGCGAGCGAGTGTATTCAAAATCTGGCTGTGCGCCATCGTTGAACCAGTCCTGCGCGGTGCTCGGGGGCGCGTTGATGGCGTCCGCGACCAATCGCAAGCGCCAGCCAGCGCGGACCAGTTCGAGCAGGATCTCCCTCCAGTCGACGGGCGGCGGTATGGTGCGGAGGCACTTGCTGATCAGCTCGGAGACTGCCTGCGGACGACACCCGACCATGCGCCCCATTGTTGGCCCCGTTTTGTGCTCGGCGGGAATCTACGCCCGCAGGTCCTGAGGGGCAAATTGCCGTCGACCCCAGCGCCACAATCGCGCCCACGGCGTTCCACGGCGCGGGACCACCTTCCCCTACGCGGTCCGGAGCAGGGCGCTCAAAACGCAGCTACGAAACTAAAGCCCTCGGGGAGCGCGAAAAGTGTCGAATTGCGCCGGTCGAACAGCCCCCGGATCCGGAACTGCCCCGGAAAGGACCCAGCGACCCTCAAACGAGGAACCGCGTCGAGCGGTCCGGATGGTGAACCTTGCTGAGCAGCGTACAGTGCATTGTGCCGTGCTTGCCGTTGTCATCCCAAGAGAACGCATAGCGGTGGGCTCTACCTTCGCGCTCGAGCACGATTGCACCGGGGCGATGCTGGGCCTCAACGCCGCCTGGTCCTTGCTTCCTTGGCTTCCCAAAAGCAAGCAGGAGGGCAAACCCTCCGAGGCCGAACTTCGCTCCCACAATTCTCGTGCGGCTCTCGTTGAACACGAGCTCGACCCGCACGAGTTGAAAACGCCACGCAGCGTTACCATCCTCAGGCGTCAGCACATAGAGTCCTTCACATTCCGGCCATGCCTGTTGCCCGAAGAGAATCTCAACGAGCACGGGCGGAATGGCGGCAATGCGGTGGACGGTTAGGAGGCCGCAGTAAACCTTAAGCAGCCAAAGCTCGAGCAGCCTCCCCGGGATTTCGACCGCTTTCTCCAAGAACTGCGACTTGTTGAGATCCTTGAAGCTGGCATGCAGTCCAGAAAGAAACGTCGTCCCTGCAGCGTCGATCGGAGAAAGCTCTTCGTTGTGCTTCTTGCATAGAATTCGCGACGCGAGCGAACCAGCGCCGATCTCGGCGGATTTGTGGCGCTGCTGTCCTGGCAATCCGGCGACCCGCAGACGTGTGCCGGCGAGATCCAGCACCGATCGAGAAATCCAATGCTCTAGGGTTAGCGCGCCCGCGCAGTTGCCTAGCCGTTCGGCATAGCACGGCATCGATCAATCCGAACAGGGGTAAAGAATTCTGCACACTGGGGCGATCGCCGTGTGCACTTGCTTGGCCCTCTGCACACATCCTGCACACGGCTGCCTGAAAAACCGCGCCAATCCTAGGTATTCAAGCCTATCCATCATCGGCGCGACGCAAAGGCGATGAACTCGCGCTGGCTCGACCATGCTAGATGAACGGATTGACGAGCGTCAGGCCCAGACCGGAGAAGTGCGCGGTATTGCGCGTGACCAGCGCGAGGCCATGGGTCAGGGCGGTCGCTCCAATCTGTTTGTCGATCGCGTTCTCCGGATGCGGAACGCGCAAGCGGCCCCATACCTGGGCCTCGTCGTGCGAGAAATCCAGAATTTTGTCGCTGAAGTCTTTCAGCACCGCGGTCAACCATGTCTCGAGTTGTTTCGCCTGCCTGGTGTCGCCACGGTGTCGGATCGCTTCGACTCCGCGCCGGATCTCGCCGAGGGTGATGACGCTCAGGTAGAGCGCATCGCCCTTGCTTCGCGCGTCTGCGAAGAAGCGCCTGACGCCCGGGTTCGCCTTGGCGCGCTTGCGTACTTCGCTGACCACATCCGTATCAACCAAGTACATTCGGGCTGGCGTCGTCGTCGATTCTGGCAAAGTCGGCGTCCTCGCCCACGTTCGGAATCGAGGCGAGCACCTC
>MEKT01000108.1:5120-11114 GCA_001767435.1 Acidobacteria bacterium RIFCSPLOWO2_02_FULL_65_29 | reverse complement strand
TTGTCGAGTGAGCCGACGTGAGTCCAGAGCCGGCGCTCCTGCCGGCTCGTCAACTGCAGCCTCGAGAAGGTGATCTCACGCTCACCGGGCTCGGCCGGCGCGGGATCATCCGAGGCTGTCGCGGCGGCTTTCTCGCCATTCACCGACGTGCCACTGGGTGGCGCCGCAGCCCCGCCCCCCTCCATCAGCCGCCGAGTCATCGACTGACCAAAGACCGCTTCCGCCTCGCGAGTGAGCGCGCCCTCCATGTCCGCGAAGACGCCGTCGAGATCGAATGCGATGCGCAGCGGCACCTGAGCATTCTATCGTGGAGGCTGGAGGCAAGAGGCCTCCAGTCCCTAGCCTCTAGCCTCCAGCGAGCACTGCCGCGGCCTCGGCCGTCGCTCGCACCCGTCCACCCAGACGAATGACGTGCGGGCCCGGATCTCGGAGCGCGTTTCGCGTGTCGACCACCACCTTGCCGGCGCGCTGCAGCCGGTCGTAGTCGAACGACGAATGATTCGTGGCAATGACGATGCAGTCGTAGGCGTTGGCGTCGACATCGGCGAGGTCGACGTGCGCCATGTCCACGCCGTCCTTCCATAGACGTCCCGAGAGGACCGGCACGAACGGATCCGAATAGGCCAGCTCCGCGCCTCGCGCATGCAGAAGCGCGAGCAGGTCGAGGGCGGGCGACTCGCGGATGTCGTCGACGTCGCGCTTGTACGTGACGCCGGCCACGAGCACTCGCGACCCGTTCAGCGGCAGTCGAATGCCATTCAGCGCGTCGGTCACGAGCGACACCACGTAGTGTGGCATCGAGCCGTTGACGGCCCCGGCGAGCTCGATGAACCGGGCTTCGAAGCCCGACTGCTTCGCCTTCCACGACAGATAGAACGGATCGACGGGGATGCAATGGCCGCCGAGCCCTGGGCCCGGATAGAACGGCATGAAGCCAAACGGTTTCGTCGCCGCCGCCGTCACGACCTCCCACACGTCGATGCCGAGCCGATCGCACATCAGCGCAATTTCGTTCACCAGCCCGATGTTGACCGCCCGGAACGTGTTCTCGAGCAGCTTCACCATTTCGGCGACTCGCGGCGAGCTCACGGGCACGATTGTCTCGATGGCCGCTTCGTACAGCGCGCCCGCGAGCATCGTGCACGAGGGCGTGAGGCCGCCCACCACCTTCGGCACGTTGCGGGTGTGGAACTTCGGGTTGCCCGGATCGATCCGTTCGGGTGAAAACGCGAGAAAGAAATCCGTCCCGGCTCTGAGGCCGCCGCGCTCGAGGATGGGCAGCACCAACTCGTCGGTCGTTCCGGGGTACGTCGTCGATTCGAGCACGATCAGCATGCCCGGTCGGAGGTGTGCCGCCACCGACTCGGCCGCCGCCACGATGAAGGACAGATCGGGATCCTTGGTCTTTCGCAGGGGCGTCGGCACGCAGATGTTGACCGTGTCCACCTCATCCAGCGCGTCGAAGCTCGTCGACGCGCGGAGGCGGCCGCGCGCGCGCAGCTCCCCCACATCCCGCGCCGCCACATCGTCGATGTACGACTCGCCGGCGTTGATCGCCCAGACCTTTTCCGGGTCGAGATCGATCCCCGTGGTGACGAACCCTGAACGGGCGAATTCGACGGCGAGCGGCAGACCGACGTAGCCGAGGCCGATGACACCGGCTCGGGCCCGTCGCGCGTGAATGGCATCAAGGAGCGCAAGGGCGGCGGCGGAATCCGTCGATTGAGATTTCATCGTTTTCTCGAGACTCTCTTTCGTGTTTTCGTGCCTTCGTGCCTTCGTGGCCTGTCTTCGTCGCCTCGTCTCTTCTTCGTGCTTTCGTGCCTTCGTGGCCTGTCTTCGTCGCCCCGTCTCTTCTTCGTGCCTTCGTGCCTTCGTGGCCTCGTGGCTCTTCTTCGTGCCTTCGTGTCTTCGTGGCCTGTCTTCGTCGCCTCGTCTCTTCTTCGTGCTTTCGTGCCTTCGTGGCCTCGTGGCTCTTCTTCGTGTCTCTAGTGTCTTCGTCTTTTTCGTGCTTTCGTGTTTTCGTGGCCTGCTTTCGTGGCTCTTCTTCGTGTCTTCGTGCCTTCGTGGCTTTGAAAGAATGGGGCCAAGGGAATTGTCAGTGATTCAGAGGGTTAGGAGGCGAACCTGTGGATGATGTCGCCAGCAGGGAGGATTTTTGTCGTCACAGGTCGCCCCTTTCTCGAGGGCCGTGGGTGCGTCCGTTATGCCGTGCGGGATGATTTCTGACGACTTTTGACCTCTGGGGAGGCAGCTCGACCGTGGGCGAAGTGGATTCTTCCGGCCAAGACCGCTTTCAAATCCGTAATAGATTCGGGGGTGTGACGAATTCATCACTTGCGGCGACGGATTCGAAATGACCACGCCGAGGGCTCCGCCGCTAAACCCTCGAAAACACGGCCAAAACGGCTGGGCTCCGAGCGGCAATGACCTTGCAGTGCGTCAGGGCACCTTCATGGCAGCACATCGCCGTGTTCTCCTTGTTGGACCGTCTGGCCTGGTGCAGTCCCTTGCGCCCATTCTCACGGCGGCTGGCTACGAGCTGACCGTCGTGGCGGACTTTGGGAGGGCCCGGGCGCTGCTCGATTCCCATCCCGACTTGTTGATTACCGAGCTCAAGCTCGGGAATTACAACGGCCTGCATCTCGCCATTCGGGCGCACGCCGCGAACACGCCGGCGATCGTGATCGGCACTCCCGATCCCGTTCTGGAAGCGGAAGCCGAGCGCCAGGGGGCGACGTACGTGAAGCCTCCGATCGACCCGAGGAGGATCGCATCGCTGGCGAACGAGCTCATCAAGACCGCCGGTCACGCGCGGCGGTCGATCCGAAAGAAGGTTCCTCCGGTCGAGGCGTTCGTCAACAACGAGGCGCGAGGAGAGTTGCGCGACGTCAGCTACGACGGCATGCGGTTCGAGGCGGCCGAGCGCGACGCCCCGCCGCCGTACTTCGACATTCGGATCCCGCAGTTCGACTTTTCGTGCCGCGTGCAGCGAATCTGGATGTCTCCCGTCGACGAGGACGCCAGCCGCGTGTCGTGCGGAGTGGCGCTGGCGGGCTCGGACAGCAAAGTGACCAGCGAATGGCGCGCGCTGGTCGACGCCATGCCCGGCTTCGCGGTGCACTAGCCACGACGATCACCGCAGAACCCGCAGAGCACGCAGAGTAGATTTGGGGGGATCCTCGGCCTATTCGCTCCTGGACCCTTCTAGATCTCTTTCGTATTTTCGTGTTTTCGTGGCTGGTCTTCTTCGTGTCTTCGTGCCTTCGTGGCCTGCCTTCGTGGCCCTTTTTCGTGCTTTCGTGTTTTCGTGGCCTGCCTTCGTGGTTTAGAAGCGATTCAGCCCCACACGCAGGACACGGGTGCCGCAAACAGGCGGTCGCCAAACGGTACCGTCTGCTCCCCATCGTAAAGGACGAGGCCAAGCCTCAGAGCGTCACCGCTGGCGTCCGCCAGCTTTCGCAGCCCCTTGAAGTCGCTCGCGTTGACAGTGGCGGCCGCCTTGACCTCGATACCAACCCGCCCTGCCGCCTCGTCCTCGATGACGATGTCCACCTCGTCCTGGTCCTTGTCCCGATAGTGAGAAAGCGTGTATGTCTCGTCGAGCCACGTCCCCTGCTTCAGTACTTCAGAGAATACGAACGCCTCGAGTAGCGGGCCAAAGACCGTACGATCTCGGAGAATGCGCTCGGCCGTGACGCCCAAAATGGCAGCGAGGAGGCCGGAGTCGAGAAAGTGCAGTTTGGGTGTCTTCACGAGCCGCTTGAGGCGATTGCTAAACCAAGGTTCGAAGCGGCGAACGAGAAACAGTTGTTCGAGAATGGTCACGTACTTCTTGGTGGTCTTGTCGTCGAGGCCGTTCTGACCGCCAATCTGCGTGAAATTCGTCAACTGGCCAGAGTGATGAGCCAGGACTTGAAGGAGCCGCGGCATCCGATCGAGCCGATCCAGGTCGCCGATGTCGCGCACGTCCCGCTGGACGATGGACCGTATGTAGTCGCGGGCCCAGGCCTGCCGGCGCCCAGGTTCCTTTCTCCGCAACATCTCCGGGTAGCCTCCCGTGAGCACGGCGTGCACGAGCTCGTCACCAATCATCTTTTCGGGTGGTTTGACCAGCGCGCCGGTGAACGCCTTTTGCAGGAACGCGGGCCTTCTGCCTCGAATCTCGGCCCGTGACAGCGGCAGTAAGGTGACGATCGCCATTCGCCCGGCGAGGCTGTCGGAGACAGTTGGGAGGGTCAGCACATTCGCCGAACCCGTGAGCAGGAACCGTCCGGGTCGGCGGTCTTGGTCGACCGATCTCTTGATGGCGCGGAGGAGCTCGGGCGCTCGCTGGACTTCGTCGATCGTGCTCCGATCGAGGCCACGCATGAATCCCGCGGGGTCCTCGCGGGCACCCTCGAGTACGGTGTCGTCGTCCAGTGTGACGTAGGCGCGGTCGCCGGCCACAAGATCGCGGACCAGGGTCGTCTTGCCGCTTTGGCGGGGACCGATGAGCATGACGACCGGCGTGTCCTTGAGTGCGACCGTCACCCGATCGGCGGCAAACCTGTGAAAGAGCGCTCGATCGGCCATTTCGGATCGTGGTGTCGTCCGGGTCGGATGTCGGGACCGTCTATATCGGATGATACAAGCGTCCGTTCCGGATTACATATCCGTCCAATCCGGATTATACCTCAGCCAGTGACCTGATCGTCTCGTGTCTTCGTGCCGTCGTGGCCGGTCTTCTTCGTGCCTTCGTTCAGGAAGGAAGCCCTGCGATCGCGTTCTCCAGCAAAGTCACGACGGCATCCGCGCGTCCGCTCAGCATCACCTCGAGCGGAGTCTTCTCTCCCAGATCGGGATGTGGACTGTTCAACCAGGCGCGAGCTTCGCGCCGGTTGCGGGTGACTCGTGAAACCAGTGCGAGACTCCGTTTGATTGGGCCCAGCCCCTTCTGCAAACTCACGGCGTCAGGCGTCTTGTGCACGGCCGCGTAGCTGGCGCCCACGGCCGCCGCGATCTGTGGCAATGCGACGGCAAGAAAGGCGGCCACCCTGCTGGCGTCGATCCGTCCGCTCACGGGACTGTGAAGCTCCGCCAGCGGCACGGGCAATGCGGTTGCGACGGGGGTCGGCATGATGTTCACCTATTAGCCAAATATCTACTAATAATATACCCGTCATCGACTGGCAATGCTCAACGAGCGGTGGCGACGTTCAGCCACGGCGCTGAGACGGGTATGGCGGAACGAAATCGAACGCGAAGACCTCGGCGATCCTGGACAGGTCGGTGACGTTGCGAGAGACGAGGGTCGCGCCCATCTCGCGGCAAGACCGCGCAATAAGGATGTCGAAGACGAAGCTTCGACGGACGTCGCGAAGCACGAGGCCCTCGTCTTCAACGAGCGTGGCGAGCGTCGTTCCCAGCGCCTCCCAGGCGGCGGGCGACGGATTCACCAGTCGACCACGACGTACGTAGGGCGATAGGACCTGTCGCTCCAGAGTTCGACGGTCCTTGGCGCGTCCAGCGCCGGCTCGGAGCTCGGCCGCAACGACCGTGCTGAGATAGAGCCTCGGCGCGGCCCAGGCGCAGAACTCTGCGAATACGAGCGCCTCCGCATCCGTGCGGGACGCGTCGACAAAACAGTTCGTGTCCAGCACGAACTTACGCCATCCGGCGACCGCCATTCGTTAGGGCCCGTCCGAGAATAAGTGCGCCATCTCTGGGCGTCGAGGCGCCCGCATGGCAAGGCGCGAGGAGCGCGCATACCGGGCGTATGTAAGCGACGAGCAACGCAGCCAGGCGGGATGCATCGGCGGCCAGAGTGGCGCAGTTATTCTCGGACGGGCCCTTAGTCGATGCGCGACAGGGTCAGACCACGCAATGCCCGCGCGCCCTGCGCAAGCGCCTTCCTGAAGCCGACCAAATCAAGGGCCATTTCCACCGCCTCTCGCTCGCTCGATGCGCCGAGTGACGCTCTCGCTTCGTCGAGGAGCCGCGGATCGAGCCAAA
>MEKT01000108.1:679-5095 GCA_001767435.1 Acidobacteria bacterium RIFCSPLOWO2_02_FULL_65_29 | reverse complement strand
GTGACCGTGGGCGAGTGGACGACGAACCGGGACGGGTTGATGTGGGCACGTGTCCTCTACTTTCGTACGCAACATAGCATCATATCGTACGTACGCGCAGAACTTGATCTTCTTCGTGCTTTCGTGTTTTCGTGGCTGGCCTTGACATGACATCATGCTGTGCTTACACTTCGGCATGATCAGGACCCAGATCCAGCTCACCGAACACCAGGCACGGCGATTGCGCGCCCGGGCTCACGAGCGTGGCGTGTCGCTTGCCGAGATCATCCGACGCTGTGTCGAACAAGGGCTCGCGGAGGAGGCTCCCGGCCGCGGCGCGCTGTATGACCGCGCGGCGCGTGTCGTCGGTCGCTTTTCCGACCGCCGCGGCGCACGCGACATCTCGGGCAAGCACGACCGCTACCTCGACGAGGCCTACGGGTGAATGTCGCCTTTGCGGACACATCCGGCCTCCTGGCGCTGCTCAACCCAAAGGACGAGCACCATGCCCAAGCGGCGCGCGCGTTTGCGACCCTCCGGGCGCGGCAGGCTTCGCTGGTGACGACGTCGTTTGTTCTTGTCGAAACCTACGCGCTCGCCGGCCGGCGGCTCGGTCTCGAAGCGGTCCGAAGTTTTCGCGCCGACTTCGCGCCGCTGATCGAGGTGGTCTGGGTCGACGAGACGCTCCATGAGGCCGGCCTTGACCTGTTGCTCGAGCGGCGTCAGCGGCGGCTGAGTCTCGTCGACGCCGTGTCTTTCGTCACGATGCGACAGAGAGGCGTGGCCGAGGCCTTCGCTGTTGATCCACATTTCGAGCAAGAGGGCTTTTCGCTCGTCAGTTGAGCCCTTGTCACGACGTTAGATGCAGAGACCGTGGAGATCGCAGAAAGACCTTCTCTTCTCTGCGGGCTCTGCGCGGTCCGCGTTGATCGTCGTCTTCGTGGCGAGTTCTTGTGGCGCGGTCTTCTTTCGTGTCTTCGTGCCTTCGTGGCCTCAGTGGCCGACCGCCGCCTTGACCGGCGGCGTCGCCGGCATCTGCGCCGGCGCCACGCGGAACCGCTGAAACGGCAAGTGGCACTCGTGCTTTCGTAGAAAACTGAGGAAGCGTTTGTAGTTCGTCTCCGGCATGTTGAACACCTGCGTCAGCAGCCGGTAGTTCCCGTTCGTGTGCCGCAGCCCGATCAGGATCACTCCGCGCAGGTCCGCGCGCGTGATGTCTCTCGCCATGAACAGCGGGTACACGGCCGACCAGAACGACTCGCCCCCTTGCATCATCTTCGCGGCAAGGACTTCGGCGGTCGACGGCTCGTGGGACGCGCTCGCGGCCGGTTCGGCGCCCCGCGCCGACTGGGCCAGCGAACGAAAGACTTCCGAGGGAAGATCCGACGGCTGTATCGGCTGGCCGTTCGACTTGAGCACCACGCGCTCGAGCACATTCTTCAGCTCGCGGACGTTCCCGGGCCAGCGATACGACACCAGCGCCTCCATCGCGGCGGGCGAGAACGGGGACCTGGCGACGCGGTGTCTGGCGCTGAAGCTATCCAGGTAGTGCTCGGCGATGAGCGGGATGTCTTCCGCCCGTTCTCTCAGCGGCGGAATTTGCAGCCGGATGACGTTCAGCCGGAAATAGAGGTCCTCGCGAAAGGCGCCGGCCGCAATCTGCACCTGAAGATCGCGGTTCGTCGCCGTAATCAGGCGCACGTCCACCCGGGTGTGCGACCTGTCGGCGCCGACGCGCTGAATCTCGCCCGTCTCGAGAAATCGCAGCAAGACGACCTGCATCCTGATGCTCATCTCGCCCACTTCGTCGAGAAACACCGTGCCTTTCGGCGCCATCTCCAGCAGCCCGGGCTTGTCGCGATACGCGCCCGTGAAGCTGCCTCGCGCATGGCCGAACAGCTCCGATTCGAGGAGCGAGTCTGGAAGACCCGCGCAGTTGACCGTGATCATCGGCCCGTTCGCACGGATGCTGCGCTGATGGATGGCGTGCGCGACGAGCTCTTTGCCGACGCCGGTCTCGCCCGTGAGGAGCACCTTCGCGTCGGAGCGCGCCGCCGACGCGATGTCTTCTTCGACAAGGCGCATCGCGCCGCTCAGACCCACGAGCCGTACTTCCGGCGACGACGAAAACAGTCGAGGGCGAGGCGAATTCATGATCGGTTGAGGGACGTTGAATTATTGCAGACCTTAAATGGCAAGGAAACGATCATAGTAGGACTCAAAGCGACAAATCAACGTACAAATTTCGCCCGGCCGCCAGATATCCGCTAAAGCGAGATCTTTTCCAGCCCCGAATCCCTCTCCCCTTTGCCCTCTGCCCTCCGCCCTTTGCCCTTCGCTCCTAGGTCTAATCCCCCATGTGCATCCCTGTGCAAATCCGTTGCGGCAAATGACAACCGTGTAGCTGCCTTTCGGCTCCTGCTGGGTTGACCAATAGTCCTCAAACGGGGTGACTTTGTTCATCGAAATCACGACCAGCCTGTCTTTTCCTATCGTCGTGGGAGCCAGCGCTTTTCTAGCCTGCTCCCCTTGTACCTATTGTCTCCGCACCGGATAGCCGCTTGTCGCGCCCAGCGCGGACCTTGGTGGCGTACTTGCAATTGCCGAGCTGATCGCCCAGGACCATGTACCGACGTGATGAGACTTGCGACTCGGGGTTCTTCGTCCCTAGCCTCTAGCCCCTAGCCTCTAGCCCCCAGTTTAGGTTTTGTTTTATGAGAGACACAAACCCCATCCAACTGATCGGCACAAGCGGCCTGATGGTCGAGATGAAGGCCGAGATCCAGCGCGTCGCCCGTTCCGACGCCAAGGTCTTGATCACGGGCGAGAGCGGCGTCGGAAAAGAAGTGGTGGCGCGGGCCATCAACGACGCCAGCACGCGCGCGCAGGCGGCGTTTGTGCCCGTCAACTGCGCCGGCATTCCCGAGACCCTGCTCGAGTCCGAGCTCTTCGGCCACGTGAAGGGCAGCTTCACGGGCGCGTATCGCGACAAGCCGGGAAAGCTCGAAATGGCCGACAACGGCACGATCTTTCTCGACGAAATCGGCGAGATGACGATGAGGATGCAGGGCCTGCTCCTGCGGTTCCTCGAGACCGGAGAAATTCAGAAGGTCGGCGCCGAGCGTATGGGCCGGGCCACCAACGTGCGGGTCATCGCGGCGACCAACAAGAACCTGCGCGACCTCATCGTCCTCGGTCAGTTCCGCGAGGATCTCTTCTACCGCCTCAACGTCATTCATCTCATCGTCCCTCCGCTGCGCGAGCGCCGCGAGGATATTCCGCCGCTCATCGAGCACTTCGTGCGCCGCTACACGTCCGGACAGGACGGCAATGGCAACGGCAACGGCAATGGCGGCAACGGCGGCCCGGGCAACCCTGGGAACAACCCCTCACGCTATATCGCACGCCAGTTAGCGCCCGAGGCCGTGATGGCGCTCACCGCCTACGGCTGGCCCGGCAACGTGCGCGAGCTCGAAAACGTCATCGAGCGGCTCATCGTCACCGGACGGCGCGAAGTCATTGAGGTTGGCGACCTCGGGCCGGAGCTTCGAGCGCCCGGCGCGAGCCTCCGACCCCGCAAGGAGCGTCGCAAGACCATCGCCGACGAGCTGTACAAGAAATTATTGGACGAGCGCCAGTGTTTCTGGGCGACCGTGTATCCGCTCTACATGAACAGGGAGATCACGCGGGGCAACGTTCGCGACCTCGTGCACAAGGGCCTCGAGGAGGCGCGCGGCAACTACAAGATCGTGCTGAAGCTGTTCAACATGGATTCGCGCGACTACAAGCGGTTCCTGAATTTTCTGCGCAAGCACGACTGCCAGCTTCCGTTCAAAGAGTACCGGCAGTAGCTCATGTACGAGCACTACTTCGGGCTTCGTGAGCGGCCCTTCGACCTGGTGCCGGACACGCGGTTCCTGTTCCTCACCGCGCGACAGCGCGAAGCGCTGAGCAACCTGCGCTACGGGATGGGCACGGCGAAGGGGCTGACGCTCCTCCTCGGCGAGGCCGGGACGGGGAAGACGACGCTTCTCCACGCGGCGCTGCCGAACCGGGATCAGGCGGTCGAGTGCGTGCTGCTCAGCAACCCGACGCTGACGCGGACCGAGTTCTACGAGTATCTGGCGCGGGGGTTCAATTTGAGCCCCGAGGCCGGCGTCTCGAAGGCCCGGTTCCTGTTCGAGTTCCGGCAGCACCTCGAGAGCCGGCATGGCGCCGGGCAATTGAGCGCGTTGGTGCTGGACGAGGCGCAGAGTCTGCCCTACGAGCTGCTCGAAGAGGTGCGGCTGTTGAGCAACATCGAGACGTCGACTTCCAAGCTTCTGAACGTCGTGCTGGCCGGCCAGCCCGAGTTGGCGGGGCGCTTGAACGAGCCGGGGCTCAGACAGCTCAAGCAGCGGATCGCGCTCCGATGCGAGCTCGCGCCGTTTGATTTCG
>MEKT01000108.1:170-670 GCA_001767435.1 Acidobacteria bacterium RIFCSPLOWO2_02_FULL_65_29 | reverse complement strand
CGTCGTACATCGCGGGCCGGCTGCGCATCGCGGGCGCCGAGCCGGTGGCCATCTTCACCCGCGAGGCGATTCTGAGAATTCACGATGCCGCGGCCGGCATACCGCGGACTATCAACGTCGTCTGCGACAACGCGCTCGTGGCGGGGTTTGCGGCCCAGGTCAAGCCGATCCGCCGGGCGATCATCGACGAGGTGTCCCACGATTTCGACCTGGCGGCGTCGGCCGAGGCCGCGGCGGCCGTCCGCCCTCGCAGCCCCGGCGGCCCTGGAAGCCCTGGCAGCCCTGGAGGCAACGTCGCTGGCGGGAACAACGTCGTTGGCGGCAGCAACAACAATGGCAACGGCCGCAATGGCTCCGGAAGGGTGACGCCGCCCGCCGTCGAGGCCCCCGGCCGGAAGCCGCGCCAGAACGAAGAGGCCATGTTTGGAGCGTTCACCAAGAAGAAACGATTCTCATTCTTCTAGAGTTGTAGTGCGGGACTTTAGTCCCGCTGAGAGCCG
>MEKT01000108.1:0-158 GCA_001767435.1 Acidobacteria bacterium RIFCSPLOWO2_02_FULL_65_29 | reverse complement strand
CGGGACTTTAGTTGTAGTGCGGGACTTTAGTCCCGCCGAGAGATTGCTTATGCGTTTCAAATTTGTTTGGTCTGCTGCGGTGATCGTCGTCGTCTTTGTGGCGACGCCTGGCATGGCCGCCGCGCAAGCCCCCAGCGAGAGGCCGGCGCCGCAGGCGG
>MEKT01000107.1 GCA_001767435.1 Acidobacteria bacterium RIFCSPLOWO2_02_FULL_65_29 | reverse complement strand
GAACTGCTCGTTGGCCAATGGCGCCTGGCGGATCGTGGCAGTCGCCTTCACCGACACCGTCTCGGATGGCCGCGACGCACTGCAGCCGTTGGAGACCCAACCGGCCAGTCTCACGGCGCTCACGAAGAACTTGTACCAAGAGGTTTCGGTCGAAGCGCTAATCGGGTCCCCGAACGATCCGTTTGAAGAAGGACCGCGCTACATCGGGGACACCATGTGGTCTGACGCGTCGCCGCGCGATCTGGTGGCGGCGGTGCGCGATGCGACTCTCACGGCACCTCCGGGATCTGCGATCAGCTTCATATCGCTTCTACGCCCAGCCGAACCGCGCCAACCGGACATGGCGTTCTCGATGTCCGCATCGACCTACGTCCATGCCCACGGGATTTGGAATGATCGCTCTCTGGATGCCGTGAACCACGCGTGGGTCCGCAGCACAATCGCGTCCCTGGAGCCGCTCAAGAAAGGTTACTACGTCGGCGAAGCCAACCTGTCAATCGCACCGGAACGCGCGAAGCAATGCTTCTCGCCTGCGGCCTGGGAGAAGCTGATCCAGCTCAAGCGAAAGTACGACCCAGAGGATGTGTTCTTTTCATACTTGCAGTAGACAGCACTCGCCTTGTGGGTCAGCCGTAACGGGTCTAGCAGCCGTAGCGCCGAGGAAAAACAGGTGCTGGTCGCATTCTTGCGATCGCGGACCGGACGGGTGCGCGAAGGCGCGCGATGATGCGAAAACCGATCCCGGCCGCGCTTGACGCGATCGGGCCCGAGCGGTCAACGTCCGAGCCACTTCGCGAAGATCGCGTTGCGAATGGAGAAGCTCAGGGCAAAGCGACGGGCCGTTGACACATGTAATCAATTTAGGATACACATATCTGTGAGCCGCTGGAAACGGGCCGGTGTGATCGTCGTCTTGTACTCGACGGATCACGACCCGCGGCACGTCCATGTGTTCGAGGACGGCAAGCGGCTCCTGAAGTTCGATCTTGAATCTTGGACGGTCATGGAAGGGAAGCTGACGTCGAAAGCTCGAAAAGCTCTGGACGGTCTCCGTCAGGAAGGCGTTTTCGATGAGAAATCCAAAGTTCAAGGCGATTAAGCCAAACTACCGGAAGGGCGTGCTCGAAATCACCCTGCAAGAGGGAAGGAAGCCGACCCGTTACAACCTCCCCTTTGCGGTCTTCAAAGGGACAAAAATCAGCGCCAAGAACCGCTTGGTATCGATCGGCATCGATGAGGAATTGGGGCGCCAGGGGGCCACGTTCGTGATGGCCGATGGCACGCATGGGAATCTGCCGGCAGACTTCGTCCTGTACTACTGCGATCCGACGTACGACTGGTCGCCAATCAACCAGCTCAAACGCGTGCTCCGAGACAAACTCGACGCGTCGAAACTATCCGTCCGTGTGGTGGCGGACGCGCTGAGAACCTCTCCTTCGCAGGTCGTTCGTCTGCTGGAGGAGAACCGCGGATCCAAACAGCTCCTTCAACTTCTCAAGCTCGCGGAACTGGCCGGCTATCGGGTCACGTTCACGCTGAAGCGGAAACCGGCGGCGTAGACCGTGGGCCTGACGATCGCGGTCCTGCTTCCTCCCCTCTTGGCGCCATCTTGAACAAGCCCTCCCCAGTGACGCTCGACCAGTTGACCGTCGAGAACCGGAGTCATCCGTGAGGGTGAACCGCCTTCCATTCCCACAGCGCGCGCATCGGGACCGCGTGGAGCTTCGCGCCGAAGGGGACAATCTCGTCGTCGGCGTATAGGACCACGCCGCGATGGAGGCGGCGCGGCGCCAAGTCGGCGAGGAACCGCAGGCCCTTCGCATCATCGGGGCCGACCGACGAGGCCGCCTTGATTTCAATGCCAACCAGACGTCCTGACGCATCCTCCAGGACCAGATCCACTTCGCGCCCTTCGGACGTGCGGAAGTGAAAAAGCTGGGGCACCCTGCGGCTCCACGCGACCTGTTTTTTGAGCTCCATCACCGCGAAGTTTTCGAGCAGGGGCCCGAGTTGGGTTCGATCGTCGCGGAATCTGGACGCGTCGACCCCCTGCAAGTGCGCCGCGAGCCCCGTGTCGGCCATCACGATCTTGGGTGCCTTGGCGAGCCGTTTGCACCTCGTCGAGTGCGACCGGGCCGTCGAGGCCGGCCACGAATCCGGCCGGATCCGCATGGGCTGCCGCCAACACGCCCGCATCGTCGAGCGTGAGATACCGGCGGACCGGGCGCTCCGCGTCGGCCAGCGTGCGGACGAGCGTGCTCTTGCCGGTCTGGCGTGCCCCGTGGAGGAGCACCACCGGCCGGTCCGACAGGGCTTGCCGGACGACCGCGGTCAAGTGGCGCGCGATCATGCCTTCCCAAATAGTTACCCGTGATGTGGCTGATTTTCAACCACAGGATGGCTTATTTTAAGCCGACGGCTATGTTCTCAGCGGGGATTCTCGTGCGGTGCTATCCGGACAGGTGCGCGAAGCGGCAAGCGGTTCTCCTTAACGCCGCTTCGGGAGCGGCGGAGGTGGCGGTGGCCGCCTCGCCGCCTGCACACGATTTCCGCCGTCCCATGCGGCCACGAAAGCACGAAAACACGAAGAAGAAATCCAAGTTGGCCACCTTGACTCTCCCGTGACGAACATCTCGTCAAGATTTCGCCTTCGTCGCCACGGCTGATGACACGCGAGGTTTCGTGTGCGGCTACTGTACCGCGGCTGCTGTAGTGCGGGACTTTAGTCCCGCTTCGCAGTTCTGAAAGGTTCGGTCGCCGATGGCGCCGCCAGGATTGTGAAGTCGATCGAGTGGAGCGAGCCACAGAAGATCAGCTTCGCTCCGGACGGACGTTACCTCGCCTCGGTGAAGTCCCTCGGGTTCTCGCGCGACGGGTCGTACTACGACGGTGGCGGGCGCCAGAATCCACACATCGATCCAGAAATTCGCCCGCTCCGTCTGAGCGCCCAGGAGAAACAGGTCCTGGTCACGTTCTTGAAGTCGCTTTCGGGTTCGATCCGAGAGGGTCGGCCGTAGGAGTACAAGCAGCAGTCAGTCTGGGCCGAGCACACGTTATCGCCCGCATAGATGAGGTGTGTGACATACGCAAGGTTGTACCGGACGACCCGGCCCCGGCGGTCAACCCAGCCCTCTTGACCGAATCTTGAACGAACCGGCCCGCCGCCCGTGCTACAAGGGCTCTGGATTTCCTTCATGTTCGCTCGGACACGGACACTTGTCGGCCTGCGTTCCGGATCCAACATGCCGGCTCTGTTCGACCTGACGATTCTGCTGCCGGGCGTGCTCCTCGCGGTGTTCGGGGTGCGCGCGCTCCTCCAGGAGCGACGCTTCGCTCAGCAGCAGATTCGCGAACGCCTTGAGCGCGCCGCCGAGATTGCGGTGCGCGATCTCGCGCGCGACCTGCACGAGTGGCAGGATGATGGGCGTGCGCACGCCGCTGCTCGCCGCGGACGGCAGCCGCGAAACCGTGGTGGTGCAGCATCCCGCGGACGATCATCAGCCGGTGTGGTCGCCCGACGGCTCGCAAATCCATTTTGTGAGCAACCGGACCCGGAACAATTCTCTGTGGACCGTCCACATCGACGCGGGAAGCTCTCGAGGTTCGGCGGAACTGATCAAGCCGGATATCAGTCGGCTCGTCGGAACGACGCGAAGCGGCGCTCTGCACTACCTGTCAGGAGGTCCGACCGGCAACATCTACACCGTGGATGTGGACGCGAGCGTGAAGGCGAAGACGGTGCCGACGATGGCCACCGACCGGTTCATCAACTCGAACACCAGCCCGGCCTGGTCGCCCGACGGCCAGTATCTGGCCTACTATTCGGTCCGCGCGCCATTCCCCGACAGCCCAGGTTGGGCCATTCTCGTAATTCGATCGCTCGGGACCGGCGAAGAACGCGAAAATCGCTCTGGACTGCTGCTTGCCGCGGGGACCGAGTTTCCTGGCCTCCCTTTGCCCTCGCCGGTGAGGTGGTTCCCCGATGGCCGTTCGGTGCTGATGGTCGCGCGCGACCTGCAGCGGAACCGGTTGGGGTACTACCGGGTGGACATAGTAAGCGGCAGCGCTGAGCCTCTGGGCGTGAAGCCTGCCGGAACCCATGATCTGTCCCCCGACGGAAAATCCATCTTCTACATCGATAGGGGCGATGCATCAGCGTTAGCGACGAGCCGACTGATGCGATTCGATATGGACAGCCGCCGCGAAACAGAATTGAAACGGGCGTCTTCCGGCGACTTACGCACATTCAGGTTATCGCCCGATGGCGCGCAGCTGGCCTACTTCCTCTCAGGGTGGTTGGAAGTGATGCCAGCGGGCGGCGGCGAGCCGCGCAAAGTGTTGCGCCTCCCCACCAACTGGGATGGCTTCGGGCGCTCCCAACTGGCGTGGACCCCGGATCAACGCTACCTGCTGTTCGTCACGGAAGGCAATAAGCTGGAAGACCTCTGGCGGGTCCCGGTCACCGGCGGCGAGCCCGGGCGCACGGGCGTTTCGGTGAACGGCTTCTTCAGGTCTCTCGGAATGCATCCCGACGGTCGCCGATTGACATTCGGTTCGGTCGAAGATGGCGCCCACGAGCTCTGGGCCCTGGAAAACTTCCTGCCCAACGCCCCCGCCGTGCGGTGAACCCTGGCGGTCCAGAGCCAGGACGCAGGTGCAGATGGGGCAGTGCTACGAGAAGTTGGGCCGCCAGATGCGCTTACGGTCTACGAGCGCGTGGTGCGCGAATTCGCCAGCGCTTTCTCAGGAGTTCCTGCTGTGAGAAATCCAGACATCGTTTCGATCGCCACTACGGCGGCCACGTTGCTGGCCGTCTTGTCACTGACCCCGGTAACTGCCGATGGTCAGGTTCCGGCGGACAACACGGCGAAGGTGACCCCTGCGGTCAAGGGCGGCGCTTTCCCCTGGCAACTCACGGTGTATGACCGCCAGGGAAAGATCGTACGAACGGTGGGGCAGCTTGCTCATGATAATTTCCCGCCGGCGTTCTCGCCAGACGGGACACGGATGGCGGTGGTCAAGGCCGTTCCAGGGGCGCCAGGCGCGGATTGATCGACGTCAACTACTTTTGCCGGCAAATTTAATTGTCGTTGATCAGTCCATTGGCGACAGGATGGTAGAGAACTGTACTACCTGGCACCGGACGGAGGAGTGATGGCGGTGGACGTCACCACCACTCCGACGTTCACTGTCGGGCCGCCGAGGCTCCTGTTTCGGGCGCCGATCACGATCCCCCGTGAGGGCAACCCCAACGATGACCAGTTCGGACGCATCAGCCGTGATGGCCAGCGCGTCGCCTTCCAAGTGCTGACGCTGCCAGAGCGCAAACTGGTCACGGTCGCGCCCGAGATTCTGGCGCAATACACGGGCACGTACGTGAACCCGGGGGGAGACGAGGGGCTCGTATCCCTGGAAGGCAATCAACTCATGCTCAAACCGCCAGGGGCAGGGGAGAAGCTTCCCCTGTTCGCCGAGTCCGAGACACTAGAATCGGAAGCGCTATTGTCGTCCTGACAGTTTTCCTCACGGCGGGATCGGCGTGGGCGCACCATTACTATGCGGTCGTAGTCGACGACTCAAAGACATTCGCTCTCACCGGTACGCTCACAAAAGTCGACTGGAGAAATCCCCACATTGAGCTTTCGCTCGATGCGAAGAGCGATCGCGGCCAAGTGGAGGCCTGGGTGATCGAGGGAGGGCCTCCGGTCTTCTTCCGGAACCGCAACGTTAGCAAGAGCGATTTCGAAAAGGCCATCGGCCAAACCGTTACGGTGGAAGTTCATCGCGCCAGGGACGGGACGCTGTTCGGGTCCCTGCTGAAAATCTCTTTTCCGGACGGAAAGTCCCTGACCAGTAGCCCTAGAGCATGAATCCAGACCGGCAGCAAACAATGCGACCTGCCGGGCGGCGGCAGTGGGGAAGGCGTCTTCGGGATCGAGTGGACGTCTGACGACCGATTCATTCTCTTCATCAGACGTTACGCCGAACCCGGAGGGGTCGAGCTGTGGCGGGCAAGGACGCCGACCGCGGGCCTTCAAGGCCCACACGCTGCGCGAGATCGCGCGCACCGCGCCGTACATGCACGACGGCAGCGTGGCGACCCTCGAAGCTGTCGTCGAGTTCTACGACGGCGGCGGACGCAGGAATCCACACGTCGATCCAGAACTTCGCCCGCTTCGTCTGAGCGCCGAGGAGAAGCAGGTGCTGATCGTCTTCTTGCGATCGCTGACCGGTCGAGTGCGTGAAGGCTCGCCATGACGGGCGAAGGTCGGCGTGCTCCAAAAGAATGAGGCCGAGCAGCCAACCTGTTCATCCACGACCGATCGAGTCACAAACAGAACCACGGCAGCGCGGTCACGTTGTCGTGCAATCGCATCGGCAGCCGGCAGCGACAGATGAGATAGGCGTGTCTCGCGGTCTTGGGATGCTCCCGCAGAAAGGTCAGCAGGTGGCGGGCGTCGGAAGGCGTCGGCCGCTCCGTCCATTTCACTTCGATCGGCGTCAGTGCGCCTTCGCGGGCGATGATGAAGTCCACTTCCGCGCCGTCCTTGGTGCGCAGGTAGTGAAGCGTACCGGTGCGGAGATACTGAAGGCGTTTCCACAGTTCGATGCCCACCCATTGCTCAAACAGCGGACCGGGGTTCGCGCGCACCACGTCGCGAGAAGGCGTCAGGTCGGCGGCGGCGTGACGCAGCCCGAGGTCGAAGAGGAGGAACCGCGGCGTGGACAGGAGATGTTTACGCGGGCTGCCGGACCACGCCGCGATTGGAAAGCCGATGAACATGTCTTCGAGCAATTGGTAGTGCGACTTGACCGTCGGCTGCGAGAGTCCCGTTTCGTGCGAGATGGCGGCGTAGTTGAGCGTCTGTCCGGACTCGGTGGCGGCAAGCCGGAGAAAGCGCAGGAAGGCCGCCCAGTCCTTCACCATGGCTTCCCGGCGGATTTCCTCCTCCAAGTGCACGATGGCGTACGCCCGGAGCAGCTCGTGGCGGTCCTGTTCCGGCGCTGCGGCGATGCCAGGCAGCTCGCCGAACGCGAGGCGCGTTTCGAGATCGGCGGCAGGGAAACGCCTGGTGGGCGGTTTCTTCTCCCGCCATGGAAACTCGAGCGGCGAGCCGGCGTGGCTCACCCCGCTCGGTATCGGCGGGCGTTCGGTCAGCGTGAGGGGAAACAGGTGATGCAGGAAGCTCCGGCCTGGAAGGAGGTTCGCGCCGGTCTTGCGCAGCTTCCGCGCGGAGCTGCCGCAGAGCACAAACCGCCAGCGCCGCTTGTCGCGGTCGTAGAGGCTTTGCACCGCGTCGAACATCGCGGGAACCGACTGCGCCTCGTCCACGAACACATACGCGCCCCCCCGCCGCCTGGGCAACCTTCGACATTCGGCGATGAGGCGCTCCGGTTCCGTGAGATACCGCGAACGCACCGACGGATCGGCCAGGTCAATCTCCAACGTGCCCGCCGGCAGAAGCTTGCGGATGAGCGTGGACTTGCCGGTCTGCCGCGCGCCGAACATCAGGTGCACGTAGGGCTTGGCCAGCTTGGACCGCAACGCCGATTCATACCATCGAGCGAACATGACCAGAGTATGACACGATAAATCTAAGATATGACTGAATGTTTGTCGGGCGTAACTAAACTCTGACACCAGATTCCGAGGTGATGGCCGTGGAGGTGACCACGACTCCCACGTTTCAGACCGGGACGCCGAGGCTCTTTTCAAGTTACGGGCCCGTTGTTCGGAGATTGGAACCGCAACTGCGGGATCACGAGCATGAACAACGTCAGCCGCGACGGTCAGCGTATTGTGTTCGCTGTGGATGTGCCGGTGAGTGTGTCCGCACGCTGAGGCCCACCGCCGAGGCGGGCACAAGACTTATTCCTGGGACTCGGCCCGACGCACGATCTCCATGAAGCGTTCAATCGGTTCGAGGCGATCGAGCGCGTCCACGACACGGTCGAGGTCCAACGCCACGTACTCGTGGATCACCACGTTTCGGAATCCGGGAACCCGTTCCAGCTCGGCGACCAGATCGACCGGAAAGGACGGATCGCGTCCGAGATTCCGGATGGCCTCCGTGTAATCCTCGAATCGATCGCCTCGGCGCGCCGACAACTCGCCGGCCAGGTCGATGACGAGTTGGGCGACCATCAGGAGCGAAAAGAGCACATCGTTGTGCAGCGAGAGATCGCGCTCGAGCGCATGGCGGTCAGGCACCCGCGAACGAAGTCCGCGGAGGTGATCGAGGTGTCGCCGCAACTCGGCCAACCGCTCGACGAGATACGTCATCGGACCAGTGCTTGAAGCTTGACCCGGCGCGTGCGTCGCAGAAACGGCTCGAGATCCGCTGCCCGCGAGAGGACCGTGCGCAGAAACGCGTGGTCCGTTTCGACGTCAGTCGCGAACACCCGGTGGTCGGCCGTCATGATGCGGCGCGCCAGTTGCGGGGGTGCGTCGTTCAGGATCACGACGTCCACGTCTCGGCGCAAGGCCGGGCGCAGCCGGCCGATGAGCCGCAGCTTCTCCTCGAAGCGGTCCACCGTGAGTGGATAGATCCGACGATCGAGAAGGATCCCGACATCGACATCGCTCTCGCGGTGCGCACGACCGTCCGCGACACTGCCGAACACATAGGCCGAGATCAGGCCGCGAGGCCCACCGCCGAGAGCCGCAGCCAGGGCCGAGTGGACCGCGCGGTCCAAAGTCTCCACCCGGCTATTCTACGCGACCGCCGATGCTCACTCCCGTGGCTTCACCCAGTGACCCCGCTGCGGCACGAATGGTCTACCCGAGTTCCTGGCCCAGGACGACAGACCGCCATCTGGGCTTGACCGGCGTGTCGCTGCTCGGTCACCAGCGCTGAGATTCCGGCGGAAGGTGGCCGTCAGTGCTCACGCTGTTCCGCGGACGCGACATCTATCAGCGTAAACCCTTCTTTTCGGGCGGCGGCACCGAGGCGGTCGTCGAGGGTGATGACCTCCAGCGAGGCTGGCCGCCGTTCGGCCGCCATGAATGCGGCCGCAAGCTGCAGCGAGTCGGCGGCACGTAATGGATGTACGCGTAGAAAACGCACCGCTGCCTCGCGAACGGTGTCGCTCGGATCGACTTCATGCCAGCCGGCAGCGAGCTGCTTCAGGCGTTGGAATGCCTGCGTGGCCGCGGTCTCGTCGAGCAGGTCTTCGCGTTCGAGGCGGGCGATGGCGGACGCGCACTCCACCTCTGTTCCCCACCACACGAGCATGGCCGGATCGTCGGCGGCAAGGGCCTGGAGGCGCTGTGTTGAGGCTTCGCTCATCAACAACGGCACGATCGCCGAGGCGTCCCAGAATCTCATCGCCCGGTTCGCCGATCTTCGAGCAGCACCCGTACACCGGACGCGCCCTTCTTGGGACGGGGCGGCTTCGTCGCAAGCAGGGCTTTCGGCGCACCTGTGCGCGAGGGCCGAACAACGCCGTCGCGGACAAGCCGCGCCAATCGGGAATCATCCTCTCTCTCGACACCGCTCGTCACGGGTTCGAGGCGAGCAACGGGACGCCCCCGGTCGACGATCAGCACAGGTGATCCACCTTTCAGGCCGTCGATCAGAGAGCTGAGATTGTTCTTGGCCTCGGTAATGCTGGCCTTTTTCATTAAATCTAGAATAAACTTATTCATATAGCTATTCAAGGCTGTTGTCATTTGTATCCAGGTCATCAGAGGGGCGGGAAGGCCCCTACCTGTCCTACCCGGCCCACCTGACCCGCCCGACTTACCTCATATACAATGTGCCGCGACTCGGCCAGGGCAGCTAATTGAAGTGAAGAAGTTAGAAGTTAGAAGTCCGAAACAATCAGAAGGAAGTCAGACGTTGGAAGTCAACAGGGACAGAACGAAGGAGCTCTCATGAATCGACGATCATGGCGATGGGCAGCCGCTGCCGGCCCACTCGCGCTGCTGCTGTGGATGACGATTCCCGCAACGGGACAATCGACACCCAAGATAGGGGAGTGGCGCACCTACGGCGCCGATCTGTCGAGCACCCGGTACTCGCCGCTCGACCAGATCAACGCCGAGAACTTCAACAAGCTGGAAGTGGCGTGGCGATTCAAGACCGATGGGCTCGGGCCGCGGCAGGAGTTCAACCTGCAGTCCACGCCGTTGATGGTGAACGGCGTGATGTACGCCGCCGCCGGCACGCGGCGGGCGGCGGTCGCGCTCGACGCTGCGACGGGCGAGATGCTGTGGATGCACAGCCTCAATGAAGGTCCCCGCGGCGAATCCGCGCCGCGACAGCTCTCGGGACGCGGGCTCGCCTATTGGTCCGACGGCAGGGAAGAACGCATCCTGTACGTGACGCCCGGCTATCAGCTGATTGCCCTCAACGCCAAGACCGGGGCGCGCATCGCCGGCTTCGGCAAGGATGGCATTGTCGATCTGAAGCTGGACGACGACCAGGTCATGGACCCGGTCAAGGGTGAAATCGGGCTGCACGCGGCGCCCGTCGTCGCCGGCAACACGATCATCGTCGGCGCGGCGCATCTGCCCGGCGGAGGCCCGAAGTCCAAGACCAACGAGAAGGGTTACGTGCGAGGCTTCGACGTGCGCACGGGCAAGCGGTTGTGGATCTTCCACACGATCCCGCGCCCCGGCGAATTCGGCAACGACACGTGGCTGAATGATTCCTGGTCGTACACCGGCAACACGGGTGTGTGGGCCCAGATGAGCGTCGACGAAGAAAACGGCCTCGTCTTTCTGCCCGTGGAGCTGCCGACCGGCGACTATTACGGTGGGCATCACCCCGGCAATGCGCTGTACGGAGAGAGCCTGGTCGCCGTCGATCTGAGGACCGGGCAGCGGAAATGGCACTACCAGTTCATCCATCACGGCATCTGGGACTTCGACATGCCGTGCGCGCCGATCATCGCCGACCTCACGGTGAATGGGCGGGTGATCAAGGCCGTCGCGCAGCCGACCAAGCAGGGCTGGGTGTATGTCTTCGATCGTCTCACCGGGCAGCCGGTCTGGCCGTTCGAGGAGCGTCCGGTCGAGAAGGGCACCGTTCCGGGCGAATGGTACGCGCCGACGCAACCGTTCGTCACCAAGCCGCCGCCGTTCGAACGTCAGGGCGTGTCGATCGACGACCTCATCGACTTCACGCCGGAGCTTCGCGCCGAGGCGGTGAAGCTGGTGTCGCGCTACAAGATTGGTCCGCTGTACACCCCGCCGATCGTCAGCCAGTGGCCGGGGCCCCTGGCGACGCTGATGCTGCCGAACGCCACGGGCGGCGCGAACTGGCAGGGCGGTGCGTTCGATCCGGAAACGAAGATCTTCTACATCTTCTCGAACACCAACGTGAGCGCGCTCGGCCTCGTGCCCGGCACCCCGGAACGTAACGGCGACTTCGCGTGGGTGCAGGGGACCGCGCGGGATCCGAATGCGCCGGCGCCCGCCGCGGGAGGTCGCTGCGGCGGTGGACGAGGCGGTCCAGGCGCGGCGCCTGGCGGTGGCGCGCCCGCCGCGCCGGGCGGCGGGGCCCTGAGCGCTGCTGGCTCACCACAAGCTCCGGCAGCGGGACGCGGCGGCGGTGGAGGCGGCGAAGGGGGCGGCGGTGGCGTGAACGTGCAGGGTCTGCCGCTCATCAAGCCGCCGTACGGCCGCATCACGGCGCTCGATCTCCAAAAGGGCGAGATGGTATGGCAGATCGCGCACGGCGAGACGCCGGATAACATCAAGAACCATCCGGCGCTCAAGGGCCTGAACATCCCGCGCACGGGACGTCAGGGCCGAATCGGCGTGCTCGTGACCAAGACGCTGGTGGTCGCCGGCGAAGGCGGGTTCATCACGACGCCACAGGGACGCGGCGCGTACCTGCGCGCGTACGACAAGGCCACCGGCAAGGAAGTGGGCGCGGTCTACATGCCGGCGCCGCAGACGGGCTCGCCCATGACCTACTCGCTGAACGGACGCCAGTACCTCACGGTGCCGATCAGCGGGCCGGGCTACAGCGCGGAATTCCTCACGCTCAGATTGGGAACGTAGAGAAAGTGAAAAGTTAAAAGTCAGAAGTCAGAAGGACTGCAATCAGTGTCGCGGTCCTTTCAACTTTCGACTTTTAACTTTTGACTTCTTTCCGAAAGGTAACTACCAGAACATCTCGGTAGGCGGGCTGCGACGGATCGAGAGGCTCGACCGGCGTGACGCCGTGCGCGACTCGCGTGTCGTCGACGAGCGCCGCATCGAATGGGTCGGTGAGCGTGAAATGGCCCAGGGCGCGGCCGTCGAGCGCGTGAATCGTGGTCATGCCGCTCGCGATGTTCCGCCGATCGACGAGCAGCACCAGCACGTAGTCCACGCCGTCGCGGTGCAGGCCTTCAGGCGTCGGGCGCCCGGCTTCACCCCTCCGGGCTTCAATGCGGAATTGATGCACCTCGATCCGCCACGCGGGCGTCGCCGGCGCGAGGTGTTCGAACAGGGAATGGCAGAAGCCGAGGATGGCCTGCATGCTCGGCCCGCCGCCAATCTCGGGCGCGATCGGTTCGAACCAGCGCGCGATCCCGCCGTTCAGCGGGTTGTAATCGATGGCCTGAAAGTGCGGCTGGTGCGGCTTTCTCGCCATCGCACCGCTCTTGGCCGCGGCCCAGGCTCCGTAGCGCCGCCGCCGATAGCGGCCGCCATCGGCCATGTAGGTGTCGAGCTCGAGCCTGTTCCAGCTATCGGCGAACGTCTGCCAGTCGGCGAGCGAGCCGAAGGGCAGGAGCAGCTCGCGCATGGAATAGCCCTGCACGAAGGCGTATCCGTCGGCGGCAATCGCTGCCTGCACCGCCTCTGTTGTCGAGCACGTCAGACTGCCCACAGGCTCCGATCTTAACTTCTAACTTCTAACTTCTGACTTCTAACTTTTCTGTAGCGCTCCTCGAGTCGACGTACCCGCTCAGCAGACCGATCGCCGTGACGACCAGCACAGGTCCGAGGACGACGCCGAGCATGCCGAAGACGCCAATCCCGCCGAGCAGGCTCAAGAGAATCACGAGACCGTTCATCTGCGCTTTGCCGCTGAGCAGGATGGGCCGAAGCACGTTGTCGGCGCCGCTCACAATTCCAAAACCCAGCGCGACCAGCACGATCGGGCGGATGATCGCGCCGTCGGCAGCGAGCACGATCGCTGCCGGCAGCCAGACGACCCAGGCGCCGAACGGCAGCAGACAGCAAATGGCCATCACGACGCCCCAGAACAGCGCGGCGTCGATGCCGAGGACCGCGAAGACGAGGCCGCCGAGCACGCCCTGCACCGCCGCCACCACGCCAGCGGAGACGACGCCGACCGAGATGAGCTCGCGCGTGCGGGCCAGCGTGGCCTCACGCGCGCCTTCCTCCATCGGGATGAGGCCGCGGATGACCCGCATGACCGCGGTCGAATCGCGTAACAGAAAGAACGTCGCGAAGAGCGCCAGCGCGAGGTCCAGCGCGAACACGAGGACGTTGCGTACGAGGAACCCGGACTGCGCGACCGCGAACGCGGCGCCCTGTTTCGCCGCATCCGTCGTCAACGACGCCAGGTCGATCCTGAATGATTCCGGCAGGCGCTGCTGGAGCGTCTGCCAGGCACGCTGCACCCAGCCCAGGCGGCCCTCGGCAAACGCGCGCTGGACGTTGTCGGTGGCGTCGATCGCCTCGCGCACGAACGCCGTCGTCACGAGCACCATCGGCACGATGAGCAGCAGCGTGATGACCAGCGTACTGGCGGCAGCCGCGGGCCCGGCCGACCACCGGCGCGCCAGCCGCGCGTGCATCGGATGAAACACGATGGCCAGGACGCCGGCCCAGGCGAGCGGCATGAGGAACGGCTGGATCACGAGGTAGACAAGATAGAGGAGTACGACGAGCCCGCCCCAGGCGAGGACGGACCTGATGCGGTCGGAGGTGGGCGCGCGACCGGTTTCCGGCATCGTGTCTCCTTAGGGCCAGCGAAAGACGTTGTTCTATCGCAGGCCCCTAGAATTTTACCGCGCCGATGATCGCTTCCATGTGCGCCACGTACTTGTCGAGCGCTCGACGCCCGGCGACAGTAATCCTGAACTCGGTCCTCGAGACGCCTTCGTCTACCGACTTGTGGCACGTGATGTACTCGGCCTCCTGGAGCTTACGCGCGTGCACGCTGAGGTTCCCGTCGGTCGTCTGCAGCAGCTTCTTCAGCTCGTAGAAGGTCAGGCGCTCGTTGACCGCCAGCGCGCTCACGATGCCCAGGCGGAGCCGCTCGTGAATGAGTCGATCGAGGCGGAGAGGGGTATGGGCCACCGGCTTGACGGGCGAGGGCGCCCGCCTCTGCGGAGACTCCGATGCGACCCTGGTGCCGCTCTGAGACCGCCTACCCACCATGCCTCCTTGCGATGACGAACCCGAATGCCATGTGAAGGACGCCGAAGCCGCCGGCCATGAACGCGTCGCCCCAGGATGCGGGTGCGGCCAGCGCCGCCGCACCCAGGGCCATCAGACACACGCCGAGCACGGGCACGACGCTCACCGACAGCGCGCCGCCGCTCGTGACCGCCGCGCCATAGAGCAACAGCCAGCTGCCGGGCAGATCGGTGACCGACCCGTTGCGATACAGGACCCGTGTGAGCACCGCGCCGGCCGCCAGCGCCGGGACGAATGCCAGGGCGAACGTACGGCCGGCCGGCCCCGTGAGCGGCATGCCCGATCGCCGCGCCTTCCGCACGATGGCGAACAGGCCGATGGAGGCGGCGAGCGCCGCTTCGGCGAGCCAGATGGCGAGCCACTGTTCGGTGAGGCGCCGGGGATGGGCGAGGGCCGCGGCGCCAATGGCCGTGGCGCCCATCAGCATGCCGCCCCAGCCGGGGACGGCGCTGAAGCCGGCCGCCCGCTCCATCGTGGCGCGGATGTACCGCAGGCTCTCGGCGGCGTGGGCTTGCAGGGCCGCGGGCGGCTGGTCGTCGGGTGTCGGCACGGCAGAGGAGCATGGTACGGCAGGGGGCTTTATGATGCAAACCACAGGAGCTTTGTAATATAAAGTTAACAGTCGACAGTTAACAGTCGACAGCTCACAGTCGACAGTTTCACAGTCGACAGTTCGCGAGCGACGGTTCACAGTTCGACAGTCACTCGCTGTTGGGAACGGCAACGAGTGCGAGGGGCCGTCGTCAACGATCCCTGTCAACTGTGACTGTGAACTGTCGACTTCCGATTGGAGGTGCCGTGATGCCCCGCGTGATGATGGCTCTCGGAATGGCGCTGGCGCAGATTGCCGCCGGACGCGCCGATCCCCCTGATTCGCCGATGGGCGTGGCTGCCGCGGCCGATAACGCCGCCGAGGTCCGCCGACTCCTGAGCGCCGGCCGTGGCGTAGACGAAGTCGGCCCGGGTGGCGTCACGCCTCTCATCGCCGCCGCCCGACATGGCGCGGTGGGAGCGCGATGGTCTGCGCGGTTCGACCTCTGTCGCGAAGTGCTCGATCTCATCGACTCGAAAGCCCGCACGACGCCCGCAAAATGATCGCAGTATCATGATCGTCGTGCGCCGGTAGGCCTGGTAGGCCTGGTAGAGCTGGTAGACCTATCCGACCTACCTGACCGGTCGCACGGAGGTCACATCGTGAGCCCAAGACCGCTCGGCATCGTCATCGTTTGCTCGCTGGTCGCGGTTGCCGGGTGCGGTACGCCGACATCCACGTCGGCCCCGACGCCCGCCGATGCGAGAGCGTTTCTCGACACCGTCGACGCGACGTTCACGAGGCTCAGCCTCGATGCCAACCGCGCGGGGTGGGTCGGGCAGAACTTCATCACCGAAGACACCGAAGCGCTCGACGCGCGCATGACGCAGGCCATCGCCGATGCGGCATCGCGCTTTGCCAAAGAAGCCGTCAGGTTCGACACCGTCGATGTGCCCGCCGGCGAGCGACGCCAACTGAACCTGCTCAAAGTGTCGCTCGTGCTCGCGACGCCTTCGGATCCAAGGGAGGCGGAAGAGCTGACGACACTCGTGTCGTCGATGCGGGGCGTGTACGGCAAGGGTAAGTGGTGCGCCGACCCCGCGAAGCCCGACCAGTGTCTGAACATCGACGACATCACCAAAGTGCTGGCGAGCTCCCGCACCGAGAAAGACGTCCGCGCGGCGTGGGAAGGATGGCATACGATCTCGCCGCCCATTCGCAAGGACTACCAGCGCTTCGCCGAGCTGTCGAACAAGGGCGCGAAAGAGCTGGGGTTCGCCGACACGGGCGCGATGTGGCGCGCGAAGTACGACATGGCGCCCGATGCGTTCACGAAGGAGCTCGATCGGCTGTGGGAACAGGTCCGGCCGCTCTATCTGCAGCTCCACGCGTACGTGCGCATGAAGCTGCACCAGAAGTACGCCGACGCCGTGCCGGTGAAGGGCCCGCTGCCGGCGCATCTGCTTGGCAACATCTGGGCGCAGGACTGGTCGAACGTGTACGACCTCGTGGCCCCGGCGGGCTCCGATGCCGGGTTCTCGCTGACCGACATCCTGAAGCGCCGGAAGATGAGCGCGCTCGATATGGTGCGCACCGGCGAGCGCTTCTACACCTCGGTCGGCTTCGAGCCGCTCCCGAAGACCTTCTGGGAGCGCTCGCTCTTCGTACGGCCCCGCGATCGCGAGGTCGTGTGCCACGCGAGCGCGTGGGACATCGACAACCTCACCGACGTCCGCATCAAGATGTGCATCGACCAGACGGCGGAGGACTTCACGACGATCCATCACGAGCTGGGACACAATTTCTACCAGCGCGCGTACAAGGATCTGCCGATGATCTTCAGGGACAGCGCGAACGACGGCTTCCACGAAGCCATCGGCGACACGATTGCGCTGTCGGTCACGCCCGAATACCTCGTCAAGATCGGCCTGCTCGACAAGGCGCCAGACGCCTCGCGCGATATCGGCCTGCTCATGTCACGCGCGCTCGAGAAGGTGGCGTTTCTGCCCTTCGGGCTGCTCATCGACCAATGGCGCTGGCAGGTCTTCTCGGGCGCCATCGCGCCGGGCGACTACAACAAGGGCTGGTGGGCCCTGCGGCTGAAATATCAAGGCGTGGCGCCGCCGTCGGCGCGCGGCGACGAGTCGTTCGATCCTGGCGCGAAGTATCACGTCCCGGACAACACGCCGTACACGCGCTACTTCCTCGCCGACATCCTGCAGTTCCAGTTCCACCGCGCGCTGGCGAAGGCGGCGGGCTGCACGGCGCCGCTCCACCGTTGCTCGGTTTACGAGAGCAGGGAGGCGGGGACGCGGTTGAACGCGATGCTGTCGATGGGCCTGTCGAAACCGTGGCCCGACGCGCTCGAAGCGCTCACCGGGTCACGCGAGATGGACGCGTCGGCGATTCTCGACTACTTCGCGCCGCTCCAGACCTGGCTCGAGGAGCAAACGAAGGGGCAGGCGATCGGATGGTAAATGCGCTGATCCTTGAAATTAGGAATCAAGAATTAAGAATTAAGAATTCGTCGTCCAAGCATTCTTAATTCTTAATTCCCAATTCTTAATTTCGCGATCCGCCTACCTTCCCGGCAGGCTGAAAGCGAGATACTCGCCCGAGTAGTTGCCGCCGCTGACGGCCACGACGATGTACTGTTTTCCGTCGACCATGTACGTCATCGGCGATCCGCTCTGTGTTGCGGGCATCAAGAGGGCCCCGACTTCTTTCCCGGTCGCTTTGTCGTAGCCCCGGAGCATCGCGCCGCGCGGCCGGCCCGGGGGCGACGTGATTTGCGGGTCGCCCATCACGACCAGCGTCCTGGTCACCACCGATCCCACGCCTCCCGTGGCGACCTGTCCGGTCTTCGGAATCGTCAGGCCCTTGAGCGCCGGGTGATTGCGTACGTTGTCCGGCGTGTCGCCGTGCGGCACCTGCCACACGATTTCACCCCGGTCGAGATTGACCGCCGTGAGCACGCCGTACGGCGGCTTGAGGAGCGGCAGGCCGTCGACGGCCAAACCCCCACCGCCGCCGCCTCCACCTCCGCCACCGGCCGGAGCGGCGGCCGGCGGCGCCGCCGCAGCCGCAGCTTGTGCCTGGGCCTGCGCAATCGCCCGCGGTGAATCCGCGGCGCAGCAGTCGCCCGGCCCGAACACTTCCTGGAACGGCCGTCCTGCGACCCCCGACACATAACGGATATCCGAAAAGCCCTGGGGCGGCGCGACGACCGACGTCGCGGTGAGACCCGTATTGTTCGCCTGCGCGAAGACCGTGTGCGTCTCCGGGTCGTACGCGATGCCTGGCCAGTTGGTCCCGCCCACGGCATTCCCCATGTTGATTGCCCCGAGGATGCCGTTGACGTTGCCGAGGACCGCGGGGTTGTACATCCAGGGTCCCACCTTGTATCGTTCGAGATTCTTGATCGCCTGCGCCCGCAGCGCCGGCGTGAAGTCGATCAGGTCGTCCGGCGCTCTGAGGTAGTTGCGGGCGTACGGCGGCGGCTTGGTCGGGTACGGCTGCGTCGGGCTCGCCTTTTCTCCGGGCACGTCGCTCGGCGGAACCGGACGCTCTTCGATCGGCCACACCGGCTGCCCGGTGACCCGATCGAAAACGTACAGCGTTCCCTGTTTGCCACCGACCGCGACGGCCTTGATGGCCTTTCCATTCACCGTGATGTCGGCCAGGATGGGCGCCGACGACATGTCGTAGTTCCACAGCGGGTGGTGCACCAGCTGGAAATGCCATTTCCGCTGTCCGGTTTTCAAGTCGACGCAGACGATGCTTTCGGCGAACAGGTTGTTGCCCGGCCGATGGCCTCCGTAGAAATCCGAGGTCGGCGTTTCCACGGGCAGGTAGACGAGGCCCAGCTCCTCGTCGACCGTCATCTGCGTCCAGACGCCGACGTTGCCGTTGAACGCCCACGAGTTTTCTTCCCAGGTGTCGTTGCCGAACTCTCCCGGCCGCGGAATGGTGTTGAACGTCCACAGCAGCTTGCCCGTGCGCGCGTCGAACGCGCGCACGAGGCCTTTGGTGTTGTTGTGGGTGCTGACCGTCGCGCCCTCGCGGAACGAGGAACCGATGATGACGGTGTCCCTGACCACCAAGGGTGTCGAATGCACCCCGATCTCGCCGGTTTCCAGGTTGATCGGCTGGTTCTTGCCGAACACGGCGCCCACCTTCAGATCCACGACGCCGTTGGTGCCGAACGAGCGGATCATCGACCCGTCTTTTGCGTTGAGCTCCACCAGGCGATAACCGGTCGTGACATACACGATGCGCTCGTCGCCGCGGCCGTCGGTCCAGTACGAGACGCCGCGCCCCGACAACTGCCGCGGAGCCACACCCGCGCGCATTCCCTCGCGCATGCTGTGCTGCCAGATCTGCTCGCCGGTCTTTGCATCGAGCGCCACCACGGACCGGCGCGTGCCTCCGGTCGTGTACAGGACGCCGTTGACCACGACCGGCGTTCCCTCGAGCTTGTACTCGGGACGCGGCCCCAGGTTGTCGGTCTTGAAGCGCCAGGCGACCTCGAGCGTGCCGAAGTTGCTCGTGTTGATCTGGTCGAGCGGCGAGAACCTGGTTCCGCGAACGTCTCCGGTGTAGTAGGGCCATTCGCCCCTTGCCGTTGACGGCTGGCCGGCCCGGTCCTGACCCGACATGATCGCGGTGATCCCGAGCAGCACCGCAACCAAACTCATCAACGTTGATCTGCGCGACATCGTCTTGCCCTCCTGAAGGCCGTTCGTTGTACAGGCGTACGCTAACACCAGCGGACGACAGGGGTCAAACCGCAGAACGGCGGGCGGATGGACTCGGCACTCGTGTTGACGTGTGTAGCGCAGGTCTGTAGACCTGCCGCCGCCGGAGGGCAGGACTGAAGTCCCGCGCTACATGAGCGGAGGCAAGTCGACTCAAACGCCTTCCGGGATTAGTCGGCCCTCAGCGCGGCGGCAGGGTCGACGCGCGCCGCGCGCCAGGCGGGCACCGCCGCCGCCGCCAGCGCGACGGCTGCCATCAGGACGCCCACGGTCGCCAGCGTGGCCGGATCCGTGGCGCCGACGCCGAAGAGCAGCGTGCCGAGGAAGCGCGTCAGCGCGAGCGCCCCCGCGGCGCCGATCGCGAGCGAGACGAGGGTCAAGAGCGCGCTCTGGCCAACGACGAGGCGCAGAATGCCGTCGGGCCGCGCGCCGAGCGCCATGCGAATGCCAATCTCGCGCCGGCGGCAGGCCACCTCGTAGCTGAGCATGCCGTGGATGCCGACCGCGCCAAGCGCGACGGCCATCGCCGCGAACAGTCCCAGGAGCAGCATCGCGAAGCGTCGCTCCGAGACCGATCGCGATACGGTGGTTTCGAGGGGTTCGACCCCGAAGACGGCAAGCGAGGGGTCGCGCTCGCGAATTACGCCTCGTACCGAAGAAGCGAGCGCGTGGGGATCGCCGCCCGTGCGCACGATGAGCACGCCCGCCCCGTCGGCCGACGGCGCCTGCGCGAGCGGCAGATACATCGCAATCGGCGACTGGGCGCTCAAGCCATGGAACTTCTCGTTGGCCACGATACCGACAATCCTGCGGGCGGCGCCGTACAGCATGATCTCGGCGCCGATCGGGTCCCGTCCGGCGAAGAATCGCTCGGCGGAGGCCTCGTTGACGACGCACACGGGCGCGGCGTCGGTCGCGTCCGAATCCACGAGGAGCCGTCCCTTGACGAGCGGCAGGCCGACCGTGCGGAAGTATCCCGACGTGACGCGGCGCACTGAAATCTCGGGCCACGTCCGCGCTTCGTCGCGGCGTCCGACGACGAAGAACGAGTTCGTGTAGCCGGGATCGAGCGGATGATTCCCCGCGATGGCCGCCGACGCGACGCCCGGCAGCGCCGCCGCGCGCGAGAGGACCGCTGTCGTGAACGCGTGCTGCTCCTGGAAGTTGGGCCACACGCGGAAGTTCGCCGGGTAGCGCGTGCCCGGCAGCTTGTACTCCGCCTTCAACACGCCCTCCGCGTGGAAGCCCGCGTCGACCTGCTGCAGGTTCCAGAAGCTGCGCACGAGCAGTCCCGCGCCCGACAGGAGCATCACCGCGAGCGAAAGCTCCGCCACGACGAGCGCCCCGCGCAGCCGTGCGCGCCCGGGTCCCGCCGTACCCCGCGAGCCCCCTTCGTCCTTGAGCGTCGATTGGAGATCGATCGTCCGCGCCTGCGCCGTCGGAATAAGGCCGAAGACCAGACCGACCGCGACCGACACGCCCAGCGTGGCCAGCAGAATCGGCAGGTCGAGTGACACGAGCGAGAGGCGCGGTACGCCGGCCGGCGCGAGATCGACGAGCGCGCGCACGCCGGCATACGCAAGGCCGACACCCGCGGCCGCCGCGAGCATGGTCAACAGCAGGCTCTCGACGAGGAATTGCCGCAGCAGTTGTCCGTGTGTGGCGCCAAGCGCGCGCCGCACCGCCACCTCCTGCGCGCGCGAGGACCCCCGCGCAAGGAGCAAGCTTGCCACGTTCACGCAGGCGATGAGCAGCACGAGGCCGACCGCACCGAGCAGGACGTACAACATGGGCCGCACCGGCCCAAAGACGATGTCGGCGAGCGCCTCGACGTTGACGCTGCGCGCCCGGTTTTCGGGGTAGGCCCGCTCGAGGTCGGCGGCGATGCCCGCGAGCTCGCCCTGGGCCGCGACCCGTGTCGCGCCAGGCGAGAGGCGGCCCATCATGAACATCGGGTGCGTGCTGCGCGGCAGCGCTTGTGGATCGGCCTGCAGCGGCAGCCAGACATCCACGCGCGTCCGCTCGCCGCGCGCGGCGAAGCCGCGGCCGTAGGCGGCGGCGGTCAGAACCTGCAGCACGCCGAAGTCGCTCGTGTCAGCGACGACCCCGATAATCTGATACGCGCGGTCGTCGAGGCGAATCGATTGACCGACAATCGTCGGGCTGGCGGCAAACGTCCCGCGCCACAGCGATTCGCTCACGAGCGCGACCGTGGGTCCATTCGCCGTGTCTTCCTCCGCCGTGAAGCCGCGGCCGACCAGTGGGTAGACGCCGAGCATCGGGAGCATGTCGTGAGAGACGCGCAGCCCCGCGATTTGAATGGGGTCGATGGCCGTCGCCGAGAAGTTCACCTCGCTGGCCGACACGCCGGCCAGCGCGTCGAGCATCTTGCCGCGCGCCTGGTAATCGAGGAAGTCGGGCACCGATCCCGGCTCGCGGGTCGTGCCGCTGTTGCCGTCGGTTTCCCACACCATCACCAGGCGATCGAGGTCGGCAAACGGCGCGGGCCTGAGCAGCACGCCGTTCACGACACTGAAGATGGCCGTGTTGGCGCCGATGCCGAGCGCGAGCGTCAGGATGGCGGCAGACGCGAAGCCTGGGTTCTTGGCCAATTGGCGGACGGCAAGACGAAGGTCGTGGGTCATGGCGATGGCTTTAGACGTCGCGTTCGGCCGAATCGTTGTCACTCCGCGATCTGCTTCCGCGGTTTCGGTTGCGGCACGATTCTCGCAGATGTGGCCGTCATCTCGAAACGTCATGTGAGGCGACGATGCTAGAATTCAAGGAACGTCAGTGGACGATGCTGGCCGATAAGTTCGGCGATGCGGCAAACGTGGCGCTCGGCGCGCTCGTCTTCGGTCAGTTTCTGAGTGACAGTGGGTTCTCGCTACTCGTTGCGCTGTCGGGGCTTGCGGCCTGGATAGCTCTGTTGTTCTGGGCCGCTCTGCTGACGAGCAGAGGTGAGTCGTGATTGGCCTTTACGTGATGCTTGGCGGGATGGTTCTTTTTGGAGGCGTGATGGTTTTGATCGAGCGGCTGGGCCGACGTCGGCGCCGGCGCGCTCAGAAGGGGTAACCGGTTCCCGCGCGGGAACGCTCTACCCGCCAGTTCATTCCTGTCTGAGCGCGACAATCGGATCGACGCTCGCGGCCCGGCGAGCAGGCACGAGGCAGGCGACGAGCGCGACCAGGCCCAGCAAGGCAGCCGCTGCCCCCACCGTCACCGGCTGAAGGCGGCCCGCGCCGACGATCAGACTTTCCAGAACGCGCACGGAAACAGCCGCGCCCGCCAGTCCGGCGGTCAGGCCGATGCCCACCAGCATCGCCGCATGTCCGAGCACCAGCCGCTCGACGCCGCGGCGATCCGCCCCGAGCGCTAGACGAATCCCGAATTCACGCGTGCGAGACGCCACCGCATGCGACAGCACGCCGTAGATGCCCGCGCAGGCCAGCACCAGCGCGAGCGCGGCGAACGATCCGACCAACCAGGTGTAGAGCCTGGTGTCCGACATGGACTCGGACACGATCTCCTCCATCGTCTTGACGCCGAAGACGGCGAGATTCGGCTGCACGCGCCGAAGGAGCGCGCGCGCGGGCCCCGTGACATTCGCGGGCGGGATCCAGGTGCTGATGATGAGCGACATGCCGAGATCGCGCACCTGCGACACGTTCTGCGCGATGGGATAGTAGAGATCGGGCAGCGTGGCGCGGTCGAGGCCGGCCTGCTTCACATCCGCCGCCACGCCGACCACGGTGCCGCGGTCGGTCTGTTGTCCGACGGGATCGGTGCCGCCGAAGTACCGGCGCGCCAGCGTTTCGTTGACAATCACCACCCGAGGTGAAGTCTCGACGTCGGCATCGGTGAAGGCGCGTCCCCGCCGGATCGGAATGCCCAGCGCGTCGAAATAGCCGGGCGTCACGTAGCGCAGCTCGATCACAGGCCGCTCCGACGGCGCGTACGGCGGCCGCCCCGCGATGGAGAACGTGGCGTTCCAGCCCCAGGACTGCAGCGGCAGCATCTGCGCGAACGCGGCCGCGCGGACGCCGGGCAGCGCCTCGACCTGCGGGACGAGATCGCGAATGTCGCGCGGCGTCATATTCGGTCCGATGTGCATCGTGAGCACGTTGGCCGTCGTCATCCCCATGTCGATCGTGCGCAAGCGCAGGAACTCTCGAACGAGCAGCCCGGCGCCGATCACGAGCAGGAACGCGAGCGCCACCTCCGCGGTCGCCAGCGCGTCGCGGAACCTCCGAAAGAACCGGCTCGCGCCGCCGATGCCCGTCGCGCCCTTGAGCGCTCCGAGCACGTCGATGCGCGATTGAGCGATCGCCGGCGCCAGACCGAATCCGATGGCCGTCGCGAGCGAGACGATCAGCAGGAACATGAACACCCGCCAGTCCATCCCGATCTCGGCCGCCCGTGGAATCCTCGAGGCCGACATCGTCAGCACGGCCGGCGTGCCCCATCTGACGATGGCGTAACCGAGCACGCCTCCGGCGAGCGCCAGCATCGCGCTTTCGGTCAAGAGCTGACGCACCAGCCGCAAGCGGCCGGCGCCGAGCGCGGTGCGCACCGCGATTTCGCGAGCACGCGTGGAAGCGCGCACCAGAAGGAGGTTGGCGACATTGGCGCAGGCCACGAGCAGCACCAGGCCGACCGCGCCGGCGAGCACCAGCAGCTGCGGGCGTACCGATCCGACGATCGAGTCGGCCAGCGGCGTCAGCTCGATTCCGCGTCCTGCGCTCGTGTCGGGATAGAGCGCAGCCAGCTGCTGAGCGATGGCGTTCATCTCGTCGCGTGCCGCCGCCCGCGTGACGCCCGGCTTCAGGCGGCCTATCGTGACGTCGAGTGCTGCCCGGGGATTGGCGGGCGGCTCGATGACCGTCCACAGCTCAATCGGCGCGTTCGGCAGCGTTCCCGGCAGGGTCGTCGTGGAGTACGGAAACCGGAACGTCTCCGGCATGACGCCGATGATCGCGAACGTTTGTCCCTCGAGCACCATCGTCCGGCCGACAGCCGATGCCTCGCTTCCGAAGCGGCGGCGGGCGAACGCCGGCGCCACCACGAGCACGTTCGCCGGGTCGTCGTCGCTGAACGTCCGGCCGACCGCCGCGTCGACGTCGAGCACGCGGAAGATCGATCGCTCGGCGAGCACGACGCCCACGCGCTCGGGACCCGACGCTTCGTCGACCACGCGGCTGCTCGGCACATAGCCCGCCATGGATTCGATGAGCGTCGATCGCGCGCGGTAGTCTGCCAGGTTTCTGACGGCCATGAGGCCGAAGCTGGGCGCCGTCTGATTGACTTGCACGAGGCGCTCGGGATCGCCGTACGGCAGGGGCCGAAGGAGCACGCCGCTGACGAAGCTGAAGATGAGCGCGTTGGCGCCGATGCCGAGCGCGAGCGTGATCAGGGCGATGAGCGTGAACGTGGGATTCGCGCGAAGCGACCGCGCGCCGTAGCGGACGTCCTGCGGGAGATCGTCGAGCCAGCGCCAGTGCATGCCTCGCGACTTTGTCCCACTGTCGACTGTCAACTGTCAACTGTCGACTGCCAACCGCCAGGCCGGAGACGCGGCGCCGCCGGGACCAGCGGAAGATCGCAGTCCTTCTAACTTCTCACTTCTAACCTCTTACTTTATAGGTAGCCAGAAACTGGTCTTCACCACAAAGAAGTTGCTCCCCGGCGCCTTCAGCGAATCGAACATGTCGCCGACGCCGACGTACGAGCCGATGGCCTCGGTGCCCGACCGGTCCTGCTGCCAGACGAGGTACAGCGTGCTCCCCGGACGCCACTCCCATCGGAGCACGACGTTGCTGCGGAACGACAACGTGTTGAAGTCGCGGTTGCGGAGCGTGAAGGTGGAATTGGCTTCGGTGACGACACGGCTGCCGTCGGCCTGGAGCGTCATCGTGGTGCCGGGCGTGGTGCCGTAGGTGATCCGGTCGCGGACCGCCGGCCTGAGGAGCTCGCCGTAGTCGTAGTAGCGGCCCGAGGCGGCAAACGGCTCGGCCCACACGTCGAGGTTCATGTCGGGGCGGACGGTCAACCCCATGCGGAACTCGGTCGAGACCGTGCTCCGATCGATGAACCCGAAGATGTAGCGGTTGTTGTAGGTCTCGGATCGGCCGCCGCCGATCAGCGTCTGCACGTACTGCTGCGGCTCGGTGAGCCGCTCGTAGAAGGGGCCGGCCGACAACTGCCAGCGAGGACCGGGCCGGAAGGAGAAGTCGGCGCTGACGCGCCGTGTCGATCCGCCATCTTCGTTACCGCCGATGTTCACGCTTCCCGACACTCGGGTCTGCGACGAGTTGCGGTTGCCGGCGTTGATGTTCACGCTCCAGTCGCGCGCCTTCTCCATCAGCGGACCGCCGCGCGTCAGGAGGGAGTCAACCGTTTGCAGGGTTCTGCTGAACGACACCGACGTCGTCCAGTAGTTGCTCCACGTGAAGTTGGCCGACGGACGCAGCTGCGCGGTCTGCCGATCGCCGCCGAAGTTCCACTCCCACGATTGGTTGAGTCCGAACTGGTAGCTGCGAAACACCCGGCCGGGTCGTGTTTCGCGCCAGGTGACGTTCCCCGTGGGCATGACGCCGTCGGCGCCCCTGAAGTTCGCAAGGTCGGTTGTCTCGAAGAACGGTGTGTCGAGCTTCGTCTGCACGTTCCAGAGCCAGTGCCGGCCGCTGACGCGCTCGAACCGCGTCTGCATCGAGAAGCCCGTGAGCGAGGTTCGCGTCGGGTCCAGCCGCGCGTACTCCTTGTCGGGCCGCTGTGCGTAGTGCGTGGCCGCGCGCTGAAACCGCTCGATGGCCGCCGGCGTGCCGCTGATGAACGATGGGCCGCCCGCCCATTGAAACTGGTACTCGCCGCCCTTGAAGCGGAGCAGCGTGTCACCGGCGATCGCGACGGCGTTACGGGTCAACAAGTCGGCGAGCGGCTCGCCGGCTGCGACGTCGCGGTGGAGAGCGGCCACTTGCAGGCCGACGGTCGATCCGAGCGACCCGAATTCCTGCAGGATCCGTCCGACGCCCCAGGAGGCGCGCGGGCCGACCGGCACGGTGGACGTGTTGAGCGTATCCAGACGGAACAGGTTGGCCGTCTCGTCGTCGGTCACCGCCGAGAGCAGTGCGACGGAGGTTCTCGGCCTCACCCGTCCAGTCAGCTTGCCGGCCACCAGAATGGTGCTGTCCGACGGGTAGTCGACGAAGTCGGCCGAGGCGGCGCCGGTGGGACGGGCGCCGATGCGTCGCGAGTAATAGAAGTTGGGGTGAAAATTATTCGGCAGGAAAAGCTGGGAGCCTTCGAGAAAGAACGGACGCCGCTCCTGAAACCGGGTCTCGAAGACGGTGAGGTTGACCTCGGCAGGATCGGCCTCGACCTGGCCGAAATCGGGGTTGATCGTGGCCTCGAGCGTGAGGTTGGGCCCGAGCCCCATTTTCACGTCGCCGCCCACACGGCTCGTCAGGTTCCTGCCATCGTCGAAGGGATTTCGGGGATCGCGGCTGCCGTTCACGGTCGAGGCGCCGGCGACGTAGGGCAGGACCTCGATGCGCCGCGTGGGCCTGACGCCCGAGACGCCTCGCAGGTCGCCAAAGCGCGAGATGAACACCCGCTCGGTTCGCGGCACGAGCACCCAGTAGTCTTCCTCGTCCAGCGTCGGGCGGAACCGGCGGACGTTCAGGCCCCACGTCTGTTCGGCCTGGGGAATGAACCGCAGCTGCGAGAAGGGAATCCAGAGCTCGGCGGTCCACCCGTCGGCCTGTTCCACCGCGCGCGCTTCCCAGACCGGATCGAAGCCGCCGTCGGAGTTGTCTTCGTTGTCGCTCGAGTGGAAACGGTCGAGCCGGACGCCGGAGGCGGTCACCCCGAACATCGCCGCCGTGCGCCGATCGAGGAACGTGTCGAGCCAGATCTGAATGTGTTCGGTCTGGCCGCTGCTGTCGCGCCGGCCGAGCGGCGCCTGCACGCCGGGCGCGTTCTTCGTCGACATGCGCGCGCCGACGTAGAGCGCCGCCTCGTCGTACACGAAGCGGACCTCCATCGAGTCGGTGGGCTCGGCGCCTTCCGTGGGTTCCTTCTGAGTGAAGTCGGTGATCGGCGTCGCCTTCAGCCAGACCTCTTCGTCGAGCCGGCCGTCGACGCGAATCGACGCGCCGGCCAGGCTGGCGGCGGTCGCGGACTTGCGCTGGGCGTCGCCGGAGGTTTGGCCAGCGGCGACTCGTGCGCCTCCCCCCATCGCCGCCGAGACCAGGAACACCCGCAGAAGAACAGAACCAGGACAACGCCGCAGCATGAATCCGGAGGAGTATACCGCCTCCACCAGGGAAAGGAATGACTGACTCCAAATGATAAAGTGTGCGCATGTTTGACGCATTCTTCACCAACGAAGGTCTGCTCGCGCTGGCCACGCTCACGTTTCTCGAAGTCATTCTCGGCGTCGACAACGTCATCTTCATTTCCATCCTGGCTGGCAAGCTGCCTGCGGCTGTGCAGGCGAAGGCACGCCGCACGGGGCTGCTGGCGGCCATGGTGATGCGCATTCTGCTGCTCATGTCGATCGCCTGGGTGATCCGCCTGACGGCGCCGCTCTTGACGGTGCTCGGCAACGAGATCTCCGGACGCGACTTGATCCTGCTCGGCGGCGGGCTGTTCCTGCTCGCGAAGGCGACGCTCGAGATCCACGACGGGCTCGAGGGCGAGGAGCACAAGAGCAAGGGCCGCGCCGCGGTGTCGTTCGGCGCCGTCATCACCCAGATCATGGCGCTCGACATCGTCTTCTCGCTCGACTCGGTCATCACCGCGGTTGGGATGGCCGAAGACCTGTCGATCATGGTGACCGCGGTCGTCGTCGCCGTGTTCATCATGATGATCGCCGCCGGGCCGATCGGCGACTTCGTGCATCACCACCCGACGGTGAAGATCCTGGCGCTCTCGTTCCTGATGCTCATCGGATTGTCGCTCGTGGGCGACGGCCTCGACATGCACATTCCCAAAGGGTACGTCTACTTTGCGATGGGGTTTTCGATGTTCGTCGAGGCGATCAACCTGCGGATACGCGGCAAGACGACTCCGGTCAAACTTCACCAGCAAATCGGGTAGAATCTTGACGGTGCAAACTATGACTCATACCTTGAAACTTGCCGCGATCGTCGTGCTCGGATCCACGGCCATGCTGGGCGCTCAGCAGCGGCCGACCTCCGACTGGCCGCAGTGGCGCGGGCCGAACCGCGACGGCTCGGCGCCTTCGTTCACCGCGCCGAAAGCGTGGCCCGAGGCGCTCACGCAGCGGTGGAAGGTCGAGGTCGGTCTCGGCTACGCCACGCCCGTGCTCGTCGGCAATCGGGTGTACATCTTCTCGCGCCGTGCGGAAGACGAATCTCTCGCCGCGCTCGACGCCGCGACCGGAAAACAAATCTGGGAGTCGCATTACGCCGCGCCCTACACGCTGGTGCGCGCCGCGCTGCCGCACGGCATGGGGCCGAAGGCCACGCCCGCCTTCGCCGACGGCAAGCTCTTCACCCACGGCATCAGCGGCATTCTCTCGGCGTTCGATGCGGCGTCCGGGAAGCTCCTCTGGCAGAAGCCCGCGCCGGCCGTTGGACCCACGTTCAGCACGTCGCAGTCGCCGATCGTCGACCGCGGCCTGCTCATCGTGCACGTCGGCGGGAACAAGGAAGGCGGGCTCACCGCCTACGACCTGAATACGGGCAACCAGCGGTGGCGCTGGGACGGCGACGGCCCGGGCTACGGGTCGCCGGTGGTCGCCGAGATTGCCGGCACGCGCCAGGTCATCACGCCGACCTATCAAAACCTCGTCGGCGTGTCGGCCGAGACGGGCGAGCTGCTGTGGAAACGGCCGCACAAAGCGCGTTCCGATGTCAACGCCATCACGCCGCTCGTCGCCGGCGACACGATCATCTCCTCTGGCGTCGAAGTCGGCGTCGTGGCGGTGAAGCTCTCGAGGCGGGGCAACCAGTGGACGGCCGAGGACGCCTGGCTGAACGACTCGACGTACTTTCAGTTGAGCAACGGCACGATCGTACGCGACGCGCTGTTCGGACTGTCGTCGGTCGGCAGCGGCACCTACGTGATCCTGGACACCAAGACCGGCAAGCCGCTCTGGACCGGCCAGCCTCGCTCGGCTGCGAACGCGGCCATTCAGAAGGCGGGCGACCTCCTGTTGGTGCTCGAGGACGATGGCGAGCTGCTGGTCGTGAACGGGGCCGACACGTCCGGGTTCTCGCCGACGCGCCGCTACAAGGTGGCGGACACGCCCACGTGGGCGGCGCCCGCGATTTCCGGCAATCGCGTGTTCGTGAAAGACGCG
>MEKT01000106.1 GCA_001767435.1 Acidobacteria bacterium RIFCSPLOWO2_02_FULL_65_29 | reverse complement strand
ACCCGATGCGGGTAGAGGTACTGGAAGGGCGGCCCGAGCGCGGGCCGGGTTAGGCTAATCTACGGGCGTGGAAATTCAGGCTAGGCAATTGCAGGGAATACTTGACTGGGCGGTGGCCAACTGTGAGCTTATTCCTGCCGTCCCTAAGCAAGACCTTCAAGAAACTGATCCCAAGGCGGCTAGAGAAGTCTTAGGAGACGCGTTTTTCGATACGCTTTTAGCCGCGAATGGTTCGGCGAGGATCCTCTTGTCCGATGACCAGCATCTGCGCGCGCTTGCCAGACAATCTTTTGGCGTTGATGCGGTTTGGACTCAACCGTTGCTTATGGAGTTGCGTGCAAAAGGTGAGCTGACACCCGAAGCTTATGTAGAATCTCTTGCCGTCCTGATTCAGTCCAAATATAGCTTCTCTTCCGTAAATGCGGCCGACATGATTGTTGCCGCAAGAATTGACAACTGGAACACCGGTCCTAAGTTCCAGCTTCTCGCGTCAACTCTCTCTGCTCGTAGTGTGCAGCTTTCATCGCTGATCACTTTGAGCGTTGAGTTTCTGAGATCTATTTGGCAAATGGTGCCGTCAACCATTTCTAGCTTTGCCGCGCGGAAGCTAACTTTCGCATTGTTAGAGCACATCGCACCTCATAAGTCAGAGCATGTCGACGCGTTTTACTCTCGAGTGATGAAATTGGTGCCTCAAGAGGCGGGAATTGCAATTCATGCCTGGTACGAAGCTCACTTGGTGCTGCGACCTGGCACTCGGTGATTGCTCCGCGATCTGGCAGGGATCGTCGAAAGTAGGACGTGACCAGAACGTGACTCTTCTACGGCTATTGGCATGTCGAAGCTCATGCCCAGTGGCAGCGCGCGTCACGACTTTTAATACAGCTGGGAAGTCCTACCGTTATGCAAACTAGTTACCTTGAAGACTTACGGCAGTTTGCGAACGACCTCGCCGCAAAATATCCGGAGTCTCCCACTCACAATCGATCCGTCGAGGAGTGGATGCAGTCGGCGGGAGATTTTTTCGCTGCGTGCATGGCTGGCGACGAACTTAGCGAAGCACTCAGGAGCGTGCTTCCTGTTAGAAAGCAGGGGCAATTTTTCCGCGCCCTGCGAGAACTAGAAACGGCAGCTTCCATTTTTCAAGGGCCACGAGATGAAACTCGTGATGCTCTGGCTCTCGTTTCCTCGTTCCTTGGGACTGCTGTGGCCGGACAGCCGCAAGGTTGGCTGATCGAGGATGCAAGTAGATTCGACGTCTTACAAATCTCGAGGTCGGAGGAATTTGATCTCGACGTTTCCAAAGCGATCTCGGAGAGTAGCGAGTCATGCCCTCTTGCGTTGATGATGGTGGATGTCGATCACTTTAAGGCGGTGAATGACACCCACGGGCATCCAGTCGGGACCAAGGTTCTGAAGATCATTGCTGCGTCCTTGAGGCAATCCATTTCGGGACGAGGAAAAGCCTATCGCTATGGAGGAGAGGAGTTCGCGATTTTGATGCCGAATGTAGCGGACGCGGAAGCATTCGCCACCGCAGAGAGAATCAGAACAACCGTTGCCTCGCTACGGTACGAAGTAGCGTCGTTGACCACTACAGTCAGTGTTGGCGTGACAATCAACCGCGGTAGCGCCGACAGGAACGCGATGCTAGAGTCCGCGGATAAACTTCTGTACCAAGCAAAGCAAGAAGGCCGAAACAGGGTCGCGATGCAGCAGCAGGAGCTAGCGTCACCTTCAAAGCAGGCCGGACTTCTAGCCCGCGCAGAGACGCTCAATAAGGAGGTGCAGTTTAGAAAGGAGCGGCTGAAGTTTCGCGATTCCGAGGCTGGGGTTGCCGCGTTCAAGACGGAGGCGGCATCTCTTGAAACGTATCTACAGAATCTTTCTGACAGTTTGATGCAGTCGGCCCCCGAGCTACAAATGCAGTACCGTAGCAAAAACCATCGCTACGGCGTCTACTCTGGGAAATTCACACTGACCATCTCCCCGCGCCTAAAGTTCAATAACTCACTGCGCGACTCAGAGTTACTCGCAAATATTTGGGATGGCCATGTCCCCCTGCCAGGTGAAATGTCTGTGGGCGACGACCCTCATAGGGTTGCTGAGTACCGCTACGTATTCGACATTTCCGAGGACGGAACGCATGGGTGGAAGAACGTTACTTTGCAAAATAGACACTTCATGACCACCGACGAGGTGGCCGAGCAGTTGATGGAATGGCTGGTGGACCTCTACAAAAGGAGTCTCTGACAGAAAGATATCTTGCCGGGGGGCGGCAATAGCGTTGATCCGTTTTCCCTCTAAATCTCTGCTGCTGGTTGCGCTAGTTTGCTCCCGAAAACTTGTGCACTCGGCCTTATAGTCCCCTGGTCCCCTGACAAAGTCAGAAGAACAGATGCGAAATCTGCGGTAAACGCTGTGACGGATTTGTGCCGTGAATGTGCTTTGAAGGGCCTGTTTCTGGTTGACTGCCAAAAAACCGGCAAGCGCTGCGAGCTTGATAACATTACATTATTCGTTGGAGAGTTTCGGAGCCGGTGCACCCTCGGGTAACTCGAAATCTGTTGTGCCCTTCGGGGCACCGGGGGTTCGAATCCCTCTCTCTCCGCCAGACCCTTGATGTAGCGCAAGGCGAGGCAACATCGCCGGACATAGATTTTCCTGTCGCGATCTTCGCGCAACGAGGAAGAGAACGTGCGTCCGGTGCATCTCGCTCGTTTGCTGCCCGAGCCGGTCATGGAGAAGTGAAATGGCGCGGCACGTCGTCGTCATCGGTGCGGGTATCGTCGGCGCTTGTAGCGCAGCGTGGATTCAGCGAAAGGGCCTGCGGGTCACGCTGATCGATCGGAGCGACCCGGGCGAAGAGACTTCCTCCGGCAATGCGGGATCGGTGTCGCCGACGGCGGTGCTTCCCGTCGCCATGCCTGGGATGCTCAGGCAGATTCCGCAATGGCTCCTCGATCCGCTCGGACCCTTGGCGATCCGGTGGTCCTATCTGCCGAAGGCGGCGCCGTGGCTGATCCGTTTTCTGTCGTGCGCCAACCGCGAGCAGATGTGGCGTACCGCGAACGGCATGCGCGGGCTTCTGGCGCCGGTCTTCGAGTGCTACGCACCTCTGCTCGATCGGGCGAATGCGAGCGATCTCATTCGGCGCGAAGGATGCCTTTACGTCTACGACTCGAAGGAAGCGTTCGAGGCGGACCGGCCGATGCAGGATCTCCGTCGCAAGCTGGGAGCAAAGCTTGAGGACATTGGAGAAAGCGAAATCCGGAGACTGGAACCGAGCCTCTCCACGAAATTCAAGTGGGGCATCCATGCGCCGGAGAACGGCCTGACGGTCAATCCCCAGCGCCTGACGAAGACGATTGCCGGACAGGTCGTGCGGGACGGCGGCCGGTTTATCCGCGCGGAGGTACGCGAGATCGAGCTTCGCCCGGACGGCCGGCAGGTGATCCACACGAGCGAGGGCGAGGAGAGCGCAGACGCGGCGGTGATCGCGGCCGGCGCCTGGTCGGGCAGGCTCGCGGCCCTGCTCAGAGACAAGGTTCCGCTCGAAAGCCAGCGCGGATACCACGTGACCATGGCGGATCCCGCGGTCCCGGTCCGGCGCATGGTCAACTGGGTTCGCCGCCGGGTCTTTGCGACGCCGATGGAAATGGGCCTGCGATTGGCGGGAACCGTGGAGATCGCGGGCTTGCGGGCCGAGCCGAACTGGCGCAGAGCGGACATCCTGGTGGATATTGCAAAGGAAATGTACCCCGATCTCAACGTTTCGAAGGTGACTCGCTGGATGGGACATCGCCCGTGCCTGCCGGACAGCCTTCCCGTGATCGGACCATCGCCGCGTGCGCCCGGGATCTTCTACGCCTTCGGCCACGGCCACGTCGGCATGTGTGGCGCTCCCGGTACCGGCCGCACGATCGCCGAGCTGGTCGCAGGAGAGCGGCCGCAGATCGACATCCAGCCATTTCGTGTCGACCGTTTCTAGGAAATGCGCGTGAGAAACGAGTGACTGCAGGAAAGATTCCGTGATAGGAGGGGCAATCCAATGAAATTCTTCGATCGCATGGTTGTTCTTGCCGGATGGACGCTGGTCGCGCTACTCTCGGCAACGGATGCTTCGGCGCAGACGTTTCCGAACCGTCTGGTCCGCGTCATCGTGCCGTTCCCGCCGGCGGGCGAAGTCGACATCGTTGCGCGCGTCATTGGACAGAAGCTCGGCGAAAAGTGGAAGCACGGCGTGATCGTGGAGAACCGGCCCGGCGCCAGCACCGTCATCGGCACCGATCTCGTCGCCAAGTCGGCGCCCGACGGCCACACGATCCTGCTGGCGGTCACGGCTCACGCGGTCAACGCGACGTTGTTCGAAAAGCTGCCGTTCGATCCGATCAAGGATTTCGCGCCCATCAGCCTGATTGCGACCGCGCCGAACATCCTTCTTGTGCATCCGTCGGTCCCGGTCAATTCGGTGATGGAGCTGGTGCAATTGGCGAAGGCAAATCCGGGCAAGCTCAACTTCGCATCGCCGGGAAGCGGCACGGCGATGCATCTCTCCGGAGAGCTGTTCAAGCAGGCCGCGGGGGCCGAGATCGTTCACGTTCCCTACAAGGGGACCCAGCCGGCGCTGACTGCTCTCGTTGCCGGCGACGTCAGTCTCGCGTTCAGTACCGGCGTCTCGATGCCGTTCGTCAAGGCCGGAAAGCTCAGGGCGCTCGCGGTCACGACTTCCAGGCGCGCGGCGGCGATGCCCGAGCTGCCCACCATGGCAGAGGCCGGCCTCGGCGGATTCGAGGCGGCGTCGTGGTACGGGTTTCTGGCGCCTGCCGGTACACCTGCCGAAATCGTCGAAATCCTGAATCGCGAAATCAATGAGGCGCTGCGCGACCCGGATGTGCGCGAGCGAATCATGCGGATCGGCCTGGAGCTGCTCGGAACCAGCGCAACGGCGTTCGAGCAACATCTCAAGTCCGAAGTCGCCAAATGGGGCAAAGTCGTTCGCCAGTCGGGGGCGAAACCCGGCTAACCTGGGCTTCAAGAGCGCGCGCGTTCTGACATGTCACCGCAACGCGTTGTAGCGGCGCAGCGCTTCGTCGAGCCGAGCGCGCGCAGCAGTGACATCGCTTTCGAGCGATTCCATGCGCTCCCGGTATTCGACTGATCGTCCGCCTCCGCCGTGACGCGGGCCCATGGGCCCACCGGCTGCGGGCGGCGCTGAGGGCAGCGGCCCGCCTACGGCGGGTGATGCCGGGGGAAGCGGTCCACCGGCTGCGGGCCGCGCCAGCGGTGGCGACTCGCCTGTCGGGGACGCCGGCAGAGACAGACCCGATTGCTGTCTTGGATCGGCTTCTACAGGCTCCTCGCCGGCGCGCAAGCGCTCTTCGGCTTGCTCGAGCGCTGCTCTGGCATCCTGCACCTCCTGCCAGGCCTTCTCCAAGGCCGCCAGGTGCAGCCTGATTCGCTCTTCCGGGGCAATCCATGCGTCTTCTAAGAACAATCCGCGCAAGCCCGGTTGATGGAGGGCCAGGACGATCTTGCGCGGAGCAGCCGGCGAGAGCGGCATTGACCCAGGTCAAGAGTTGGCGCCAGAGGCAGGGGAAACTTGCGTCTCGCCCCATTTCAACGAACCCGTCATCAGGAGGAGGCATACCAATGAAGTTTCCGAGTCCACACGACGTCAAAGCCAAAGTCATCGCCGGTACCGAAGGCTGGGAACGGATGTATCCCTACCAGTACCAGTTCGTCACTGACGATCCGGTGCGCAACCAATACGAGAAGGACACGTTCTGGTTCTACGACGGGCTGCACTATCCGGAGCCGCTGTATCCGTTCGACACGATCTGGGGCGCAACCAATACGAGAAGGACACGTTCTGGTTCTACGACGGGCTGCACTATCCGGAGCCGCTGTATCCGTTCGACACGATCTGGG
>MEKT01000105.1 GCA_001767435.1 Acidobacteria bacterium RIFCSPLOWO2_02_FULL_65_29 | reverse complement strand
CAGCCGCTGGACGAATGACAGCCACGCCATCTGCACCAGCGCCTGCACCACCGTGAACTGCTGCCGGAAGCATTCGGCAACGCCGGGGCGCAGCACGATCCCCGAGTCGACGATCGCTTCCTCGTACAGGAAATCGAGCTTGTCGGTGCCGACGCGTTGCAGCTTCCACAACGGCATTTCGACCAGCAATCGCGAAATCGAGCGGACCAGCGCGTTCCATCGGCGATGATTCCGGGCTGCGGACAATGTCGGTGCCTGCTCCTGGAACGCCCTGATCCGGGTGACGGCGCTCGCCTCCCGACCCGTGGCGTGATGAAGTAAGGCGCCGCCCGCAAACGGCGCGGCCTGCCGCCAGTAGAGCCCGATGAAGCGATCCGCGATCTCATCGAGCGGCAGATGCAGGCTGCCGTCCCCGCGGTCGGTTTTCTCAACACTCAGCTCGGCAATTGCGAGGATCAGCGCGTACTTGTAACTCGCCGTGAACACGCCTTCGTTGAGGATACGCTGCAGCTTGCCGAGGAACTCGAGCTGCGAAACCTGCCCGCCAGCGCCCGGATTCATTTCTTCGTCCAGTACGCTGCCTTCTCGGGAAAGATCCAGCGGATGCCGCCGCGCGGGTCGCTCTTATCACCCAGGTAACGCGGGATTATGTGCAGGTGCACGTGCATCACCGTCTGCCCGGCAGCAGCGCCGTTGTTGATGCCGATGTTGTAGCCGTCCGGCCGATGCTCGAGGTCCAGAAGCGCTTTCGCCTCATCGAGCAGCTCGAGCATTGCCTGACGTTCTTCCGCCGTCGTTTCGAAGAACGTGGCGACATGCCGCCGCGGAATGACAAGCGCGTGGCCTTTGGTCAGCGGATAGCCGTCACGTTTCACGAAAGCCAGCGGCCGCTCGATCAGGATGTGGTCCGCCGGCGGCGGACAAAACGGACATGGCACGTGGGCCTGATGCACGCCCGGCTCGGGGAGATGGCCAGGCACGTTTACGCGCTGGCCAACGGGATACTGCCTTTGTCTCACGTCCGTCTCTCGGCGTAGTGTTATGTCTCGATTTTACTCGTGATTAGGCGCGTGAGAGCAGGAAATCGGGAGAGCGGGAGAGCAATCCTGAAGGATTAACGGAGGGCGGAATGAAAATCAGGACTTGTCTACCTGCATCAGCAAGCGGTAGTGGCTCCAGCTCAATTCGTCACATGCCACGTGACGAATCTCTCCCACACCGGAAACGAGACGCGCCGCGCCTCGTTTCCTGCCGTGCGCCGATTCAGCACGCAGTGCGTGCTAAATCGGAAACGCCACGTAGAACGCGCGCATGTGCCTCAGGTTCGTGGCGGTGAACCCCCGGCCAAACTCCGCCTTGAGCCGCCGTGAGAGCTCTTCGAGCCCGATTTATTTTGTGATATGGGGACGGAGTCCGATTCATTTCACTCTTTGTTCCGGCTTCTTCTTCACTGGACAAGGCCTACTCCTCCCCGGCGCGGTGCTACGAAATGATTCTACTCGCGATTACGAGAAAGGTGACTGGAAAGGCGTGACTGGTGGGCGTACCCCTCAAGGGGGTATTGAAAAGAATGACTGATACGGCGTGACTGATAGGGCGTGACTGGTGGAGCGTGACTGGGAAGAAGTGACTGGAAACGCGTGACTGAAGAATCGTGACTGATACAGCGTTACACGGTGCGGCGTGACTGGGGAGACGGGAGCTCAACGTTCGCCACCGACGGACTTCTTCCGATAGGCAATCGCAAGACCGTGTTTCCGGTAAGCGCTTTCGAGCGGTGGTTGCGTTTCGCCAGCGAACATGTCCGACTGCGCCGCGTTCGTGCCCATATCCGCAACGAGCCGCTGCTCTATGGCTTGATGCGATTCGATGCTCCCATCGGACAGTATGTGGTAGATGCCGCCGGTCATTGCGTCTCGCAGGTGACGGCATACCAGAAGCGTGCGATGGCATTCGAGCGGGGCCTTCTCGGCGCACATGAGTGCGACCCGGCTGGTTGCCGCGCTATCTTTCACCCGCCCCAGGCCGTTGCGAAACGCGGGAAGTTGCGCGATTCGCTCGTAGGTCGCCACTTTTCCCTCATACGCCTCAGGCTCGGTGCGACGCGCGCCGAGTTCCTTTCCGAGAAACAGGTACTGGATGCCGCGGTTGGCCAGCGCCGGCTCCAGCGCCTCCCGGCTGAACTGCGGATGCCGGGTACTCGCGGGCACGGAACGCACGTCCGCGACTACCGCGACGCCATGCCCGCGCAGGAGTTCGACGAAGCGTTCGAACGCATGGTTCGAATGGCCGATCGTATAGAGAGGGTGATGCGGCAAGGGGGAAGAAGGAAAGCGGAAGGCGGAATGACGAATGGCGGGTGGCATACTAATCATGCCACTAAACTATTTCGTGGCATATACATGATGTCAGCGGCCGGTGCGTTCCCATTCGGCATCCGGGCCACGGCCAAGGCAGCGCACGCCGCCCGCGCCGCGAAGATCTTCGAGCGCGCGCACCAGCGTCCTGCGGCTGATGCCCTTGCAGACCCTCTCGAGTTCCCCGATCGTGAATCGCGGCGGCAGGTGCGCAATGGCGTTCTTGACCAGGACGCGCTTGGCGCCCTTCGCCGACGATATCGTGCCGACCCGGGCCTCGAAATCGTTGTAAGCCGCGATCAATACGCCGAGGAAGTATTCGACCCACGGCCGCAAATCATGACGGCCCTCGTGCCAGTGTTGGGAGCTGCGATACAGCGCCTCGTAATAAGTCTCCCTGCTTTGCTCCACGATACGCTCAAGGCTGATATAGCGTCCAACCCCGAAACCACATTGATACAGCAGGAGCAGCGTGAGCAACCGGCCAACGCGGCCGTTGCCGTCCGTGAACGGGTGAATGCACTCGAAGTCGAGCACGAACGCGCTGGCAAGAAACAGTGGATCGGCCTTCCCGGCAGCCAGTTCTCCCGCGTAGAGGTCAATGAGCCGCGCCATGAACTTCGGCGTGCCAACTGCCGAGACGGGCCGGAAGCGGACCGCAGTGCCCCCCTCAGCCCTCGTTTCGAGGATGGCATTGTCACGCGCCTTCCACCTGCCCGCTTTCTCCTTGGTGTACCGGTAGAGGTCCCGGTGAAAACCCCGTATCAGGGCGAGCGAAAGCTTCATGCCGGACGCGTCAGCATGGATCCTGGCGAGGGCGTCGCGGTAGCCTGCGACTTCCTGCTCGGATCGGTCCCGGGGAGTCGCCCGTCGCAGCACCAGCGGATCGATCCGGCCTTCCGCGACGGTCACGCCCTCGATGCGGTTTGACGACTCCACACTCTGCACTATCGCGGCGCGCCGCAGGGTCTCGAGCACTTCCGGGGATTGCCGGGTATAAAGGCCTTCCCGGCCACGGAATTCCCCGAGCAGCCGCATGCTCGAAACGAGGCCGTGCGAGATCGGCATGTCGTAGAGATACTCGTGCTCGAATGATTTCATCGGTTCACCATCTTTTTCAAGTCTTCCATCATATAATGTAACGATACGCCAGGGCTTTGGCAGCCTGGTTCTGCGATATCTTTCGAAAGGAGCGTGCGCCATGACGTAGTTATCCCCCACAGGAGACTCGTCATGTCACGTACCTACCGCCGTCGGCGGCACCGCTATGAATATCGCTGGGTGCTGCGCGACTGGAGAAATGCGCCGTTTTTGGGCGCGCCCCTACTTCTCGATCGTCATTCGGCAGATGGGCGGCGCGCCGTTGCACGCTTTCACTCGGACAACGAAATCACGATGCGCGGCGCGGCACCGCGCTGGTACCGGAAGGTCTATGGTCGCCGGCTGAGCACCTTCAATGACAAACAGCTTCGCCGCTGGCTTGCCGACCCCGGCTACGACCCCGTTATGCTGGCCTGGCACCGTCATGCCGCGAACTGGTCATGGTGGTAGGCGGATCCGAAGAGCAAGGAGGAAGGCGGAAGGATGAAGGATGAAGGATAAAGCGGGAGGGCGAGCCTGAATGATGAATACGGAATGCGGAATGATGAATGGTAAGGCGGGACGAGGGTCCTGACGGATGAAGGCTGAATAAGGAAGGACAAAAAAACCCAGTGACTGGGGGGCGTGACTGGGATGCAGCGTTCCGGTGTGGCCCGGTTCGTTATTGTTGCCTCCGAAACAGTGCGGTAGAGTTAGGATGATCGACAAGCCCAAACCCGGAGAAGATCTATGGCCGATAAAGTGAAAGTGTGGTTCGACGCGGAAGCCGACTATCTTGAAGTCCGCTTCTCGGATGCGGCCGGCTACATGAAGGAAACCGCGCATGACGCCCTGATGGAACGCGTGGACGCGCAGGGCCGCGTCATCGGATTCAGCATCTTGGGCGTCAGCCGCTTCAGCAAAGACAAGCCGTTCGAGGCTGACCTGACGGCTGCATGAGGCGCGACGGGTGATTCGTGAAGGACGAAGGCGGAAGGATGAAAACCCAGCGACTGATGGAGCGTGACGTGGTGAGGCGTGACGTGGTGAGGCGTGACGAGTGAGCGCGGCGGGAGGGCGTGAGATCGGGAGGGCGAGCCTGAATGATGAATGCCGAATGATGAATGATGAACGATACGGCGGAAGGTCGGCAGGCCGGGAGAGCGGGAGAGCGACAAACCCGCATGGTGGGTGGATTCGAGGTGCAGTTTCATGGCGTGGCTGTCAAACGATCACGCCAGTATCCCGGGTAGCGGTGCATGTGCGCCACGGCGATTACCAGGATCTCATCCGGCGCCGGCGCGTAGATCACGCCGTAAGGGAACCGGCTCAGAGGCAGCGCCGTATTCCGCCGTGGGAATGTTCTTGCGCGTCGCTTCGTCGTGCTTGAGCGTTTCGACGGTCTTGGTTTTGCCGGACTTTCTTGCCATGGGATTCCTGCTCATGCTTGTTCCGCGTAAGCGAGTTCCAGGTCAACGGCTACTGCAGCGAGGCGCTTGTCCCGCGTCCACAGTTGCGCCGTTCCTGCCAGAGCTACCGAAGCGAGCAGATGGACATCGATATACCCCATGCCCCGGCCCATAAGTGCGCGCCGCTTGATCAAATCCAGCACCTCAGCATCCGTCGCCATCGGCGCCCCGGGCAAATCATCCAACAGCCGGAGCACTTCGCCCCGATTCTTTAGATTGCCGCAAGCCAATTCGCCGAGAACGAACGGATGCATCAGTACGTTACCCTGTTCCAAGGCCGCGGCCAGCGCCGGCGCGCCTTCACGCAGGTGATCAACCCAGACCGACGTGTCGACCAGGATCATGCGGACTGGGAACGGCGCCGGGGGACGGGTTGCAACCGGGGTTCACTGCCTCCGAGCCGGGCCAGACGCCGCGCGCTTTCGCGCTCGATCAGGGCCTTGAGCCCTTCGTGGATCAGGGTCGTTCGCTCTTTCATCCCCGTGATGCGCTGGGCCTCGGTCACGAGTTGGTCGTCCAGATTGATTGTGGTGCGCATGGTGTTTGCCTCCTTTAGATATGCACCCATTATACATCATTTGATGTCGTAAATGATGCATCGCCTACCCGCTACGCAATACGAGGGCTCCCACCTCCGGCAACAACGACCGGTGACGGACGCGCGCATCAGGGACTGGTCCGAAAAAGTTTTCCGTGCTGGGATTGCCGCGCGGGGCGATTCCTCCCGCTGTCAGGCCGGCTCCATGCCCTTCTTCCTGATGACGGGAATCGCGGCCGGTGCGGTAAAGAAGTTGATCAGCGCCCTGGCTGCATCCGGCTCTTTTGCGCCGACATGCAGGCCGGCCGAGAAAACGGTGATCTGCTGGACCTCCGCCGGTAGCGGCCCGAGAAGATCGATTCCGGCGACGGGGAGAAGCTCGCTCACCTGCTGGAAGCCGATCTCGGCT
>MEKT01000104.1:13685-13792 GCA_001767435.1 Acidobacteria bacterium RIFCSPLOWO2_02_FULL_65_29 | reverse complement strand
CAAATACTCCCGGTATTCTCGGTCGTCGCGCCTTGCCGGCGGGGCGCCTCGCCCGTCTCGCTGCGACGCCAGACTCTCACCACGGGCTGCTAGCAGGCGCGCGATCG
>MEKT01000104.1:0-13678 GCA_001767435.1 Acidobacteria bacterium RIFCSPLOWO2_02_FULL_65_29 | reverse complement strand
CTCCCGAAAGGCCGCCGGCCGCACATGGGGGCCAGGGACCGGCAGCCGCTCCACGATGGCTGTCGTCACGTGCGTGGCCACGCGCAGGCGTACGAGATAGTTCAGCACGAAGCTGTTGAACAACCCGCAGAGAAAGTGCTGCGCGGTCGGCGCCAGCGGGGTTCGCAAGCAGAAGACGGTGTGCGTCGAGACGCATCGGGCCGGCAGCATGGCCGCGATGAGCGTGAGACGATTGGTCGCGCTGGCGACGTCGCGGTACGCCAGGCGCGGCCGGTGGTGCCTGGCCGCCAGCAACCGGTCGGCGTCCCCCGCGGCGATGCTCCAGCGCGTGCTCGATTGGCTCACGCCGAACGGTTCGAGGTGTTTTCCCTCGATGATCGGCAGCCCGCCACCCGCGGGACGAAAGACGCCGCGATCGTCGCTGACATTCAGTTCCCGCCCGAAGCGAGCGTTCCACCCGCTGTCGGATCCCAACGGCGGAAACAGCGCCGCCACGCGCTCGACGATGGCCAGATCCATCGGCGATCGGAGGTCCGGCAGCGCGAGATCCTCGCCCGACAGCCGCTGGAGCAGCGCGGGCGTCACTCGGACGGGAAACCACGGATCCCGCGCCGGCGGGTCCTCGTCGGTGTCGAGCACCGCCGGATCGCGCTCCCCCAGACGGCAGCCGATCTCCGTGGTGGGCACGCCCTGGGTGGCGGTGACGAGCAGAAACCTCACGCTGCGGTGAATGGGAAAGACGCCATCGCGGTTGTCGAATCCGACCAGCGCATCGACGCCGCATCGCGAAAACAGCAGGCGACGAAGCGGGGCGCTGCCGTGGTCGGCGGTCAGCCCGGCCGGCAGCACGAGACCGATGCGCCCACCCCGCCGCGTCAGCGCAATCGCCCGCTCGGCGAAGAGCTGATAGCGGTTGGCGTGGCCATCCGATTGCGCTTCGTAGGTGCCCGAATCCCGGGTGAAGCGCAGGAGCGCTCGGCCCTCGCGCCGCAGGTGCGACCGCTCGTCTGTCGGACCGGAGTCGCCGCGCACCATGTCCCACGGCGGGTTGCCGATGACGGCGTCGAAGCCGGCGGAGGGAAGCGGCTCGCCGCCTCCGGTGAAGAACGCTTCGGGAAACTCGAGCTCCCAATGGAAAAACCGGCGTTGGGCGGCCGTCGCGCGCACGCGCTCCAGGTGCCCCGCCGCCGTCGCCGGCGGCAGGGCGCCCTGGCCCGCCACCACGGCGTCGGACAGGGCGCCGAACGCCGTAGCAGGAGGCGCCTGTTCTCCGGCAAACCAGTGCGCGCACCAGAGATCGGCGACGCGTTTCCATTTCGAGAGCGGCGAGTCGGGCCGGTTGAGCGCGCCGAGCGCCCGTTCCTTCTCGCGCACGGCTTCGAGCGTGTCGTTCGGCGCCGTCGCCAGCGTGAACCGGACGGGCACGGCGTGCCGGAGCGCCTCGCCGAACGTCGAGTCGCCAAACAGCGGCTGACTGGGCGCCGGCGGCCGCCTGCGACGGTGGGATGGCGGCCTGCGGAGCGAACGGACCCACGCGCCGATCAGGCTGTCGCCAGTCTGCAGGTGGTGATCGAGAAAGCTGAGCGGACGATCCCCGGCGAGGGTGGCCAGCCACAACGACAGCCGGGCGAGCTGAACGGCCATCGGATTCAGGTCGACGCCGTACAGACATCGCTCGGCGATCGTGCGTCGAATGGCTGCCTGCTCGCGCGGACCCAGATCGCCTTGATGACACGCGCCGTTGCCGACGAGCGCGGTCTCGTACGCCTGCGCGAGGAAACGGCATGCAGCCACCAGGAATGCCCCGCTCCCCATCGCGGGATCGAGGATCCGCAGCGACAGGATGTCCTGAGGCGATTTGTCGTGCACCAGCGGGTGGAGCGCCCGCCGCACCAGATACCGGGCGATCGGCTCCGGTGTGTAGAACGTGCCGGTGGCCTTCCGAACGCCCGATCCCGGCGCGAGCGAGACGATCGGACGCACGCGTGAGTGTGGCGCGGACTCGACGTGTGGCGCATAGTCGAGCAGCGTCTCGTAGACCGCGCCGAGCTGTTCAACGCCAAGGTCGCGGTACCCGATCCGCTCGCGCCCGCTGTGGTCGGCCGCCGGGCGCGTCGCCATCGCGACGAGCGCGCGTCTCGCGCGCTCGTCGTCCAGGTCGCGGCGCTCGACGAGCGGTGTCCTCGAGGGCGCAAACAGCCGTCCGTTGAACGCATTGACCGTCAGGTCGCCGGCCTTGCAGCCGGCGTGAGCCAGCCGGCTCACGGCGCGGAGGGCGTCCCACAGCCCAATCGACGGCCCGCCGCGTGCCGCGGCGGCGCCGAGCGCATCAAGACTGTAGCTATCGCGGTACACCGGATGCCAGAGCGGGACGAGGCGCCGGGCTTCGGCAAAGAGCAGAAAGAGGATGCGATACACGATCGTCAGCGCCTGGTCGAACGCGGCTTCCATTGGCGGACGAGGCGCGCGATGGAGCAGAGCCGTCAAGATCTCGGCCGATGCGTCGAGCACGCCGGTCCGAAGGGCACGGCACACCGCTCGGGCGTCGCGGTCCGACGCATCCACCAGACATTCCAGCCCGCCCATACCGAGCGTCTCGGCGAGCGCCCCGGCCGTCCGTTCGTCGTCCGCCGCGAGATCCAAATCGAACTCCGCATAGCGCCTTGACAGAAGCCGCTCGGCGCTGACGAGGCGTACCGCGGCGCCGTTGAACAGCACAGACCAGGCGGCGCCCCTCTGCCTGGCGGCGACGACGGCCGTTCGCCAGAGCGGATCCAGCCGCGCGCCCCAGGTGGCGACGACGAGCGCGAGCGGCCGGGCGCAGCTGGCCACGGTCGCCGTCAGCACGTCGCCGCAGGGCTCGACGGCCGAGGGACCGGTCAAGCCGAGCGCCACGACGAGAGGCTCCGCGCCGAGCTCGAGGAGCGATCGCAGACCGGACGCGGGTCCGAGCGCGGTCGAGCGGCGACGCCAGTCTGCGAGGGCCCGACGCGTCCGTGCGGCGTCGACCGCGTGCGCCGACCGGGCGGCGAGGTACCGCTCGAGAAACGACTCTGAAACCAGATGGCCGCTGAAACCGGGCAGCATCGCTAGGCCATGAGCAGGAGCGCCACGCGCGCGGAGGTGACCTCACACCGGGCGGATCGCTCGGCGGCGGCGATCCGCTCCTCCGCGTCGCTGATGAGCGCCGCGCGTTCCTCCTCGGTGGCGGCGCGCTCGATGTCGGCGCGCCGATCGAAGAGACCCGGCTGAAATTGCACGCGCGGCGCCGCGGCCAACGCTTCAGCGATGGACCGTTGTCGCGCGAGCCGGGTGCTCCAGAACCGCTCGTGGTGTTGCACGCTCGCCTCGGCCCACGCGGCCCTGGCGTCCGCGAGAAGCGCGGGCGCGGCGCCTTCGAGTGACCGGGCAATCCTCGTGGCGGCCGCGATGGCTCGGCCGCGCTCCATGCGCGAGCCGAGGTGGACGGCCAGCGGTGCGAGAAAGCTCGCCACCGATCGGCCGCAACCGTCCTCGTAGGTCGACTCCAAGAGAGCGAGCAGGTGGGGGAGTCGCGCCCGCCTGGCCGACGTTCTCGCGAACGCCAGCCACGGATCACCGAATGCCGTGTCGGTCGCCGCCTGATCGCCACTGAGGACACGTGCCAACCGAAGGCGTGCGTATTCGGCCGCGGCCTCCTCGCCCAATCGAACGAGCCCCGTGAAACCGGCCGGAAACTCGGGCGTCTCGGCCTCGAGCGCGCCGAGCTCCGCGACGAGATCGGACGCGCCGGTCGATCGGAGCGGATTCGGCGCGCCGATATCGCGGCGCGCCAGTGCGACGCGCGCTTCGAGCCGTTCGAACAGGCGCGCTTCACCGGTGTCTCTCGCGATCAGATTGAACGCGTGGACGCGCCGCGTCTGCCCGATGCGATCGACGCGGCCGATCCGCTGCTCGAGCCGCATCGGGTTCCATGGCAGCTCCAGATTGATGACCACGCGACAGCTCTGGTGCAGGTTCAGCCCTTCGCCCGCGGCATCGGTGGCGAGGAGTACCGTGCGGCGGCCGCTCAGAAAGTCGTCCAGCGCGGCCCGCCGCTCTTCGCGCGCGAGCGCACCATGAATGACGGCGACAGCGCACGGCCGGGCGAGCACGTCCTTCACGTGAAGCAACGTGTCGCGGTACTCGGTGAACACAATCGCCCGCTCGTGCCGCGCATCGAGCCGATCCAGAAGCCGCGCGAGGCGCGTGAGCTTGGTTTCGTGGGCGGCCGCGGCGCGCGCCGCGTCGGCGATGCCGGTGAGCATGCGGCGCTCCCGATCGGCGTCCTCGAGCGCGGGCCAGTTCCACAACGGCGCCTCGTCTCCGCGATCGAGCTCGCCGCCGCCGTCGCCCTCGACGTCGTCGATAGGCAACGCCAGCTGCGTCTGCCGGTCCGCGAATCCGCCTGCCGCGGCCGAGAGACGGCGGGCGACGGACGTTTCGAGCGAGCGAGCGCTCGAAAGCGCTCGCTTGTGCAGAACTGATAGAGCCAGAGCCGCGCCGCCGCCGGCGTCGTCTCCCCGCTCGGCGCGAACGGCGCGGCTGAACAACGCCAGGCGCTCGTGCATGCGACGCTCGTCGGCTGTCGACTGCACGTCCAGCCGGTGCACCCGGCGACCGGCGCCGAGCGCGATCGACTGGCGGCTTCGGCGGAAGACCAGCAGGCGATCGCTCGACGGTCCGTCTAGCCGGGCTGCTATGGCCCCAAGGCCGCACAGAGACTCGAACGCCGCCCGGTCGCCGTTGTGGGGCGTGGCGGTGAGCAGCACGACCGAGGGCGCGCGCGCCGACAGCGCCGACACGGCGGCGTGGCGATCGCTCGCGGGCGTGACGCCGTGCGCCTCGTCCACGATCACGACGTCCCACCGGCACGCCAGAATCGACGGCAGCACGTCCGGCCGTTTCAGGTAGTCGATCGACGTCACCGCCACGGGGATGGTCGACCACGGGTTCAGCCCGAGGGGGAGCATCGCCGCACGCCGTTTCGCCTCACGTACGTCGACCAGCGCGGCGTCGACGCCGAAGCGTCCGGACAACTCCGCCGCCCACTGCTCGCGCAGCCCGGCCGGCGCCACCACCAGCACGCGATCGGCCGCGCCCATCGCCCGCAGCTCCGACACGATGAGTCCGGCCTGAATCGTCTTGCCGAGACCGACTTGGTCGGCGATGAGCACACGGGAGCCGAGACCGCGGACGATGGCGAGCGCCGGTTCGAGCTGATGCGGCAGCAGATCGATCCGCGCCCGATGCGCGGTCTGCAGGGCGCCCGCGGGTCTGGCGCCTGCCAGGAGCGCGCGACACCGATGGCGCCAGCGGCGCGCGCCGACCGGCCTGAGCCGCGACGCGCGCGCGACTGGCTCGACGAGATCGAACGGCGACAGGACGCGCTGCTCGGTGCCCGCGTTGGTCACGCCGGTGCCGCGCAGCGTCAACAGGCGGCATGCCTCGAACGCTCGCACGTCGACAATGCGCCAACCCTGGCGGCGCGCTCGAACGTGCTCGCCAACGCGCGGCGGGTGGCTCAGGTCGTGTCCGGCTTCAGCCGGACCTCCTCCGAAAGATCGCACCTTCTGCATCGCCTCTCGGCCGCTCCGGTTGAAGAAATTGCCGCGCGCTCGATCGCGCCCCCTGAAACTCAGGGAATTCCTTCACGTGGCCGGAGGCCGATCGGGGATGAGGCAAGGGAGATGCCAGGGAGCGGAGGGCGAAGGGCAAAGGGCAGAGGGCAGAGGGCGAAGGGCAGAGGGCGAAGGGCAGAGGGCGAAGGGCAGAGGGCAAAGGGCTCTGAAAATTTCTAGTGGCAGGCTCCCGAACCGCTGTCCCGCTCCCTTGCGCCAGCGACGGGGATGAATTCATAGTCGTAGGAGTTGGTCAAGAGCGTCAGCCTCAAGATGCCGTGGCTGGCGCCAAGCCGGACTTCGCTGTTGGGCTTGGTCGCGCGGAACGGATAGAGCGGCACGCCTCCCGTGCCGACGATGAACTCGCGAATGCCGCGCCCGCTGTCGAAGCGGCCGTCGGCATCCTGCGGCGCAAAACGCTCGTACAGATGGTCATGCCCGCTCAGTACGATTTCGGCGCCGGACTCGTACAGCAGACGCCAGAAGGGGCGCATGTGCGGGTGGTCGCCGTTTGGCCCGGAGGAGAACAGCGGCTTGTGCCAGTAGGCCAGCGTGCACGGCAAGGTGTTCGCCGCGAGGTCTAACGACAGCCAGCGGCCCTGCGCCGAGCTCAATTCCGCGGCCACTTCGCTGTTCAACGACACGATGTGCCACGCGCCAAGGTCGAAACTGTAGTAGCCGAGGCCTGCCGTCTCTGGATTCCGGGCATCTGCTCCAAAGTATTCATAGTACGGCGTTGCGGCCGGCGTGACGTACTCGTGGTTGCCCGGTGCGGGCCGCGTCCGGTTCTTGAACCGGCCCCAGCTCGGGTTGTAGCATTCGCGATACTGCCTTTCCGTGCCCTCCATGTACGCGTTGTCGCCAAGCGTGAAGATCGTCCCGCCGATCGAATCGAGCAGCCTGGCCGTGGCCTCATGGTTGCCGCCCGCACAGATCGCGATGTCGCCGGCGCCTGAAAAAGTCTGCGGCGCGTGCACCGGCGGCGGCAGGGGATTCGGGTTGGGCGTGACCGGCGGCACCGGCGTCGTGGGTCCGGTCGGCGTCTTGGGTCCGGTCGGCGTCGTGGGCGTGTTGCCGGTGCACTGCGAACACGCCAGGCAGATCGCCACCACGGCGATGCGGGTCGCTCGGGTGCGCGCCGGCGTGCCGCCGAGCCGATTGAGGGCCATCAGAACCGCGCAATCACCGCAAGCTGAATCCGGCGTCGAGGGAACGCCGACACAGGGGTGCTGTACGCTGGCGACGACAGCGCGCCCACATACTGGTCGTAGTTCATCGTGCTGAACACGTTGAACGCCTCCGCGCGCATTTCCACGGTCCTTGTCGCCGAACGAAACCGCCTGGTCGCCGCCAGGTCGACGCTGCGGAAAATACCACCCTCCGCCGTATTCCGATCCCCGGGCCGGGCGTCGTCCTGCGTCGTGCCGTTCCGATCGTCTCCCCAGGTGATCGTATACGGCCGGCCGCTCCTGAACAGCCCGAGGCCCGACACCGTCCAGCCGCTGCGCACGCGGCCCGTTCCCGGCAGCGCCCAGGTCAGGCCTGCCGAGAGATTGTGCCTGATATCGTTATCGGCACGGCCACGTTCAACGTCGATTCGCCGGCTGTCCTCGGGCAGCAGGTAATTGGCCTGATCGGTGGCATCGGCCAGCGTGTACGACGCCATCGCCTGGAACCGCCCCGCCGAGCGCTCGGCCTTGACTTGAAGCGCGTGGTACCAGCTCTCGCCCCGGTTCCCGAGGGCGATGAACTTGCGATAACCGTTTGCCACGGGCGTCAATGGCCGCGTCGCATCGGCCGCAGCCGCGCTTCGCTGGGCGGGCTTTTCAATCGACGCGGGCGCGTTGAGATCGACGAGGCTCATCAGATCGCGGCCGTTCAGGTAGATGTAGTCGGCTCCGACGAGCGTGTTGAAGATCGTGTGCTGTACGCCCGTGGTCACTTGCAGCGAATAGGGGTTTCCGAATCCGTCTTCGACCGTCTGAATATCGCGCGGCGGCAACACCGGAAGCGAGCCGGGAAGCGTGTTGGGGATCACCGGCATCAGGGGCGATCCCGGCACGAGGGACACCAGGTTTGCGCCCCCGGGTCCTTCGAGCTGCACGCGATTGATGTAGTAGAGCAGCTGCTGCTGTGTGTACAGGCCCGCGCCGCCCCGCAGCACCGTTCGGCCGCTGCCCGTCGGATCCCACGTCAGACCCGCACGCGGCTGCACGTTGTTCTTGTCGGACGGTACGTCGAAGCCTCGCACGTTCGACACACGCTCGATGTCGTACCGCAGCCCCGCCTTGACCGTGACGCGCGCGCCGATCCTCCAATCGTCCTGCACGAATCCGAACGCCGAGAGGCCCCTCGGATCGGCGGTGGTGGCCGTGTCGGATGTGGCGAGGCTCTGAATGAACAGGTAGGGCTGGGGGTACAACGCCGGCGGGCCGGCGAAGAAGTATGCGCCTCTTCCGTAGGAGAGTGCCGTGTTGTGGGCGCCGACGTGTTTCAACCCGCCGCCGAACCGCAGGGCATGAGGACCCGCGGTATAGGACAACGTCTCACCCGCTTCCCACGTGTCTTCGGGGTCGGCCCCGAAACCCAGGGGACCGATCGCACCGCCCTCGGTCGAATATCCCTGACGCGACACGTAGACGCCCGGCTGCAGGTCCTCGCGGATGTCGACATAGCGCGCGAACTGCACCCGCAGGCTGTTCACGAGCCGGTTCGACAGCACGATCGTGTGCGTGAGGAACAGCGTGTGCACGTCGTTGCGGTAGGCGGTGCCCGTCCCCGGCAGCGCGAGCCCTCCCGGCTCGTTGTGCCAGTCGAACCACTGGCCGTTGTAGTGCGCCGCGACGAGGTGCCGATCGCCTGCCTTGTGATCGAGTCGCGCGAACAGCAAGTGCTGGTCTTCGTTGTCCGGCACGGCCGTTTCGGGCGCGACCGGCGAGACGACGATGTTCCGGCCTCGTGAGCGCCAGCCTTCGTAGTTCGCGAAGAAATGCGTCTGGTCCTTTACGACGGGCCCGCCGATCGCCAGGCCGACGCGCTGCGACGAAGACGGCGGCTTTTTCGTCGTGAATACCGGCACGTCGTTCAGGAGGTCGTCCTGCAGGAACAGCAGGCCCGTGCCCCGCAGCTCGTTGGTGCCCGAGTTGGTGACGGCGCTCGTCACCGTGGCCAGCGCTTCGCCGAACTCCGCCGAGAACTGGCTGGTGAGCACCTGCACTTCCTTGATCGATTCGAGAGCGTAGCCCGAGTAGAACGTGCGGGCAGCGCTTCGCCACTTGGAGAAGTGGCTTGCGCCGTCGACGATCACGTTGTTGCTCCAGAAGGTCTGTCCCTGGGGGCTTGGATAGCTTGGGTTGCCGGTGAAGCCGGCTGTCAGGGACGCCAGACTGAGAAAATCGCGGCTGATGAGCGGCAGCGAATGCACCAGCTGCTCGCTGACGCGTTGATTCACGGTCGAGCGATCGATCTGGAGCGGGGGAATGGGCGCCGTGACCGCCACCGTTTCTGCAAGGGGCGGGGCGCCTCTGAGCGCGAAGTCGATGCGAACGCTGCCGCTCGGACCGAGCGAGACATTCTGGCGCACCAGCGGACCGAACCCCTTGAACCTGGCTTCGATGTCGTACTGGCTGCCCCACGGCAGCTTCGAGATCAGGTACTCGCCATCGGCATTCGTCGTCGTCGTTTGTTCGAGGCCCGTGGAGCGGTTGCGCGCGGTCACCGTGACGCCGGCGAGGCCGCCGCCGTTGATCGTCGTCACCGTTCCCGTGACGCTGCCGGTCACCGGCTGCGCTGCGAGCAGCCCGTGGCGCAAGTCTGGCGTCGCACCGAGACGGGCGAGGCGCCCCGCCGGCAAGGCGCGACGACCGAGAATATCGGGAATATTTGAGGAAGGAGCAACGCAGCCGGCGGGGATGCATCGCCCGTCGAATGCAGCCAGACCTGCGCCACGGGCTGCCAGGCTCGCGGACAGCCATGTCAGAAGCGAGACGGCCAGCAGGACGCGTGTCATGGCACGCGAGAATTCGTCCGGACGAGTCCCGGGCGCGCCGCCAGGAGGGCATTGAACAGCAGGCGGAAGCTTGCCAGCGACTGGCCGCGATGCTGCACGCGAAAGCCCAGGAGCACGACCCGCCCCGCGCCGACACTGGCTTCGAGGACCGCCGGCCGACCCGCGATGACTTCCTCGCCTTCGAGCCAGCCGCTCACGAGCAGGTCCCGGTCGCCGTATCGCGCGACCGTCTGTATGGATGGGGCGGGCGCGCTGCCGCCGTTTCCGTCGGCCTGCGCGGGCGGCGGCGCCAGTTCGTAGGCCGCGCTGAAGGCGAAGAATCCGGTGGTGCGGGGCGCCATGCCGAACGCCAGCGGCTGCGACGGGTCGAGCTCGATGCGAAGAATCGATCCCGGACAGAAGAGCTTGGTGCCCTCGGCGCGTGCGACGTCGCGGATGGGCAGCGCGAGCATGTCGATGGCCAGCCCGCCCGACTGGTCGAGGCAGACGAGCGTGCCACCAGCCTCGACGAACGCTCTGAGCGCATGCACTCCCGATTCGCCAAGACCGCCGGCGTACTGGGGTGGCACGACGCCCGCGGCGTGACCGGCCACCAGCCGATCGGCCGGCGCGCTCGGCAGGATGATGACGTCGTAGGCCGCGCGCAGGTTGCCGGCGCGCACGTCGGCGTCGGAGAGTGACGCGAAGCGGAACTCGTGTCGCTCGAGCAGCCAGCGTGTCCAACCCTCGTCGATGTTCTCGACCCACGGCTTGTACAACCCGACGCGCGCGCGCCCGATCGGGCGGGTGTCGGAGGGCGGCTTCCCCTTGGCGCCGTCGACGCGCAGTCCGAGCTCGACCGCAATGCCGGCGACGATCGGCTCGGCGCCTTTGAAAAACGGCACGATGAGCGCGCCGGGCGCGTGTCGGAATCCGCCGACGTCGAGCGCCCGGGTCGTCCACGACACGGCGCCGCCTCGCGCGGTGAGCCGGTTCGCCGCGATGGCGCCGCCGTTGCCTCGTGCGTCGACCACGTAGTAGTCGGGCCTGCGCTCGCCCCACACCGTCGCCGGCGCCGTTGTGGCGCTCGACAACCGCGACATGGCCGGCGGTTCGAACGTGCGCTCGATGAGCCGCACGTCCACGCCCATCTGCTGCGGCAGCGTCCATCCGGCGACGTCGTAGGGGCGCTCAGGCGGACCCTCCGCCGACGCGCGCCGCGCCGGGTAGGCCTGCCGCTCGAGCAGCGTCTTGACGTACGCGCGATATGGCTGCGCGAGCAGGATGATGTCGGTCCCGGCCGGATATGGATCGCCGTCCGCGCGGAAGGGCTCCAGGGCGCGGTGAATCTCGATGGCGCCCTGAAGGAGGAGCTCCTCGAGCTTGGCCACGGCGAGCTTGTCGTGCTGTTCCGGAGGAATGATGAACGCGAAGGGCCCGCCTTGCCGCCCGGCGTCGACCGCTCGCCGGCCCATGTCGTAGAAATTCTGAACGATCGTTTCGCGGTACGCCGCGACGGCGCCGAGCAGCCCGCGCACCGCGCTCAGGTCGTAGTCGACGATGTCTCGAAGCGTCCACGCGCCGCCGGGCCATGGATCGGGAAAATTAATCTGCGGCCGGTATTCGGGCAGTCCGCGCTGGCCCGCGCGCAGGTCCGCGGGCGCCACGGTGATGGGCGAGGCCACGCGGACGCCTGCCACCTCGGTGAGCAGGCACACCGTGTTGTGGCCGAGGGGCGCCGAGTCCTCGTACCCGGGCCAGTAATAGTCGTACATCGCGTTCGAGACGACGCCGCGCCGCCCGTTGCTCTGCAGCTCGAGCGCCATCGCGCTGCCCAGGAGCGCGGCCGTCCGCCAGATGAGCGGGTCGTAGTTGGGATCGATCGGATCGTCGTTGGGTGGCACGAAGAAACGCGGCCCGTTGGCGCCCATCTGGTGCATCGTCAGAAACACCTGCGGGTGCCACTCGGTGTAGAAGAACCGCGCGAGGTTGCGGCTCTCGACCATGTTCATCATGAACCCGTCGCGGTTGATGTCGTGGCCGACGTACTTGTGGTAGAGCCACGGCATCGGGCCCCCGTCGAACGGCGTGCCCTTCTGCCGCTCGTACCAATCGACGACGAGCCGGTGGCCATCGGGGTTGAGCGATGGAATCAGGATGACGACGACCTGTTGCAGCACACCGGCGATTGAGGCGTCCGCCGACGTCGCCAACATATAGAGAAGCTCGTTGGCTGCCTGGGTCGCGCCAATCTCCGATGCGTGGATGCCGGCTCCGATGGCCAGGACGGTCTTATGCGTGGCGGCCAGTTGGCGGGCCTCGTCACGATCGAGCGTGCGTGGGTCGGCCAGCCGCTGGTTGGCCGCTCGGATCCGATCGAGGTTCGCGATGTTGTCGGGCGCGCTGATGATGGCCGCGATCGTTCGATGGCGCTCGGTCGTCGGGCCGATGTCCACGATCTCGACGCGGTCTGATTGGGCGGCGACCGTCTCGAAGTACCGTTCGATGGCGTCGGCGGTTGCCAGCCGCCCGTCGGCGCCCATCCGGAACCCAAAGAACGCTTCGGGCGCCGGCGGTTGCGCCGCGAGCGGGGTGGCGCGCGCCAGCAGGGCGGCGACCGCAAGAGCGGCCGGCACCAGACGCGCCCGCGCGAGACGAACGGCAACAGCCCGCGTGACGCTCACTGAGCGCCATGATAGCTATAGCAGAGGCGTCAGTCCCGCTTTTTCGGCGTGGCGTCCCGGCGTTCGTTGATGGCGTTCAGTTTGGCGAAGAGCGCCGAGAAGCCGCACTGCCTGGGATCGTAGAACCCGAACGCGTCTTGCGGAGGAACCCGGCGCACGCGCTTCGTGCGAACGGGAGCCTGTTGATCCGGCGTCGGCGTGACGGCTTGGTCCACCGGGGCCGCAGCCACGTCCGGATCTGCCGGCTGAAGGTGTACGGGGGCGGCGGCGCTCAGCGCATCGTTGCTGATTCGTGGCATGGGCATGGTCAGCTCTCCAGGTGATGTCCTGCCCCGACAATCGCAAGGCGCGTTCCGATCGCCGGGTATGCATGAGCTCCCGTGCCAAAGCGTCTGAGGAGTGAGAGTTATGCGTGCGAACGGGACGCGCCGCCCGACTTCGTCCGAGGCGTTCACCCACGAAATTCCGGGGACGGTTTACGAATCTGCTGCTTCAAGACTGTGCAGCGCATTCTTCAGACCTGCACGCGCGCCGCGGTAGGCAGGACTAAAGTCCTGCACTACATGCCGGCGCGAAGCAGCTCTCTAGGCAGCTCTAGGAGTCTGCGCGGCAGAATGTAGTGCCGGTCTTCAGACCCGCCTAGCCTGCGGGGCGTTCGACGAGCCGAGCCACCGTCGCGCCCAGGTGCGCGATCGGATCGTCCCAGAATTCCGCGACGTCGGCGTGACGCTCGAGCGCGGCCTGGATCCGACCGCGCTGGATCCCACGGCCCCGTCCGTGAACGATCCGCACGGTTGGCAGGCCGGCGGCCGCCGCGGCGCGCACGTACTCGTCGACGACCGAGATCGCGTCGCGTGGCGCGAACGCGTGCAGGTCGATCTCGGGCTCGATAGGGACGCGATGCATTTCACGGTTTCTGATAAGTGGCGGTCACGACCGTCTTGATTCCCCCGCGGACCGAAAAATCTCCCACCACCGTCATCCGCCTGGGCCGCAGGAGCGCGACCAGGTCGTCCAGAATCTGGTTCGTCACCGCTTCGTAGAAGATGCCGCGGTTGCGGAACTCGATCATGTAGTACTTGAGCGACTTGAGCTCGACGCAGCTCGCGTCTGGGATGTAGGTGATGCGGATGGCGCCGAAGTCGGGCAGCCCGGTTTTCGGGCAGAGCGACGTGAACTCTGGACAGTCGATAGCGATCTCGTAGTCGCGCTCGGGCCGCGGGTTGGGGAACGTCTCGAGCGTGGCGCTGGACATGGCGGCAAAATTCTAGTGCAGTTCTCCAAACGGTGTCGCGCAGGTCTTCAGATCTGCACGCGCGCCGCGGTCGGCAGGACTAAAGTCCTGCACTACACGCCGGCGCAGCGCG
>MEKT01000103.1 GCA_001767435.1 Acidobacteria bacterium RIFCSPLOWO2_02_FULL_65_29 | reverse complement strand
GTCCGCGCGACGTCAAGGTCGCGCCTGGCGGTGGTTCTGAGCGTTCGCTGAACAGCCGCTTCAATGGTTCCGGGCGTTTCGCGATTCAGGGCCTGTCCCTGCCGTGTCAATCCCAGCAGCCAGCGACGCCGATCGCGTCCGTCGGGCCACCGGCGGACCAGACCGCGACGCTCCAGCCGCTTCAGAAGGGCCGTCAGTGAACTGGCGTGCAGGTGCAGAATGTCAGCCAGTTGCCTCGCGTGGATGCTTGGAAAGCGTCCGATGATCCGGATCACCAGGCGCTGCGGGCCCGTGATGCCAAGCGTCGCCGCCATCGACTTGGATCGGCGTTGAAGCGCATGGTCGACGGCCCAGATCAGCCGCAGGAAGTCGATCGCGTCGCCGACCGGCAGCGCGGATTGGTTGAGACCGGACCCGCTCGGCACGTCAGTCACGGTGGTCTCCACGCAGTGTGACGAGTATCTCAAGGAGTCTGTCGATTTCCGCTTGATTGCGGATGTAGTACGGGGCCGCCGAGGCTTGCTTTCGTCCGACTCGGATCGACAGCAGCTGCCCTGGTCGATCGAGCTGGAAGACGTCCTCGTCGGTTTCGTCATCGCCCACATAGATGACCGTGTCGCACGCGAAGTGCGACCGCTCGCGTTCCAGGGCCAGCCCCTTGTGTGGAGCGTCCGGTACCAGAAAATTGACGACGAGCTTGCCCCCAACGATCCGCACGTCCTTGAGCGATCGCGCCGCCGCCAGCACGGCGCGGCGTGTCGAGCTCCTTTCCCGGGCTTGACGATAGTGAACCGCGACCGAGAATCCCTTATCCTCAATGACCACACCTTGCCGCCGGCGCAGGCGCGCCTTCAAGACGGGGACCCACTGCTGTACGCGACGCCGCGTCGCCTCCGCATTTGGCGATGGTTCGGCCCCATGATTGCCCACGACCCGACAGACCTCGACGCCTCGGAGCCGGCCGAGTGCATCGCCCTGTGCACGGCCTGAGATCACGACGCACGGATACAGCTTGCTCGCTCGTCTGAGCAATTGTCGCGTGGACGCACGCATGGTGGCCCGTTTCGGTGCGCTGACCAGCGGTGCGAGCGTGCCGTCGTAGTCGAACGCGAGCAGAACATTCGACCACGCGAACGTCTCGAGCAGATCATGATTGGGCCGGTTGAACAGATACGTCACAGTTCGCTGTCAGGGACGCCAACGGGCTCATCGGCAGCCGCCAGCGGAAGTCACGTGGCGACTCCTTCTCCAACCAGATAGGAACTGTTGGCGCGCGTCCGACGCAGCGAGTGTCGCGACGCCTCAAGTCGGTTTCGGATCCGCTGTGGACAAGGACAGACGTTACCTCGGCTGTGCGCGCCACGCCAGTCGCACAACGGACGGCACCGGCAATCTTTCGATCCTAGTGCAATTATTAGTTGCACGACAAACGATATGTTGCCGATGGCACATCCGACCGACGTCGGCACGGATGACGCTCTCCGGAGTCCGACGACAGTCCTCGAGGGCGAGGATGGCGGCATCGCGGCGAATGCTCCATCACCGAGCATCCACATTCATCGCGGTCATTGACAGGATTCACGCCGCGCGCTAGCGTTGGAACATGGGCGCTGCGTTCAGCGTGTTGGCAAGCCCCCTCTTGTGGAGCGTTGGTTTCGATGTCCTGATGTGCGTCGAGTCGCGTTCACCCCTACCAGCGTTCAAGAATCTCGGCCGCGGCGTCTTTTAGCCCTCCCTCGTTCCCTCGACCTCGCGTTCCGCGACGGTCTGCCAATCCAGACAGGAAGCTCGTGCCGAGTTGCCAGTCTCGGCGGCCGTTGACGCGGGCCAGATTCGGGCTCCGGCGAGCGGTTTCTCGACGACACAAGGAGAGAACATGACGAAGGCACTGATGGTCAGCACAGGAGAAAGGGAGAGCGTCGATTTCGGCGGATTGGGTGTCTGCTGGAAGGTCGATGGGCACCAGACAGGCGGGCGGTTCCCGGTCGTCCACCACCCGATTGCCCCGCACGCGCTCGCGGCGCCGCTTCACTACCCTCGTTCGTCCTCAGACAACATCGGCTCGACGTGAGCGACAACTTGCAGGCACGCTCCGTCTACGCCCAGGTCTTGACTAAAAAAGGTGGCCGTGACGACCATCGGCATCTTCACGCTGGCGTCGATGCTGATGGTCTTCGACTCGGTCCGGCAGTTCGGCGCGAGCATTCTCGCGTCGGCCGGCATCGCCGGCATCGTGATCGGCTTTGCCGCGCAACGGAGCATCGCCACGCTGCTCGCTGGATTTCAGATCGCCCTGACCCAAGGGGCGAATGTAGGAAAGCGGGTGCTCATTCACCAGGGGTATCGCATGGAACAAAGAGCCACGGATATCGGTTCACGCCTCCGCCACGCCCGCGAACAACGCGGGCTGACCCTGCGGGACATCGCGAATATCACGAAGATCTCGACGGCCGCCCTCAATGCCATCGAGCACAATGACTTCGCCCGGCTGCCGGGTGGGGTGTTCAGAAGGGCGTACGTGCGGGCGTTCGCCGCCGAGGTGGGACTGAACGCCGACGATCTCGCACGCGAGTATCGCGCGAGGTTCGAGGCCGCGTTGCCAGCCGGACCGCCTCTGCGACAGGAGGCCGATGGGGGCGATCGGGTGCGTCTCCCGCAGCGGTTGGCGTTCGTGTCGGTCACCCTCGTCGGAATTCTGATCGGCGGGTCACTGATCTTCAAGCGTGCCCAAGTTCCCCAAGAGGCATCGCGGGGGATGCTGAACACCGTGGGGGCCGACCTTCCAAAAGACTCGGCGCGGACCGACGAATCGGATGGCACGGAAGGGGTCGCCTTCACCAAGCCGGCCGTCGCCCAGATCAGCGCGCCGGCGTTGCGATTGGAGATTCGATCCAACGGACCGTGCTGGGTCTCCGCCGTGGCAGACGGAGAGCGTGTGGTCTATCGTTTGATGCAACCCGGTGAGCGCACGCTGGTTGAAGCGCGGAGCGCGATCACGCTCCGTGTCGGCGACGCAGGCAGCGTCGTCTATTCGATCAATGGAGCGAGAGGCCGACCACTCGGCCGCAATGGCGAGGCGGTCACCGTCCACATCACCCATGACAACCTTGGAATCGGCTAGGCTGGGCCGGTGACGGGATATCCCAAGGCGAGCCGTAACGCCCGTTCCTGTTCTTTCAGTACCGTCGATAGGGATAGATCCATCCCCGCGATCGCGGTCGTCACCTGGTCGCGCGTGTTCAATATTGCTTGCAAGGTTGCCATCACATCAGGCTTGTCTGCACGCGATGCCTCCACGCGGACGCTGTCGAAAAACGACGACGACAACGTCGCGGCCTCGCCGTAGTTCTTGGCCGCGACGGCGTCCGAAAGACGGAACAACTGACCCAGCACCTCCCCCAGACGAATGCGACCCTCGGCAACAGCCAACCGGTTCTGCGTCTCCTGCAGCTGCGCCTGTGCGTCGGTCAGTCGTTGATGCTGCGGCCAGTATCCGGCGATGTACGCGAGAGCGACGACCACGAGGACGGCGATGGTAATGGCTCTCTTCATGTGGTTCTCCAACTCTTAGCTGTCGTGGACCGATCGGCAGCGGCTTCGGGCCAGGCATCTGGAGTTCCGCAGCTTCGTCCCTTACACACGACCAAGGATAGCCCGAGGAGCCGTGTCGAATGCTCCTATTCGCGTTAAGCGAATTGAATCGCCTGCCTATCGCGCGACAGGTGGCTGGCCCGCTGACGCTCTGGTGCTGAAGCGGCTGAGGACGCAGATCCCCGCCTTGGAAGACCGGAAGACCAAGCTGCTGAGTGACCTTGGGAGGTAGCCTATCCTCGATGTGTCGTTCAACCTCCTCGAGCAAATTCTGGTACGACATGGGCGCGCGCGGCGAGGCGCCGCGCATCTGGCGGAGCCGACCTCGATGGGGAGTGCTCCAGGATTGGCGGCGGTCTTCAACATCAGCGAGGGAACAGCGCCTATCAGTCTGCGACTCACTGGATCGTGATCGTTCCCTGTAACGACTCCACCATATCGCGATTATGGTCGTGATATCCGCACGTGCGAACGGAGTTCAGGATCTCTGCGCCGCGAACATGCGAAGCGACAGGCGCCCTGTTTCCATCCTCGCATTCGGTCCGCCACGTGGCCGCTTGACAACTGTTCGACGACGATGGCGATGTAGCCGGCTATCTCGTACTCATTGACCATCTCCCAGATGGCCGCCAGGAACCTCGGAAGTTCCCTCGCGAACTCGGGATGATCGCCGGCCGCGTCGGCGAACGTCATCGACTTCTCGCCAACCAGGTAATCGAGGGCGCTCTTCGCTCCGAACAATCGCCTGATGGCTTTCGTAGCCCGGCACTGTTCAACCCAGACTCTCTCAAACCGCAGCGGGAAATATAGCTTGGCCGGCAATTCGGAGCAATCAGCACGTGGCGCGGTGAAGCCGTCCTCTTGAGAACCGTCCGCGGCCGCGTTGACGAATCCGGTCCGACGATGGCATCGTCGTCGTCGAGATGTTCGAGCAGCCGTCGAAAGCGTTGATGACCGCGCTCCGGGACTTCGTGTTTCGCTACAAGATCTTCGTGGAAGCACGCGAGTTCGACGACGGCCTGATCTTCGCCCGGCAACCGAAGAGTCGATCGAAGAATTGAAGGGCCGTCTTGTCAGTCGGGGCGGTCGGCCAGCCGATTCTGCGCCTACGATCCGCCGACTCGTTCCGCTCAGGAAAAATGTGTGGAAGGCATTGCAGGCGCAGGCGGACGTGCTCTCCAGATTAGCATCCGCCGAGTTCTCGCCGCAGTCCTGCGCTCGAATCGGTGGCATCCTGTACCTGCTCATCATTGGTGCCGGCCTCTTCGCCCAGGCATTCGTCCGCGACCGGCTTGTTGTGCCGGGCGACGCAGCGGTCACGGCCGAGCGCTCGAGGAGGTAGCAGCGGCCGCTGGCAGCACGCGCTGCCGGCGGCGCTCCAAGGGACGCCGATACAGGTATGCTCGACGTCATGTCCGATCTGGCGGCGACCGCGAAACCGGTCGGCATCGTTGCGACAATGGCGCGGCGCGTGGCCGTTGGACTGACAATTTCAATTGGTGTCGCGCTGCTGTTGTTGATCCTCTGGAAGAGCCCGAAGTCGGCGCTTTTTTTACGTACGATCACGCTCGGCTTGGCGGCGACGACGGTTTTCTCACTCTTCGAGGTGTGGCCGCGACGGCTGCCCCGTGGACACGAGCGATGGATTCTGCTTCGAGGTGTGGCCGCGACGGCTGCCCCGTGGACACGAGCGATGGATTCTGC
>MEKT01000102.1 GCA_001767435.1 Acidobacteria bacterium RIFCSPLOWO2_02_FULL_65_29 | reverse complement strand
CCATTCAGCCCCCTCCACCGGATCGGGAGGCTGAAAGCTTACCGCCTGAAAGGCGGTGGGATTAAACCTGGCACGTGGGCACTAAACTGGCGGTGAGGCAGGGATTCGAACCCTGGATACAGGTGTTAGCCCGTATAACGGTTTAGCAAACCGCCGCCTTCAGCCTCTCGGCCACCTCACCGCGCGAGAAAGCTAAGTATACGACGGGCATTGAGTTACGCCGCGATGATTGTCCCCATCTTTGTCCCTGAAATTGTCCCTGTCAGCTCACAAAACCTGGTTCAAAACGGGTGGCGAACGCGCGGTCGGACTCCTCATGAGAAGGCGACGGTTTTTCAGACCGTTGCGTGTGTCGCCAAGTCCTTGAACACGCGGGGTTTCTCAGCACGAGCTCGGCGGAGCATTCTCCTGAATCGTCACATCTTGACGGCGATCAGCGGCTGCGAGGCCGCTCTGGTCGGGCTGGCGATGTGCGGCGGTCTATAAAACCGCCGCCTTCAGCACCGCGGCCCTGTCGCGTGAGAGCGTGCATTTGCGCTTGATGATCGAAGAAGCAGCTTCGCCGCCATAAAAGTCGCGGCGTGGCAGGCCAGGTGTAGTACCGTCGGTCGCGGTGGCTTATCTGCCACGTGTCAGAGCAGTGAGGCCATCGCCGCGTTTCCTGTCCACGCACACATAGTGGCATCGACCGGGAGATCCGATTATGAGATACGGCGCGCTACTCGTCCTGTCAGTGGTTGCCGTTGCTGCGATGCGCGACACCGCTGCCGCGCAGACCGCTCCGGCAAAAGTTCTGGCCAGCGTGGAGGGCCGGTGGGAGCAGATGTTCTGTGATCTCACCGAAGTGTCGCGCCCAGCGCCCAACGAGCTGATGGTGCGCTTCCGCTATCGCAACGCCGGCAAGAGGCCCGTGGCATTCCCGCTGCTCAGCAACATCATTCCGTTGACCAGCGTGCTCGACACGGACAAACGCGTGGTCTACGGCGCTATAAAAGACAGCGGCGGACAGTTCCTGAGCAGCACGACCCTGCTGGCCATCGGATCTCGAGCCCTCGCGCTCGGCGGATCGCAGGTGCACTGGGCAAAACTGGAGGCGCCGCCCGAGACGACGAAAACGATCACGGTGCTCGCGCCTGCGTGCATGCCGATGGAAGGCGTGACGATTGGAGGCACACCGAGCGCCACTCCATTGAGCGCGCCCAAGAAAGCAATTGCGTCCCAAGAAGGTGAGCAGGACGGCGTCATGGTCGAAGTCGTCGAGCTCAGCCGCGCGCCCGGCGCCGTCGTCAACGCCATCGTCCGATACCGAAACAACGGCACGACGAACTTCACATTTCCCCATCTGGGTGATCAGATTGCGAAGATGTACCTGGTCGATCCGAAGAACCGACAGAAGTACACAGTCGCGCTCAATACCGAACGTGAGCCGATCGCATCGAGCTCTCTGCATCTGCGGGAAACCAGCGGTCAAGCCGTGGCGCCCGGCGCCGCCGTCAACTTCTGGGCCAAGCTCGCGGCGCCTCCTGAGGACGTCACGACCGGCTCGCTCACAAGTTATGGCGCGCCGCCGTTCGACAACCTGACCATCAGCGGGTCGGGCAACGGGAGCGCGGAAGGCACGGCGGTGGCCGGCGCCGTCATCGGCCTCGAGGCGGCCCTCAAGGATCTCGGAGCGAAGGTGTCAGCCACGGAAATTCGGATCGATCTCTCAGCCGATGTCCTTTTCGACTTCGACAAAGCGGAGATCAAGAAGGAAGCGGAAGCTGAGCTGCTGAAGGTCGCGACGGTCCTCGATGCGAACGCCAACGCCCAGGTCAGCATCGAGGGGCACACCGATGGTAAGGGCACCGACGCGTATAACAATGCACTCTCGGAGCGGCGCGCGGCGGCCGTCAAGACCTGGATCACGGCACATTCCCAGATGGCGCCCGCGCGCATCGCGACCCGCGGCCTGGGCAAAACGAAGCCCGTCGCGCACGACACCAAACCCGACGGATCCGATGACCCGGAAGGCCGTGCGAAGAATCGGCGCGTGGAAATTGTCGTGCGAAAGACGGTGTGAGATGAGCCTTCCACGCGGCGGCGCACTTCTGCTCCTGCTTGGAGCCATTGTGTGGTCCGCCTGCGGCGGGGATAAATCGGGAGCGAGCGCTGGCGCCAGTGCGGTGGCGAAATCGACGCCCGCGGCCGCCGCCTCGACGCCGACGGCGCCTCCCGGCTCCAGCGCCTGAGGGATCGAAGACCGGTTCGGCTGATGCATCGCAGAAGACCACCTTCGATCCAGACGCCGAGTACGACAAGGGCGCGGCCCTGGCGGCGGCACGCCGCTTCGCGGACGCTCGCGAGGTCTTCGAAGCGGCCGCACGTCTGGCGCCGACGGACGGATCCTTGGCGGCCTCGGTTGCGATACTCGGCGACCTGGCCGAGAAACGGATTTCAGAGGACGTCGTCCAGCGGCTGTTCCGGGTGACGCAGCGCCAACGCCCAGCGATGGGCCGAGGCACACGCCGAGGTCGACGAAGCGATTCGGCTCGCACCGGAGTACCCGCGTGCGCTCGGCACGCGCGGCACGCTCTTGCTCGGGCAGGGCAGGCCCGCGGACGCGCTCAAGGCGGTCAATCAGGTCGTCAAGCTCGATCCGCGGTTCGCCGAGGGCTACTACAATCTCCAGCCCGACTCCTGGGGCGCGTACACGAATCGGGGAACGGCTCGCCTGAACCGTGGATTGGAGCGCGAGAACGCGCAGGACGCGCGAGACGCACTCGCCGACTTCACCGAAGCGAACCAACTGAATCCGGGCGCGGTCGAGCCGCTCTACCAGCGCGGCCTCCTGTACGCACTCGCCGAGGAATGGGACGCCGCCGCCGCGGACTTCACAGTGCTGATCGAGCGCAACGCGTCGTACGCCTTGGCGACCTACAACCGCGGTCTCGCCTATCAGAATCTGGGAGACCTCGACCGCGCGGTCGCCGACTACACAAAGGCGATCGAGATCGACTCGGCAGATCCCGACCCGCTCATTAATCGAGGGATGCTCTATGCAAAGCAGAAGAGCTACGAGCGGGCGATTGCCGGTTACGAGAAGGCCGCGTCGCTCGCGCCCGCGCTGCTGAACCCGCACTTCAACAAGGGCCAGGCGCTCGAACAGATGGGCCGCCCCAAGGAGGCCGCGGCGGAGTACCGGATCCTCTCCAAAAGGCCGGTTCAGACGACATCGCCCTCGCGCGGCAGGCGCGCCAGCGTCTCGCGATAATCGAAAAGTCGTGGAGGACCAACCCGCCATGTGGAGGCGCTCGGCATGACACGAGTGGAGGCGATCGCGACTGCCAACGCCGCGCTGCGTATGATAGCGCGCGGGCTTGTACGCGCCTTCGTCTACCTCGGCCTCTTGCTCGCCGCAGCTCTTGGCTACATCGCGAAGCTTTGCGCTGATGGCGTCTCCGCTGTCCGCACGCTGATCCTTCAGCGAGCCCGAGGAAAGACTCCAAACCAGTCAACCGAGTACGAACAACAAGAAGCGGTTGCGCGAGGCAAACGCAATACGGTGGACCGCTTGGCGCGCCCTGCCCGCGCAGAGGCGGTTCGCGGTACGGGTTGCAGCGGTGGCGCTCGTTGTTGTATTCGGTGCGATGCTGCGAGCCCGATTCACCACGCCGACACAGCCGGAGCCGACTGCCGAGTCGTCGCCTGCATTTGCAGCCCCCGCGAACGTGGCCGCCACGCAGCCACCGCCTCCGCCGCCCGTTGACATGGCTACGGCCGCCGCGCGCTTCCAGAGAGATGCGCGCAAACGTCTCCGGCCAATGGACATTCCTGACGGAAGGTCCCGTGCTGAACCCAGGCACTCGCGGCGAATTCGATGATTTCATCATCGCCTCCCCGTCGGTGTTGCGAGAAGTCGAGCGCGGCGCCACGCGGTATCGCATGTGGTATCGCGGCTGCTACTTTGCGGCTGCGATCGCGGCTGCGCCATCGGCCATGCGACGTCTGCAGACGGCATCCGGTGGCAGAAGACGAAAGGTCCCGTGTTTGAGCCTGCCGATTCCGCCGCACGAAGTCGGTTGCACGGCGTCACAGTCGCTCGATCTGGCGACCGCTACTTCATGTGGTATTCCGTCATGCCCGAGTTGTTTGGTCCTCGTCAGCCGAGCACGCTGCATCTCGCGACGTCGTCCGACGGGCTACGATGGGAGGCCGCCGGGCAAGTCCTCGCGGCGACCCAGCGGGACCCCTACCCCATCGAACCCTCGGCGCTGCACGACGGCCAGCAGTTCCATCTGTGGTTTCCCGACAGTCTGCGAACGTTCGAGAAAGACGACTTCGAGTTGCGGCCGGGCGCTCCGTTTCTCATGCCCTTCACGTCCGCAGATGGCCGCACGTGGCAGGAGTCCGCCCGGTTCCCGTGGCAATCGACCGGGCTCGACAGCTTCCGGGCCGTCATCGAACCACGGCGAGATGGCGGATTTCAGGCCACGACCTTCGAGGGCCGTCAGTACGTTCGCTTCGTGTCGTCAGATGGGAACGAATGGGACATGGATCGGGAAGCAACGAGAACCATCGATGAGAGATCGCTGTCGGCCGATGTTTGGCACATCACCGATGCCACAGGGCTCGAAGGTGATGATGGCACGCTCGTCTGGTTCGTGACGAAGCGTCAAAGTGGACGCGAGGAGATCCGCGTCGGTTTTCGGAGGGGCAATTGATGCGGAAACTCAGCGTGTTCGGAGTGGCGATCGTCGCTGCGTTGACCGGCTCGGGCGCGCCGCACGCGCAGACGCCGGCCACAAATCAGCGCGTGTGGACGGGCACGTGGGAGCAACACGATTCGTGGGAAGGGTCCAACATTTGGCCGCAGCCAGGCGCAGATCAGCTTCGTCTACGTCGAGGGCCGGGACGAGTTCGGGTTGCCGCGGTGGGAATCGCGCCGGCTGACGTGGAGCGCGCTGTGGGAAGAGAGCATTTTCGACGACCTGCAGCGCTCAAACAACGGCGGTATCGGCAGCATTGAGTGCGGTCCACGAGTGTCAGCCTTCAGAGCAGATAGACGACGAGCGACGCCGCAAGCATCGCCATACCGGCGATCAACATCATCGACCAGCGGTCGCTCCCGTGACGTTCGAAGTGGAACCGTATGAGGCGGAACATATTACGAAGCCCGGCGCGGCGCTGTCTGCCGACACCGATGGGAAGGTTCAGATACGTCGCGTCGATGAGCGCGTGTTCCGGCAGCTCGCGCTTGAGCCGGAAGTACATGCCGACCCAAGCGAGTGTGAAAAGCGTAAAACCGCACGCACTCGAGACAAGCAGCCGGTCGACGGGACGCTGGAGAAACACCGCGAGCGTGATGATCGAAGCGAGTCCGATCAACGAAAACATGAGATAGTCGTTCGTCCGCCTCATAGCACTTCCCTCATCAACCCGGCTGTAACTGCTCAGGGAACTTGCGGAAACACTTTTGATCCGAAGACGAGGTTAACATGGCACCCATCCTGAGAAACGCCGTCTGCGCTACTGCCACGGCTTGTCGGGGCGGGGTCGTCGAGGACAGTTGCGTGAGCGGGAGCAGCCACACATGAGACTGTGGGGCAAGGTGATGAGCGGCTCGTTGCTGGTGTTCGCCGCCTGTTCGCGGGCGTCGGTCTCGTCGTGCCGGAGGCGCGCGCGGCTTGCTTCGGGGCTGCGGCCGTGTGTGCCGCTGCCGCGCTCCTGGGCGTGCCATTGGGCTGTCGCATCAGCGTGTGCACCACGCAAGAAGGAAGCCAATAGAGTCGCGGGCGACGCCAAGTTCAGACTGGCACCAATACACCCAGACTCTCACAGGCTCGCGCCAGCTCCTCTCTGAACGCGTGGCGGCGCCAGTACTGTTGGCGGAGATCCGCAGCCCATCTCAAGAGCTCGGACGCGCGACTCTTGGGCGCAAAGGCGACGCACATCCGGTCCAGAATAGCCGGACAGGATTACTACGACGATTGGGAAGCCTTCTGCTTCTTCATCAGTTCTCTCCTTGCAGCCCAGTACGTATGCATGCGCTCCGATATCGCTCGACGCTTCGCCGGTGTCAGCCTGTGTTTGTTCTCGTGCCGCTTGAGCGCGGGCTCTTTCGGTTTCGCCGGCCGGATCACGCCCGCCCGCCCGGACGACCCGTCCGCGTTGGCCGAGATGGATCGCTTCGATGCCACCTCGCCCGATGCGGCCCGCTTCGGTGGCATCGTCGGCGCCATCTCGATGCCGAACATCTCCGAGAGATCGTCGCTCGCGAGCACCTTCGCGCCGGCTGGTCGCCTGCCCTTCTTCGAGAGATCGGCCCCCGCGTGCGCAATCAGGTCTTGCTGATCGACGTTGCGGAGCGTGAAGAGCAACTCCGGCCGATGATCCAATCGTGCGCCGATGCCGTACAGCACTGCCGCCACGTGCTTGCACATCGACGCCCAGTCCGGACAACTGCACGTGAAGAGGATTTCCTTCGGTGACGGAAACAGCCCCGTCTTCTCCTCGCAGAGACGCGTCATGACGCCCTTCGAGAAGCGTCCCTGCAGGAGCTCG
>MEKT01000101.1:86309-97438 GCA_001767435.1 Acidobacteria bacterium RIFCSPLOWO2_02_FULL_65_29 | reverse complement strand
CGTCGGCGCATTGGGAAACTTGCGATCCAAGGCGAACGGCAACACGACCCGCCCGAACCCGCGCGCCAGATCAACCTCATGGAGCCGGCGCACCTCTGCCAAGTGCCCCGTCAACGTCTCCCTCGCCGCCGAGGGCAGCATCGTCACCCGATCCTTTTGGCCCTTCCCTTGTCGCACGACAACCTGATGGCGATCGAAGTCGAGGTCCTTGACGCGAAGGTCGAGACACTCCTCCAGCCTGACCCCCGAACCGTACAGCAGCTTGACGATCAGCCGCTCTGTGCCGGTCAACTGCTTCAGGAGGGCGCCAACCTCGTCTCGGCTGAGCACGACGGGCAACCGGTCAGGAGTACGGGCCCGCACAACCGGCGGGACGCTGCCGATCTCAACATGCAACACCGCCTTGTAGAGAAACAACACACCGGCGAGCGCCTGATTCTGCGTCGACGCGCTCACCTGCTGGCGAACCGCAAGCCAAGTCAGGAAACGCCGAGATCTCCATCGCGCCCATCAGGGACGGATGCTTCTTGTCGTGATAGACGATGTACTTGCGGATCCAGTAGACGTACGCCTCCTCGGTCCGACGGCTGTAATGACGCGTTCGGATTGCGTCGCGCACGCGATCGAGGAGCTTCGGTGCCTCACTTCCCACGCCCTGTCCACTGCCAGGATCGTGCCAGCGGAAACGGCCAACAATTCTACGAGCGGCAGTCTGAAGTGAGCAGAAACTGCGCGGCTCATCGCGGCAGAAGTACGCAGAATCTGCGACGCGATGCGCGGCGCAGAGCGAACCTATGAGTTGAGGAAGTACAGCACCACCAGGCCCGCCGCCACCGCCAGCGCGATCTTCACCCAGCTCCACGGGCGTCCGCCGGCGATCTTTCCCGTTACCCCGTTGGCGACCACCTGATACGTCTTGCCGCCAAACGTGTAGGTGAGCAGCCAGACGGGCACGAGGATGTGCTTGAAGCGCTGGTCGCTGAACGTCGATCGCACCTCCAGGTTTCTCTGCGTGTCGCCGGGCACCTGACGCCCACACATCGCGCGGAGCGCCGATTCCATCTGCCTGCGCGACTGCGCGGCCGCGTTGAGGAGGTCGATTTGATAGCGCTCGACCGTCCACCCAGCCAGGTAGCCAGGGTCGTACGGAATCAGCGTCTCGGTGGGAAACGGCTCCGCGCCGCGAAGATAGGCCGGGTTGACGCCCTTCGAGGCGGCCACGAGGTCGTCGTCGAAGACGTGCGACAGCTCGCCGGACGCTCGCGTCCAGCGGACGTTCTTTCTGTCCTTCCCCGTATACGTGCCGGATTCGGCCGTCCACGACGCGTGCGCCTTCGCGTCAAATGTCCAGTACGGCAGGTACAACCCTTTTGCCGTGTCGGTCAGGGCCTTGGTTCTGAGCCTGTTCGGCGCGAACCAGCGGTTGCGGTACCAGGCGCGGATGAGGTCGCGAGCCTGGGACTCAGCCACCTTGAGCGGCAGGAGCGATTCAGGCGTGAACGCGTCCTTGACCTGCTCGTACGGCACGAGCTGGGCAGACCCGCAGAAGTCGCACCGCTGGCCGACCTTGTCTGCATCGAACACCGAAACCGCGTCGCAGCTCTGGCAGCGCACCGACGTCTTCTCGGCATGCCATCCGCGCGCGGCATCCGGGATCGCGCGCAACGCCTCGGCGAGGTCGTGCTCGACAACGACCGTGCCTTCGCCGCGTTCCTTGAGATCCGCCGGCGACTCGGTGCCGCAGAACGGGCAGACGAGCGCCTGTTTGGTGGGATTCCAGTTGGCCTCGCCCCCGCAGGCGGGGCAGTGGTATTTCGAGCGGGCAGTCGCGACCGCAGAGCCGTCCGGGGTGAGGTTCGAGTCGGTCACAATGGGTCGAGTCCGCCCCGGCGCCGCCGCTGGAGCTGAAGCTCCGGCCTACTGCATGAACGCGGTCAGTTGGGCGCGCGTGATGCGCCACTGCGAGCCGATCTTCTTGCCTTTCAGGTCCCCCGCTTCGAGGCTGGCGATCACGTCGGCTTCGCTCACGCTCAGGGCTCTCGCGGCGTCGGCCGGGCTGAGCATCTCGGGCAGCCCACCGCCCGCCGGCACACCGCCTGCGGCAGGCGCAGTGGCCTGCGCCGTGATGCCGCCCGGCTGGTTCATCATCTGCTGCGCCATCGCCATGCCGACCGCCATCTCGGCGCCCACGCCGCCGATGCCTGGGCCGCCCTTCTCGAAGCCCTGCGCCATCTGGTATTTCACGAAGTCGTTGAGGTTGCCAACGGCCGCCATGCCGGAGCGTTTGTCGATCGCCTGCTCGACTTCCGGAGGCACCGAGACATTCTCGAGAATGAAGCTGGCCATCTCGATGCCGTACTTGTCCCTGATGATCGGATTGATGATCGGCAAGAGCGCCTCGCCGAGCTCGCTGTAGCGAGACGCGACGTCCAGCGCCGGGACTTTGCTCGATGCCAGCGCGTCGCTGAAGACGCTGACGAGCCGCGACCGCATGGCATCGCTGAACTCATCGAGCCGGAAGTGGTTGTCGGTGCCAGCCACTTCCTTCAGGAACTTCGCCACCTCCACGATACGGAAGTCATAGGTGCCGAACGCACGCAGGCGCACGATGCCAAAATCCTGGTCGCGCACCATCACGGGATTCGACGTCCCCCACTTGTTGCCCGTGAACAGGCGCGTGACGACGTAGTAGATGTCGGCCTTGAAGGGCGACTCGAATCCGTACTTCCAGCCCTTCAGGCGCGACAACACCGGGATGTTATCCGTCGTCAGCGAGTACTTGCCCGGGCCGAAGAGGTCGCCGTACTGGCCCAAATACACGAACTGCACGGCCTGCGACTCGCGGACGATGAGCTGCGCCCCGTTCTTGATTTCCTTGTCGTCGTCCGGGTAGCGGTAGGAGAGCGTGTCGCGCGAATCGTCGGTCCACTCGACGATCTCGAGGAACTGGCCCTTGATGAAGTCTCTCAGTGCCATTGTGGTCCCCTCTGCCCTCTGCCCTCTGCCCTCTGCCCTTGGCCCTTGGCCCTTTTTGTCCGTCAGCCCTACGCCTTCCCGTTGCTCATCGACGACAGGAAGTCGGCGTTGGTTTTCGTCTTGGCCATCTTCGAGAGGAGCAACTCCATGGCCTCGACGGGTGAGAGCGGTGTGAGGACCTTTCTCAGCACCCAGACGCGATTGAGGTCTTCCTTCGGCAGCAGGAGCTCTTCCTTGCGGGTGCCGCTCTTCTGAATGTCGATGGAGGGAAACACACGGCGGTCGGTCAGCTTCCGATCGAGGTGGATTTCCAGGTTTCCCGTGCCTTTGAACTCCTCGAAGATCACTTCGTCCATGCGGGATCCGGTGTCGACCAGCGCCGTGGAGATGATCGTCAACGACCCGCCTTCTTCGATGTTCCTGGCGGCGCCGAAGAAGCGCTTCGGCCGCTGCAGGGCGTTGCTGTCCACGCCGCCCGACAGCACCTTGCCCGACGGCGGGACGATGGTGTTGTAGGCGCGCGCCAGGCGCGTGATCGAGTCGAGCAGGATGACGACGTCTTTTTTGTGCTCGACGAGCCGTTTGGCTTTCTCAATCACCATTTCGGCCACCTGCACGTGCCGCTGCGCCGGCTCGTCGAAGGTCGACGAAATCACCTCGCCGTGGACGGACCGCTGCATGTCGGTGACTTCTTCGGGCCGCTCGTCGATGAGCAGCACGATCAGGTACACCTCGGGATGGTTCTTCGTGATGCTGTTCGCGATGTTCTGCAGCAGCATGGTCTTGCCGGTTCGAGGCGGCGCGACGATGAGGCCGCGCTGGCCCTTGCCAATGGGGACCATCAGATCCAGCACACGGGCCGAGAGGTTTTCGCCTTCCGTTTCGAGCGAGATCTTCGATTGCGGGTACAGCGGCGTGAGGTTTTCGAAGAAGACCTTCTCGCGCGCCCGCTCGGGCGGCTCGAAGTTGACCGCCTCGACCTTGATCAGCGCGAAGTACCGCTCACCGTCCTTCGGGGGCCTGATCTGGCCCGACACCGTGTCGCCGGTGTGCAGGTCGAACTTGCGAATCTGCGACGGGGAGACGTAGATGTCGTCGGGCCCGGGCAGGTAGTTGTAATCGGGAGCGCGCAGGAAGCCGAAGCCGTCGGGCAGCGTCTCGAGCACGCCTTCCGAGAAGATCAGGCCGCTCTTTTCGGCACGCGCCTTGAGGATCTCGAAAATGAGCTCCTGCTTGCGCATGCCGGTCGCGCCCGGCACGTCGAGCTGCTTGGCGATCTTGGTGAGCGCCCCGACGCTCATGTCCTTGAGCGTCGCCAGCTCGATCCGTTCTAGTTTTTCGGGGGGCGCGCCGCCGTTGCCCTTGACGGGGGGAGGCTGCTGCGGCTGCGCCGGGGTTGCGGGTTGGGGCTGTTCACCAGCCTGTCGATCTGATTCCACAGTTCGTCCAGTCCTTCGCCCGTGACCGCCGAAACCGGCAGCACGGAAACATCAAATACGGATTCGAGTTCTCTCATCGCGCGGATCCGTTGACCACGCGGGAGCTTGTCGATTTTCGTCGCGACGATCACCAGTCCGGCGACCGTGTCCTTCAGCCAGTTCCAGGCCTCCACGTCGCTGTCGAGACCCGGATGCCGAGCGTCGACCAGCAGGAGGGCGTTGAGACGGACCCTGCCGAAGAATTCCCGCGTGAGCGCGTCGAACCCGTGCGCCGCCTCGCCGCCGCCTCGCGCGCCCTTCGGCGAGCTCAGGGCGCCCCGAGCCTGTCGAGGGGCATAGCCGTACCCCGGAAGATCGACGAGATAGAACGGCCTCGCATGACCGCGCCGCACGGAATACACGTTGACCAGCCGCGTCTTGCCGGGGGCGGCGCTGGTGCGGGCGATCCGCTGCCGTGCCAGCGCGTTGATCAGGCTCGATTTGCCGACGTTCGAGCGCCCGACAAGCGCGACTTCCGGACGCTCGTCGCGCGGCAGATCGGGCGCGCCCGTGGCGCTCGTGACGAAGCCGGCTTCTATCTTCACAATCTTCCCAGGGACGTCAATTGAGGCTGGGGACTGGAGGCTGGGGAAGTACGTGCCTCGCGCAAGCGTTCCTACGGGTGGTTCCTCGCCTCTCGCCTCCAGCCTCTAGTCCCTGACTAGTGTGTGATGGTGTCGTCGGTGATGGCGCTCTCGACCGGTTCGGCCTGCGGACGGCCCGCGAGCGGCTCGGCCAGCGCGATCTTCAGGACCTCGTCCATGGTCTGCACCATGTAGACGTTCAACGAGTCCAGCACGTTCTTGGGAATGTCCGCCAGGTCCTTCTCGTTGTCTTTCGGCAGGATGATGTTCTTCACGCCGGCGCGGTGCGCGGCGAGGACCTTCTCCTTCACGCCGCCGATCGGCAGGACCTTGCCGCGGAGCGTGATCTCGCCCGTCATCGCGACGTCTTTGCGGACCGGCACGCGCGTGAGCGCGGACACGAGCGCGGTCGCGAGCGTGATGCCGGCCGACGGCCCGTCCTTCGGGATGGCGCCTTCGGGGACGTGTACGTGCATGTCGGTCTTGCGGTTGAAGTCCTTCGGGATCCCGAACTCCTCGGCCTTCGTGCGCACGTAGCTCATGGCCGCCTGGGCCGACTCCTGCATCACGTCGCCGAGCTTGCCGGTGAGCGTCAGATGGCCCTTGCCCGGCATGAGCGTTGCCTCGGTGACGAGAATCTCGCCGCCGACCTCGGTCCACGCCAGCCCGGTCGCGATGCCGATCTCGTTCGACTCCTCAGCCATCGTGTTACGGAAGCGGGGCACGCCGAGGTACTCGGTGACTTTCTCCCCCGTGACGTCTTCGACGAAGCCCTTGCCCTCGACGACCACTTTCTTGGCGACCTTGCGGCAGATCGACGAAATCTCGCGCTCGAGGTTTCTGACGCCCGCTTCGCGCGTGTAGCGCTGGATGATGGCCTGAAACGCTTCGTCCCTGAAGACAATGTTGTCTTTGGTGAGGCCGACGCCCTCGATGGCCTTCGGCGTGAGGAACCGCCTGGCGATCTCGACCTTCTCGATCTCCGTGTAGCCGGCGAGCTGCATCACCTCCATGCGGTCCCGGAGCGCCTGCGGGACCGTGTGCAGCACGTTCGCCGTGCAGATGAACATCACGTTCGACAGGTCGTACTCGACGTCGAGGTAGTGATCGAGAAACGTGCTGTTCTGCTCCGGATCGAGCACTTCGAGCAGCGCCGCCGACGGGTCGCCGCGGAAGTCCATCGACATCTTGTCGACTTCGTCCAGGAGGAACACGGGGTTCATCGAGCCGGCCTTTTTCATCATCTGGATGATCTGGCCGGGGAAGGCGCCGATGTAGGTGCGCCGATGGCCGCGGATCTCGGCCTCGTCTCGCACGCCGCCGAGCGAGAGCCGCACGAACTTGCGGTTCATCGCGCGGGCGATCGATTTGGCCAGCGACGTCTTGCCCACCCCGGGAGGGCCCGAGAAGGTGAGGATGGTCGCCTTCGGCTTCTTGACCAGCAGGCGGACGGCGAGGAACTCGAGGATGCGTTCCTTGATCTTCTCGAGGCCGTAGTGGTCTTCGTGGAGGATCTCCTCGGCGCGCTTCAGATCCCGGCTCTCGCGCGTCTTCTTGTGCCAGGGCACCGCGATCAGCCAGTCGAGGTAGTTGCGCGAGACGGTCGCCTCGGCCGACATCGGGGGCATCGCCTCCAGGCGCTTCAGCTCCTGGACGGCCTTCTCCTCGACGTCCTTCGGCATCTTGGAGGTTTCAATCTTCTTCTTGAGCTCGTCGACCTCGTTGCCCTTCTCGTCCTTGCGGCCGAGCTCTTTCTGGATCGCCTTCATCTTCTCGTTGAGGTAGTACTCCTTCTGCGCCTTCTCCATCTGCTTCTTCACGCGAGACTGGATGCGGCGGTCGACCTGGAGCTTGTCCACCTCGATCTCGAGAATGCCGGCGATGCGGTTCAGCCGTTCGAGCGCGGAGATGATCTCGAGCAGGTTCTGCTTCTCGTCCACGCCGACCAATAGGTGCGCCGAAATGGTGTCGGCGAGCTTGCCCGGGTCGTCCACGCGGACGGCGTTGATCATGGCGTCGTAGTGCAGGTTGTTCGACAGCTTCACGTACTGCTCGAACAGCGACACGACGCGGCTCATGGTGCTCTCGACGTCGCCGCTCGTCTCGCGCGTCTTGGGCAGCACCTTGACGACCACCCGATAGAAGCCCTTGTCTTCCTTCCATTCCACGGCCCGGGCCCGATCGACGCCCTCGACGAGCACCTTGATATTGCTGTCGGGCAGCTTCAGGCTCTGCACGACATGGGCCACGCAGCCCATCGTGTAGATGTCTTCGGGGCGCGGATCGTCGACCGACGCATCGTGCTGCGCCGCCAGGAAGATCCGCTTGTCCTTGACGAGCGCGTGCTCGAGCGCGCGCGTCGAGCTCGGCCGTCCGATGACGAACGGCATCATCATGTGCGGGAAGACCACGACGTCCCGGAGCGGGACAATCGGCAGCGTTTCGTAGACTTCCAGTTGGGATTCCATAAGGTTATCGGGTAATCGGGTAATCGCGTAATCGGGTAATTGATTGTCTGACGGGGCAGTCGATCACCGCAATGACCCGATTACCCGATTATCCAATTACGCGATTTCATTATCCGGCCTTCTCGATGAGCGCAATCGGTTTGTCCTTCGCCATCACGACTTCGCGGGTAATGGAGACCTCGCGAAGCTTCTTCTGGTTGGGCACCTGATACATCAGGTCGAGCATCAGGTCCTCGATGATCATTCGCAGGCCGCGGGCGCCGATCTTGCGCTCGAGGGCCAACTCCGCGATCGCCTCGAGCGCGTCGTCGGTGAAGCGGAGCTTCACGTTCTCGTACTCGAACAGCTTCATGTACTGACGCGTGATGGCGTTCCTCGGTTGCGTGAGGATCTGGACGAGCGCCGCCTTGTCGAGCTCGTGGAGGGTCCCGACGACGGGCAGCCTGCCGACGAACTCGGGGATGAGGCCGTACTTGATGAGGTCCTGCGGCTCGAGCTGCTCGAGCGTGGCGCCGATGTCGCGCCCCCGCACGGATTTGATGTCCGCTTTGAACCCCAGCGTCTTCTTGCCGACCCTCCGCTCGATCTGCTTGTCGAGGCCCACGAACGCCCCGCCGCAAATGAAGAGGATGTTGGTCGTGTCGACCTGGAAGAATTCCTGATGCGGGTGCTTCCGGCCGCCCTGCGGCGGGACGTTGGCGACCGTGCCCTCGAGGATCTTGAGCAGCGCCTGCTGCACACCTTCGCCCGAGACATCGCGGGTGATCGACGGGTTCTCGTCCTTCCGGCAGATCTTGTCGACCTCGTCGATGTAGATGATGCCTTGCTGGCACTTCTCGATGTCGCCGCCGGCCGCCTGCAGGAGCTTGAGGATGATGTTCTCGACGTCCTCGCCGACGTAGCCCGCTTCGGTGAGCGTCGTCGCGTCGACAATCGTGAAGGGGACCGACAGCAGCTTGGCGAGCGTCTGGGCGAGGAGCGTCTTGCCCGTGCCGGTCGGGCCGATCAGCAGGATGTTCGACTTGGTGAGCTCGATGTCGTTTCGGCTGCGCGGCTGCTTCTGAATCTCGATCCGCTTGTAGTGGTTGTAGACCGCGACGGCGAGCTTCTTCTTGGTCCGCTCCTGGCCGATGACGTACTCGTCGAGGAATTTCTTGATTTCCTGAGGGGTGGGGAGCGAGGATCGCGTGCCGCGGTTTTCGAACCGATTGTCGTCGGCGATGATGTCGTTGCAGACCTCGACGCACTCGTCGCAGATGAAGACGGTAGGCCCGGCAATGAGCTTTCGGACGTCGTTCTGGTCCTTGTTACAGAAGGAGCACCGCAGAACCTCGGTTTCCCCCGTCTTCTTGACCATGCTCGTTCAGCCTTTAACCCGTGACGCGACAACCTGTTGCCGCTGCTTCGTCAGGCCCGCTTCCGGATGACATCATCAATGATACCGTATTCCTTGCCCTGGTCGGCCGTCATGATGTAATCCCGCTCGGTGTCTTCCTGAATTCGCTTTTCGGACTGCCCCGTGTGGTGCACCAGGATGTTGTTGATGCGCTCGCGCATCCGCAGGATCTCGCGGGCCGCAATATCAATATCGGTCGCTTGGCCCCCCAGCCCAGACATGAGCGGCTGGTGGATGACAATCCGTGAATTGGGGAGCGAGAATCGCTTCCCTTTCGCCCCCGCCGCCAGCAGCACCGCCGCCATCGAGGCCGCCTGGCCGATGCAGATGGTCTGGACGTCCGGCTTGATGAACTGCATGGTGTCGTAGATGGCGAGTCCGGCCGTAATCGAGCCGCCCGGGCTGTTGAGATACAACTGGATGTCCTTGTCGGGGTCCTCGGCCTCGAGAAAGAGCATCTGCGCGATGGCCAGGTTGGCAATCTGGTCATCAATTGGAGTGCCGATGAAGATGATGCTGTCTTTGAGGAGCCGCGAAAAGATGTCGTACGCGCGCTCACCGCGGTTCGTCTGCTCGACGACCATCGGCACGAGTTGCATCCGCGCATCCGGAACCCGATCACGCATCATAAGAATCGGCTGATTGTCGGGGAAATTGAGCGGGGAAGTCCTTACTGTGCAGCAATTGTAGCACGCGCCATGAGGAAGTCAATCGACTTTTCCCGTCGCAGCCCCCCCGATATCCGCGACAGGCCACCCTCTTTTTCGAGCGCCGCGCGCACGGCGGCCGGCGTCCGGGCCGTCCGCTCCGCGTAGCGCTGAATCTCCCGCTCGATGTCCGCCTCGTCGACCGTCAACACCTCCCGCCGCGCCACTTCGTCGAGCACGATGGCGCCGGCCACCGCCTCGCGCGCGGCGGCGCGCTGGCTCTCGCGGAACGCCTGCCAGTCGATGCCGGCCTGCCGCGGATCCACCCGTTGATCGACCAGCCGCCTGGCGAGCTCCTCGACGCGGCGATCCAGCTCGCGCTCGACGAGCGAGGCCGGCACCTCGAAGGGCAGACGCGCGGCGAACTGCTTCATCAGCTCGGCGCGGACCTCGCGCTCGGCCGCGTGGCGCGCTTCGTGCTCCAGATCCTCGCGCACGCGCGCCCGAAGGGCGTCGAGCGTGTCGAACTGCAAGTCCTTCGCCAACTCGTCGTCGAGGTCGGGGATCACGCGCCGCTTGGTGCCCTTGACCGTGACCGTGTACGACACGTCGGTTCCGGCGAGCTCACGGATCGTGTAGTCCGCCGGATAATGGACGATGAAGCTCTTGGTGGCGCCGGGCTCGAGCCCGAGCAATTGCTCGTCGAAGCCGGGCGGGTTGGCCTTTGCGCCCAGCTCGATCGCGACGTCGGTGTGTGTGTCCGGCTTGCCGCCGGCGTCGGTGCGCTCGAGGTCGACCATCGCGGTGTCGCCGTCGGCCACGCCCCGTCCCTCGACCGGCTCGAATCTCGCGGCCCGCTCGCGCAGCCGCTGCAGCGCGTGATCGACCGCCGCCTCTTCGACGCGGCTCGACGGGCGCCGGAGCGAAACGGTGGCGTACTCGCCAGGCTCGAACGACGGCAGGGTGTCGAACGAGGCCGTGAAGGTCAGCACCTGCCCCTCGTCGATGTTCACGTCGCGGATATCCGGCGTGTCCACCGCCTCGACGCCGCGCTCGTTCAGCGCCTCGTCGACGGCCCGGGGAATGAGATCGTGCGCGACGTCGTGCAGAATCTGATCCTTGAAGCGCTGCTTCACGACGCGCGTCGGGGTCTTGCCGGGGCGGAAGCCCGGAATCTTCGCGCGGCGTGAGATATCGCGCGCCACACGCTCGATTTCCCGGTCGACGATCTCGCGCGGGATCTCGACGCTCAGGGTCTTGCGGGTGTCGTTGACGTCGGTCAGATCTGTTTTCATGAGAAGTCGACAGTCAACAGTCGACAGTTCACAGTGCCACCGGCTGTCACTGTCGACTCCGTTGGTGCTTGCGCGCCAAAGCTCGCGCGCGAATGACCGAAGGGCCCGCCTTCGCTCGTTCGGTTCCTTTCGCGAGGTACGGCGGGTCCGCCGAAGCGCGGCTTGTTTTGTCAGTGCCGCGCGAAGGCGGATGCGAAAGGGGGGAGTCGAACCCCCAAAGCCTTTCGGCTACCGGATCCTAAGTCCGGCGCGTCTGCCAGTTCCGCCACTTTCGCGTTTCAAACC
>MEKT01000101.1:84615-86301 GCA_001767435.1 Acidobacteria bacterium RIFCSPLOWO2_02_FULL_65_29 | reverse complement strand
AGGATTTGGGGACTTGAGGATTTGGGGACTTGAGGATTTGAGGGCCTGAGAATTTCTCATCATCAGAGCGCTGCGTCGCGCTCGGTCCACCACCAGATGCCGAGCGCGGCGGCCAGAAGGGCGGCGGCCGCGCCGTATACGGGCAGCGATGGCGCGATGCGCCGCACCAGATCGGCGAGCGCCGCGTTCAGGACGGCGAGCGCGTCGCGACTCATCGAGCCGAGACCGCTCTCTGACAACGCCAGCCAGAACGCCGCGAGGATCCCCAGCACGACCAGGCCGACGACCAGATTGAAGCCGACGTCGAGAAACTGGTCGCGACGCCACCGATCGCGCCGAATCCGTCCGAGGAGACGCGAGGTGAACTGCGCGGGCGGCGGCGGTACGGGACGCCCTCTGAGCAGCTCGTCGACGCGACGCGCCGTGGTGAGCGCCGCAGCGCTTCAGCCGTCAGGCGAGCCATTACCCTGTCTCCTTACCTACAACGGACGGATCCACCCCTTCTTCCCAATCCTGATTGATACAAGCGGCGCTGCCGATAAGAAACTCAGTCGTCGGATCTGTATCGACCTGAGCTCTGGGCATGTGTCTTTGGAGACACACACAAGACCCTGAAGTCATTGTAGATACTCTATTGGCACGCTATATCTGTGACTGACGGGGCGGAGCTGTACCTGCGGTAGTCGTTTAGTCGTTAGTCGATAGGTCGCTAGTCGTCAGTCGCGCCCCCGGTTTCCTTGGTCCTGCGTCTGAATCCCGGGCTCCGAGTCCCTAGAATCCAGCCCTAGCCTCCAGCCCCAGCCCCTAGCCTCTAGCCTCTAGCCCCGAGCCCTAAACCCCAAGCACCAATCAAGAGAAGCAGTCATGGCGGACAGTCTTACTGTGACGAACACGCGTCCTGCCCGGCTCGTGTCCCCCTGGTCGGGCTCGATCGAGCTGGTCGGACGCTCAGCCGTGATCGGCCGCCTTCAGGAGCTGGTCCAGCGCTCGGCGTCGCTCGCGAGCGGCGTCCTCATCGTCGGCGAGCAAGGCACCGACGTCGAGTCGGTGGCGCGCGAGCTTCACGCGCGCAGCCGGCCCCCTGCCTCGCCTTTTGTCCTCATGGCGTGCGGCGCGAGCGCCGCAGCCGCGGCCTACGACCGCGAGCTGTTCGGGTCGCCGGCGGCTCACGCGCCCGCTGATCTCGAGCCGGCGTCCGGAGACAGCCGCATCGCCGCCGCGCGCGGCGGCACGTTGTTTCTGGCGGACGCCGTCGACCTGCCCGCCGCAGTGCAAGCGAGGCTGGCGCGCGTGGCGCGCGACGGCGAAGTGCGGATCGACGGCGAGATTGCCGCCACCGAATTCCGCCTCATCGCCGGCGCGCCGCCGTCGATCGACAGCGACGTCAGAGAGCACCGCTTCCGCGCCGATCTGTACCGGCGGGTTGCGGCGTCGCGGATCGATCTGCCACCGCTTCGCGATCGGATCGAGGATGTGCCGGCGCTCGCCGAACGTCTGCTCGAGGACCTGGCGGCCGCTGCGGGCGTCGTCCCGCGAAGCTTCGCGCCGGCCACGCTCGCGCTGCTCGCGGCGGTCAATTGGCCGGGCAATCTTGCCGAGCTGCGCGGGGTGGTGGAGCGTGTGCTGACCGAGACACGCGACGACATCATTCACATCGAGCATGTCCTGCCGGCGCTGCAGCTCGAT
>MEKT01000101.1:0-84607 GCA_001767435.1 Acidobacteria bacterium RIFCSPLOWO2_02_FULL_65_29 | reverse complement strand
GCATCCCCGCCGGCGGCGTTGCTCCTCGCTCAGGTACTCCCGGTATTCTCGGTCGTCGCGCCCTGCCGGCGGGGCGCCTCGCCCGTCTCGCTGCAACGCCAGACGTTCACCACGGGCTGTTGAGCCTCCGGGACGCGCGGCTCCGGTTCGAGCGCGACTACATCGCGGCCGTTCTTCAGCACCATGGGTGGCGGATGGCCGAAGCCGCCCGCGCGCTGGGCATTCAGCGTCCTAATCTGTACCGAAAAGCGCGTCAACTCGGCATTCCGTTGGCGCGCGCAACCGAGTAGCATGTAGCGAAGCTTCGCCCCAAACCGCCGTGAGTGCCTCGATATGCCTGGCGAATCTTCGCTACTAGGCGGCCGCTCCGCGGCCGCAACTAAGACAGCTTCCAAGGCCCACCACAGAAACGTGCTTCACGGTCATGAGTCGGGCCTTGGAAGATGTCTAAGGGAACGACAGCCATGACTTTCATGACCGCGCTTCTAGTCGCCGTGTCGACACTCGCGCTAGCAGCCAGTGGTGAACGTCTGGCTGCATTCGACGGGCGAGGCATCCCCGCCAGCTGCGTTGCTCCTCGCTCACATACTCCCGGTATGCTCGGTCGTCCGCCTTCGTGCGCCAGCCAAGGACAAGGCGAACTTCGGCGAGACCTCGCCGAAGCCTTGGCGGAGGCGGGTCGCGCCTTGCCGGCGGGGCGCCTCGCCCGTCTTGGTGCGACGCCAGAGGTTCACCACGGGCTGCGAGATCCGCAGGCGCCGGCCACCGGGCAGAAACCGTCTGCGCCGCAGGCGCCCGTCACGGCCCAGAAGCCGCCGCCTGCGCCTGGGAACGCCCGGAAGCCCGCGCCTCAGCCTGCGACCGGTCAGTCGCGCGGAGCGGCGGGCCAAACGGCGGCGGGCACGCAGCCCACGGTGCCGCCGAGTTATCGCATCGGCCCGCAGGACACGCTCCTGATCACGGTCGTCGACGAGGCCGAGTTGACCGGCAAGTTCTCGGTCGACGCCGATGGCATGGTGAGCTATCCGTACCTGAACCGGGTGCGGGCCGCCGGCATGACGGCGACCGAGCTGCAGAATTACCTCGTCACGCAGCTCAAGGCCGGGTACCTCCGAAACCCGCAAGTCCGCGTGGACGTCGACACGTTCCGCAGCCAGAGTGTGATGATCGTCGGCGAAGTGCGGCAGGCGGGCAGAATTCCGATGACCGGGCCGACGATGACACTGCTCGAGGCGTTGGTGCTCGCGGGGTCGCCCACCGCGAAGGCGAGCAATGAAATCATCGTTCGACACAGAGGCGTGGACGGCAAGGATCCTGAAGAGATTCGCGTGAACCGGAGGGATCTGGAGCTCGGCAAGAGCGACGTCGTTCTGCGAGACGGCGATCTCATCAACGTGCCGACGGCGGCGAGCTTCTTCGTGGATGGCATGGTGCGGAATCCGGGCACCTACACGCTCGAACCCGGCACGACGGTCCAACAGGCCATCGCGCTCGCCGGCGGCCTGACCGACCGCGGATCGAACCGAGGCATCACCGCGACGCGCCTCGTCAACGGCAAGACGACGGAGGTGCCGCTCAGGCTTGACGACAAGGTGCAGGCGAACGACGTCATTCGAATTCGGCAGCGGTTCTTCTGACGCTGGCGTGCGGTCAGTCCACAGTCCACAGTTGACAGTCGACAGCTCTGTTGACTGTTGACTGTTAACTGTCAGCTTCTTCCCAATGCGCGTGATGTATCTGAGCGCCTCTGCCGAGCTCGGCGGGGCGGAGCGCAGCCTGCTCGACGTGCTGGCGAGTCTCAGGCAGGCGCAGCCGTCGTGGTCGCTGCACCTTCTGACCGCGACCGACGGTCCGCTGGTTGCGCGCGCAGCGGCGTTGGGCGTGGCGACGACGATGGTGCCGTTTGGCGGCGCGCTGTTGAGACTCGGTGAGTTCCGATCGGGAATCGGTGGCGGCGGGTACGTGGCCTTTGCCGCGACACTGGCGATGGCGGGTCTGCCCGCCGCGATGTATCTGGCGCGGCTTCGTCGCGCGATTCGGGCGTGTGGTCCCGACATCGTGCACACCAATAGCCTGAAGATGCACGTGTTCGGCGCATGGGCGCGCCCGCTGGGAGCGGCGGTGGTGTGGCACCTGCACGACTACCTCGCTCGGCGGCCGGTGTCGGCTCGTCTGCTGCGTGCGGCCACCTGGCGGGTGGCCGCGGTCCTCGCAAACTCCGAGAGCGTGGCCGAGGACGCGCGCGCGGCGCTCGGCGCTCGCGTGCCGGTCATGACCGTGCACAACGCCGTCGACCTCGAACGGTTCACCGGATCGGGTCACCAGGTGGATCTCGACGCGCTCGCGGGTCTTCTGCCGGCGCCGATTGGAATGGTCCGCGTCGGGCTCGTGGGCACCTTCGGCCGGTGGAAAGGGCACACGACGTTTCTCGACGCGGTGGCCCGGCTGCCGCCCGATCTCCCTGTTCGCGCGTACATCATCGGCGGCGCGCTGTATCAGACGGCTGGCAGCCAGTATTCGCTCGACGATCTGCGGCGCTACGCCGCCGAGCGCGGTCTTGGTGATCGCGTGGGCTTCACGGGTTTCGTGGCGCACCCTGAAGAGGCGCTGCGCGCGCTCGACATCGTCGTGCACGCCAGCACATCGCCCGAGCCCTTCGGTCTGGTCATCGCCGAAGCGATGGCGTGCGGGCGCGCGGTGATTGCCAGCGACGCTGGCGGCGCACGCGAGATCTTCACGCCTGGCGTCGACGCGCTGGTTCACGCGCCCGGCAGCGTCGACGGCCTCGCGGCCCGGATTGTCGAGCTCGCCCGCGATCCGCAGGCGCGGCTCCGGATGGGCCGCGCGGGACGCCAGACCGCGGAGCGGCGCTTCGACCGCGCGCGGCTCGCCTCCGATCTCGTGCCCGTCTACCAGCAGGCCGCGGCCCACGCCTGATGCGGGTGCTCCACGTCTACAGCGGCAATCTGTTCGGCGGGATCGAGGCGATCCTCGTCGCGCTCGCGCGCCGGCGGTCGGCCCGCGTCGAGCACGAGTTCGCCTTGTCGTTTCAGGGACGGCTCGAGCGCGACCTGGCGCGCATCGGCGTGCGCACACACCATCTCGGCGCGGTCAGGATGAGCCGCCCGGCGTCTGTGCGCGCGGCCCGCGCCGCGCTCGTCACGCTGCTTCGATCGTCGCCGTACGACCGCGTGATTTGTCACGCGCCATGGGCGCAGGGCATTTTCGGTGGCGTGGTCAAGCGCGCTGGCGTGCCGCTGGTCTTCTGGGCGCACGACGTCATGGCGGGCCGCCACTGGACCGAGCGCCTCGCGCGCCGCGTCGTGCCCGATCTGGCCATCTGCAACAGCCGCTTCACGGCGCGCTCGCTTGGCGCGCTCTATCCCGGCGTGTGCTCCGCGGTCGTGTACGCGCCCGTCGAGCCGCGGCGCGCGCCGATCGAGGCGGGGGAGCGCCGGCTCACGCGGACCCGCCTCCGCACGCCCGACCGCGCGGTCGTCATCATCCAGGCGTGTCGCAGCGAGCGATGGAAGGGCCACGCGCTGCTCGTCGAGGCGCTGTCGGATCTCAGAGACGTGCCCGGCTGGATCTGGTGGCACGTGGGCGGCGCGCAGCGCCCGGCCGAGGCGGCGTTCCTGGCCTCGGTCGAGCAGTCGGCGCGCCGGCTCGGCATCGTCGACCGTGTGCGATGGGCTGGCGAGCGCGATGATGTGCCTCAGCTGCTTGCCGCCGCCGATGTGTACTGCCAGCCCAACCTCGAGCCCGAGCCGTTTGGCATCGTGCTCGTCGAGGCGCTGGCCGCGGGTCTGCCCGTCGTGACGTCGAGTCTCGGCGGCGCGATGGAGATCGTCGATGACACCTGCGGCGTGCTCGTGCCGCCGCGCGATCGGTTTGCGCTGGCGTCGGCGCTGCGGATGCTCGTCGAAGACGAGGCGTGCCGGGCGCGGCTCGCCGGGGCGGGACCCTCCCGCGCCCGCCGTTTGTGCGATCCCGATTCGGCGATCGGTCGGCTCGCGGACGTCCTGCAGGGAATGACCGCGCCCGCCGTACGCGGCGCGCCGGCGGCGGTGAGCGCATGAGCGTGTCGGCCGCCAGGGGCGCCCAACGCCACACCGCGACGCCCGACGCCGGCATCGACGCCCGCCTCGAGGCCCGCGCCCGGCAAAGCCTCGGCTCGAGCAGCGACGCCATCTATCGCATGGTGACCGGCGTGCTCGAGGCTCGAGGCATCGGCGGCGGGACGCTCGTCGACGTCGGCTGCGGCGGCGGTGGACTCTGGCGCGTGGTGTCGGGCCGCTTTTCGCATTACTGCGGCCTCGATGCGGTCAAGTACGACGGTTTTCCGAGCGAGGGGGAGTTCCAGGCGATCGATCTGGATGCGCCTGGTTGGCCGATGGCCGACGGCGTGGCAGACGTCGTCGCGGCCCTTGAAACGATCGAGCACCTCGAGAATCCGTGGGCGTTCGTGCGGCGTTTGCGCGCGCTCGCCAAACCCGGCGCGTGGGTCATCGTCACGACGCCGAACCAGATGAGCGCGCTGAGCGTGCTGACGCTCCTCGTCAAGCGCCGTTTTTCGGCGTTCCAGGACCCGCAATATCCCGCGCACCGCACGGCGCTCCTCGAGTGCGACCTCGAGCGCGCGGCGCGCGAGGCGGGCCTCGAGCCGGCGGAGTGGGCCTACAGCCTCCACGGGCGTGTGCCGCTCACGCCGTGGCACTATCCGCTTGCGCTGGCGCGATGCTTCCCGCGGGCCCTCTCCGACAACCTCATGCTGCTGGCGAGGCGGCGTGACGACTGAGCGCGACCTGCCGCCCGCGCCCCGCTGGGTGTCGGCCGCATCGCGGGTGATCCGATCGCTCCCCGCCGGACGCTACCGGGCGATGAACTGGGTTCCGCGCCGCAGCGGCCGGCCCTTCTGGGCGGCACTGCCCGACGATCTCGGCGGGCTGCTCTTCCGCTGCGACCTTGCCGATCCCCTGATGCGGGAGGCGTGCCTGACGGGTCGGTACGAGCCGCAGGAAACCGCGCTGCTCATGGCACTCGTAGGGCCGGGCGCGGTTGTTGTCGATGTCGGGGCGAACTGGGGCTATTTCACGCTCGCTTCCGCGCATCTGGCGGGTTCGACCGGCCGTATTGTCAGCATCGAGGCCGATCCCAACGCCGTACGCACCCTGGAGTCCAACGTCGCGAAAAACGGATTAACGCAGGTGCGGGTCGTTGCCGCGGCAGCGAGCGACGCCGACGAGACGATCACGGTTCGCCGCTACGGATCGAATCAGCAGGAGTCGTCGAACTTCGGCGTGGTGCTCGAGGGTGCGCAGGAGGGTGGGGGCGCGTCCCTGAAGATTCCGGCACGACCGCTCGACGCCATGCTCGATGCCGCCGGCATCGAGCACGTCGACGTGTTGAAAATGGATATCGAAGGCGCGGAGGCTCGTGCACTGGCTGGCGTCGGCCGGCGCCTGGCCGCGGGCGCGATCGACTGGATCCTGCTCGAGTTACACCCGGCGTACCTGCGGAACCAGGGGGGGTCGGCCGCCGACGTCGTGGCCCAGCTCGAGTCGCATGGTTTCGATACATGGCAGATCGATCATTCGCCATCGGCGCATCGTCGCGCCGCCAGCACGGACATCGGTGCGGGCTCACTGTTGAAGCCGCTCTCTGCCGCGGTCGATCTCGGCGACTGGCCGCACGTGCTCCTTGGCCGTCGCGGCGTCGATTGCCGGGTGGCGGGAATCGGGCGGCTGTGACGACGCCGACGGCCCGCGCCGCGGATCGGGCGCCCCTGGCGCGTGCGCTCTTCATCAATTCCGGAATTCTCGGGCACCGGACGGTTGCGGGGCTGCTGAAGGACACGCTCGAGCTGGTTGATTCGATCGACGCCACACACATCGATCTCAGCCGCGACCTGACGCCCGGCGATCGCCTCGTCCGGCGCGTGTTCAGCCTGCCGCTCGCGCCGCGCGCGGGCCTGGCCGGCAATCTCGATCTGCGTCGCTGGCGGGAGGAGCTGAACGTCGGACTGCTCGCCGGGCGCCGAATCGCGGCGGCCGAGCGCGGCCGTCCCTTCGATGTCCTGCACTTCCACACGCAGGCGTCGGCGTACGCGAGCGTGGCCCGCATGAAGCGAACGCCGTCGATCGTCTCGATCGATGCCACGCAGCAGCTGGCCAGCCAAGAGGCGCCGTCGGCGCTCACCCGGCTCACGTACACGCCGAACATGGTGCACGACGGCTTCGTCTTCCGGCACGCCGCGGCCATTACCGCGACGTCAGAGTGGGCCGCGCGCGACGTGCGGGCGCACTATCCCGATTGCCACGCGCGTGTCCACGTGATGCCCTATCCGGTACGCACCCTCGCGGACCCGGCGTGGCTCGCTGAGCGCGATGACCGGGCCGCGCAGCCCGTGCGCGCGCTGTTCATGGGCGGGGACTTCCCTCGCAAGGGCGGGCCGGATCTCCTCGAGGCATGGCGCCGTTGCGAGTTCGGCGGGCGCGCGACGCTCGACGTGGTCACCGACTGGCCGATCGGCGCGGAGGATCTGCCCTCCGGCGTGCGGCTGGTCCCCGGCGTCGCGCCGTACACGCCTCAATGGCTGGACGTGTGGAGGCGTGCGGATTTCTTTGTGATGCCGACACGCCACGAGGCGTTCGGCATGGTGTTCCAGGAAGCCGCGGCAGCTGGCCTGCCGTCCATCGCCACGGCCATCAACGCCATTCCCGAGATCGTGCAAGACGACATGAACGGCCTTCTCGTGGCACCCGGCGATCGCGCCGGACTGGTGCGTGCCCTGCGGGCGCTCGTCGACTCGCGCGAGCTCCGCCGCCGTCTTGGCGCCGCCGCTCTCGACCGTGTTCGTGTCGCGGGCGCGCCGGGTCGCTATGCGAGCCGGCTCGAGGCGCTCATTCATTCGGTACTCGACCATGATGTACGACGCGAGACCTGACGACCCTTCCTGGCGTGCCGCGCCGGATCCGGATGGCGACGAGCACGATCCGGAAATCACCGACGAGGCACTCGACCGGGAACCTGCGCTGCCGCAGGGCTTTCTCGAGTGGTTCGTCGTGTCGCAAACCGTCATCCCCGCGATGCTGTATCTGCCCGGCAGCCAGGCGTATCGGCTGCCGCTTCGCGTCGGCGCGTACGTGGTGGCGTTCATCGGGTTCGCCATCTGGTGGTTCGACCGCAGCGCGCCGAACGACGATCGGCACCCCTCGCAGCGGTGGCTGGCGCTCGTGCTCTTGTACCTCACGCTGATGATCTTTCACCCGCTGACGAGCAGCCTGCTCGCCGGTGTCGCGCAAACGCTGCTCTACGCCGCCATCTTCCTTCCCGTGTTCTGGGCGCCGGCTTTCGTGACCGAGCCGCGGCAGCTGGTGCGGCTGCTGGCGATACTGCTCGTGTGTAACGGCATCAACTCGATGGTCGGCGTGCTGCAGGTCTACGACCCGGAGCGCTTCATGCCGTCGCAGCTGTCACTCGCACTGAGCCGGACGGCGCTGGCCGCCGCCACGTACATCGGCCCGGACGGGCGGCCAATCCTGAGGCCGCCCGGGTTGTTCGACACACCGGGGGCCGTGTGCGGGCCCGGCACGGTCGCGGCGCTGCTCGGGCTCGTGTTTGCGCTCGAGAAGTTCGCGTGGTGGAAGCGCGCGATCGCGCTGATGTTCTCGCTCGCGGGTATCTCGGCGATTTACTTGAGCCACGTCCGCGCCAATTTCGTTGTCACGCTCGGCATGATGGCGGTGTACGCGGCCGCCCTGCTGTTTCAGAACCAGAAGGCCAGGCTCACCGCCTTCGCCTCGCTCGGCGCAGGCGTCGTCGTCGTCGGGCTCACCGCGTCGACCGTGATTGGCGGTGAGTCGATCCGCCAGCGCTTCTCGACGCTCCTCGCCGAGGATCCGCGGAGCCTGTATTACGCGAGTCGCGGCCAGCAGCTCGAGACCGGTTTCGCCGAGCTCGCCAGCCAGTATCCCTTTGGCGCGGGTCTCGCGCGTTGGGGCATGATGCGCGGCTATTTCGGCGATCGATCGAACCTCGAGTCGACGGAAATCTGGGCCGAAGTGCAGCCATCGGGGTGGCTGCTCGACGGCGGCTTGGTCCTGCTGGGACTCTACTCGCTCGCGCTGGCCTTCGCCGCGTGGTACGAATGGCGGCTCGCGATGAGCCTTGCGGCCCAGGAGGATCGCTTCTGGGCTGCGACCGTCGCTGCGGTGAACATCGGCACGCTGGCGCTCGTGTTCAGCTTCGTGCCGTTCATCACGCAGGTGGGCCTGCAGTACTGGTTCCTCGAAGGCGCGCTGCACGGCGCCATGACACGGCGGCCGCGCCGCACATGACGCCGTGGCTGCTGGTGGCGGGCGATCTGACCCCGCTCGGCGGGATGGACGCCGCGAACCACGCGCTCGCTCGGTACCTCGGCGCGCGCGGATCGGAAGTGCACCTCGTCACACATCGTGCATGGCCCGACCTGTCGGACGTGCCGGGTGTGACCGTACACCGCGTCTGGCGGCCGTTTGGGAGCCATCTGTTTGGCGGCCCGCTCCTGTCGCGCACGGGCCGGCGTCAGTTCCGCCGCCTGCGGCCTCGCGGCGTCCGCGCGCTCGTCAATGGTGGGAACTGCCGCCTGCCGGCCGCCAACTGGGTGCACTACCTGCACGCCGCGTACACGCCCCAGGTCGAGGCCGGCACGGGTCGCCGCCTGAAGGGCGCGCTCGCGCTCAGGCGCGATCTGGCCGCGGAGAAGGCGGCGCTTCGTGAAGCGCGGGTGATCATCTGCAACAGCCGCCGCACCAGAACCGACGTCGTCGATCGTCTCGGCATCCCCGACGATCGCGTGCACGTCGTCTACTACGGGACCGACCCCGTGCGCTTTGCTCCGGTCGGCGGCACCGAGCGCGCGGCGGCGAGACGGGCGCTCGCCCGGAGCGCCGAGCGGCCGCTCGTCGGCTTCATCGGCGCGCTTGGCGATCGCCGGAAAGCCTTCGACACGGTGTTCGCCGCCTGGCGGGCGCTTTGCGCTCGGAGCGATTGGGACGCCGACCTGGTCGTCGTCGGGAGCGGCGCGGAGCAGCCGGCCTGGCAGGCGCGCACGCGCGCCGCGGGTCTTGACGATCGCATCCGCTTTCTCGGGTTTCGCCCCGACGTGCCAGACATTCTGGCGGCGCTCGACGCGCTCGTGCACCCGGCCCGCTATGAAGCCTACGGTCTGTCGGTGCACGAAGCGCTGTGCCGAGGCATTCCGGCGCTCGTCAGCGCCTCGGCAGGTGTCGCCGAGCGGTATCCGCCAGCCCTGGCCGATCTGCTCGTTCGCAATCCCGACGATGGGCCGGAGCTGGCGGAGTGCCTGAGGCGATGGCGGAGCGGCATCGATCGATTTCGATCGCTGGTGGCCCCGGTCGCGAGCGAGCTGGGCGCCCGCACCTGGGACACGATGGCCCGCGACATCGTCGACTGCGTGGAAAGATCGGCATGATGTCCGTCGCGTCACGCGTCGACGTGGACACGATGTTTCAGCCCGTGAGCCAATGCTGGATCTGCGGCGGCACCGTCCTGACGCCGTTCCACGAGTACCGGTTCGACTACCACGAGTACGCCAAGCAGGATCCTGAGCTCGATGCCTACACCGGTCGGACCGGACGGCTCGTGCGCTGCCGCGCGTGCGGTTTCGCGCAGCCCGACGCGCTGCCCACGCTGCCGCGCTTCTTCGAGCGGATGTACGATCAGCGCTGGTCGGCCGACTGGATCGTCCGCGAGTTCGAGTCGGGCGACAAGGACTTCATCTTCCAGGCCATTCTCCGCGAGCTCGATCGGCGCGTGCCTGGACGGCCGAGGCGGCTGCTCGACATCGGCGCGCACGCGGGACGATTTCTGCATCTCGCCCGGAAGGAGGGATGGGACGTCGAAGGCGTCGAGCTCAATCCACGCACGGCGGCCTATGCCGCGAGCCGCACCGGCGCGACGGTGCACCAGGCCAACGCGCACACGCTTGCCGGCGCCGGCGCCCGTTTTCACGCGATCGCGTTGACGGACGTTCTCGAGCACGTTCCCGACCCGGTGGCGCTCGTCGCGTCCGCCGCGCGGACACTCGTTGTCGGCGGGTCGATTGCGGTGAAGGTGCCCTGCGGCCGCAGCCAGTGGCACAAGGAACGCCTGCTCGCGCGCCTCGTGCCGTCTCGTGAAATCTCGCTTGCCGGCAATCTCGTCCACGTGAACCATTTCACTCCGCGCTCCCTGACGCTGGCGCTCGAGCGTGCCGGTTTTGCGAAGGTCGACGTCGGCGCGGCCGCGCCCGAACTGCCGTGCGGCGGATCCGCGGTGCGCCGCGCCCCGTCGAACCTGTTTCGGCTCGGCGTGTACGCCGTGGCCCGGCTTCCGGGAGGCGTGCGCACGCCGCTCGCGCTGAATCTCCAGGCGTATGCCACGCTCTCGCTGGGAAACGTCCGGTGAGCCGCATCCAGAAAGCCGCCGTGACCGCGGGATTCACCTACGTGCAGTTCGGCCTGGCGATTCTCACCGGGATCGTCCTCGTCCCCTTGACGCTCCACTACCTCGGCGCGCGATCGTGGGGCCTGTGGCTCGCGACGGGAGAGCTCCTGGGCTATGCCGGGATGGCCGACCTGGGCGTGCTCGGCGTGCTGCCGTGGATGATCGCGGAAGCCGACGGCCGGAACGACCGCGCCGCCATGCGGCGGCTGATCGGCCACGGCGTCTGGCTGGGCGGCGGCCTTGCCGCCGTGTACGCAGGTGTGGCGCTGCTCTTGTGGAGCGTTCTGCCGTCCGTGCTGCGTTTCACCGAGGCGGATCGGCTGCTGGTCGGCGCGCCGTTCGCGTTTCTCGTGGCCGTCAACGCCATCGGCCACCCCTTTCGTGTGTTCCGCGCCGCGATTGGCGGCCTGCAGGACGCATTTTTCAACGGCGCGCTGTCGATCGCGCACTCGATCCTGACCCTGGCGATCACCATCGGTCTCCTCATCAACGGGTACGGGCTGTACGCCCTCGCGGTTGCGGCCGGCCTGCCGCCGTTCATCACGTTTGCGGCCAGCATCGCGCGCCTCAGAAGGATCGCGCCCGATGTCATGACGGGGTGGTCGCGCCCTAGCCTCGCCGAGGCGAGGCACCTCCTGACCAACGGAGCGGGCACGTGGCTGGCCGCGATCGGCTGGCAGATGCTTGCCGCGACGAGCGCGATCGTGATCACCTATCTCGGCCACCCGGAGTGGGTGCCGATCTACAGCTGCACGGCCAAACTCAGCCAGGTGACCATGCAGCTGTCGTGGGTGACGCCCGACAGCGCCCTCGTGGCGCTGGCTCAGCTCTACGGCGAACGGCGCAGCGTCGAACGCCTGCGGGAGGTGGTGTTGATGATGCTGCGGCTGCACCTGCTCCTGAGCGGTGCGGCGCTCTGCGGCTTGCTCGCGTTCAATCCCGCCTTCGTGGCGCGCTGGGTCGGCCTCGAGTTCTTCGGCGGACGTTCTCTGAACGCGCTGATGGCCGTTGGCGTGGTGCTGTACTCGCTGTCGCACGGGTTCATCACGACGGCCTCCGTGCTGGGCAATCGTCTGCGGGTCGGCGTCGCCGGCCTCGTGAACGGCATTGCGCAGATCGCGCTCGCGCTGGTCTTCGGGAACTGGTGGGGGCTGAACGGCATCGCTGTCGCAGGCCTGCTCGCGAGTCTGGCGACGTCGATTCCCGCGGGCGTGCTCCTCTTGCGGCCGGCGACCGAGTTGACTGCGCGGCACCTGGCGCGCGATCTGCTGACGCCGTGGCTCACCCGCGCAGGCCTCCTCGTTGTGTTGGCCGCGACCGCGGGCGCATTCCATCGCACGATCGACCTCATGCTGTCCGCGGCCATCGCTGCGGCCATCTCGCTCGCGTACCTGTGGCACATGCGCCCACTCTACGTCGGGCTTCCGCTCGACGCGCGGGTCGCACTCTGGCTCGTGCGGGCGGGGCTGATGCCGCCGACATCGTCCGCCGGCGGGGCGCCCGCCACTGGGGCGCTGGATCGCCTATGACCGGCGAGGCCGCCATCGTGCGGCCAGCAGCCGTTCCCGCGCCCGCGGCTGCCGTGCTCGAATGGCACATCCTCACCGGTGAATATCCCCCGCAGCCGGGTGGCGTGAGCGACTACACCCGGCTGGTCGCTCGAGGCCTGGCCGCGTCAGGGGACCATGTCGTCGTCTGGGCGCCGCCGGCGACTGAGTTGGGCGCTCCTGGCGATCCGCGTGTGGAGCTGCGACGCCTGCCGGACTGGTACGGCCCGCGGTCGCTCCGCCGCCTGTCGGAGGCGCTGGACCGCGCGCGGCGCCCTCACCGAGTGCTCGTTCAGTACGTGCCCCACGCGTTCGGCTGGAAAGCCGCCAACCTTCCTTTCTGCCTGTGGCTTCGATCACGCCGGCGCGACCGGGTCTGGGTGATGTTTCACGAGGTGGCGTATCCGTTCGACCGAGCGGCCGGCATCGCCCGCAACCTCCTGGCGGCCGTCAATCGCGTCATGGCCTGGCTCGTGGGAGGCGCGGCGGAACGCGCGTTCGTGTCCATTCCAGCCTGGCGGGCCGGCGTCGGCGCAGTCACGCGTGCGGGCACGCCTGTGGCGTGGCTGCCCGTGCCAACCGCGATCGCCGTCGTGGACGATCGCCGGGCGGCCGACGAAATCGCCGTCCGATACGGACAGGGGCGTCCCCTCGTCGGCCATTTCGGCACCTACGGCGACTTGATCGCGCCACTCGTCGAGGCCGCGGTCGTCGGGCTTCTGGCGCGGGCCGACTGCCGCGTGCTCCTCATGGGCCAGGGAAGCGCCGCGGCGCGCGCCGATCTCGTCGCGAAGCACCCGGAGCTCACCGAACGCGTCGTCGCGGCCGGTTCGCTCGAGGCCGACGACGTGTCGCGCCACATTCGCGCGTGCGCGTTGATGCTGCAACCGTACCCCGACGGCATCAGCAGCCGCCGGACGAGCGCGATGACGGCGCTCGCGCACGGGGTGCCGGTGGTGACGACCGAGGGGTCGCTGACCGAGCCCATCTGGCGCGGTGCCGCCGCCGCCGCCCTTGTGCCCGCCGGCGACCTGGACGCGCTGGCGGCGACGGCCGCGGCGTTACTCGACGATCCGGTGAGGCGCGCCGATCTCGCGCGACGCGGGGCCGCGCTGTACGACGCCCGGTTCGATCTGCGCCACACGATCGCGGCGCTCAAAGGCATCTTCTAACGTGGGGCTCCGCCCCACACCCCGGCTCGGTCGCTTGCGGGGACCCCTTCGCCCCGCGCCGCTCCCTCGCAGGCGCGCCGTGCGCGCCTAGGCCGTCATGCGGAACACGCCTCTGCTCTCGGTCGTGATCCCGACATTCAACAACGTCAAGGTCCTGACTCAGTGTCTCGACGGCTGGGAACGTTTCGCGGCCGACGTGGCGGTCGAGCTCGTCGTTGTGGAAGACGGCTGCCGCGACGGCACAACGGTAGCCTTGCGCGAGCGAGCGGTTACTCCGTGGGGTCGAGCTCGTCTTCGCGTCGTTCACGAAGACAACGTCCACGAGCTGCGCGCGACCAACCGGGGCTTCCGCGAAGCGCACGCGCCGCTCCTGATGGCGTGGCAGGACGATATGCTGCTGCGCAGCGGATGGCTCGTGCCCGAGCTGGTGTCCACCTTCGCGCGCCACACCGATCTCGGCCTTGTCAGTCTCAGCCGTGGTCTGAATTGCCATCCGATCGACGAGCCTATCGAGCGCTGGGAGGATCTGGTCGACTGGAAGCGTCTCCAGAGCACGATCGGGCCGAGGCCGCTCAACTGGGTCCGTCTGCAGGAAGTCGATGTCGTTATTCGCCCATGGATCGTCCGCCGCGCGTGCCTCGACACGGTCGGCTTCCTCGACGAAGCGTTCGTGCCGACCGAGTGGGATGAAGCCGATCTGGCGTATCGCATCCGGCGGGCCGGCTGGAAGGTCGCGACCTACGGCTACGAGCGAGCCGGCGCCTACGTGCATCTGGGCAGCACCACCATTGGCGTGCTGTCGGACAACGACAAGCAGCGCGTGCTGAAGAATGGTCTGTTGTTTCACCAGCGCTGGGACGAGGACATTCGCCGGAGCGCGGCGCGGAGGCGCAAGACCTGGTGGCGGCGCACGACCGCAAGCGGATGGGTGGCGACCGCGGCTCAGGTCCTGAAGCGGGGGATATGAGCGAGCGCCATCCGCTGCCCACCGCGCCGTCCGCGTCGTTTCGGCGCAAGGGCCCCCTCGAAGCCGCCGGCGAATTGATCGGGCAGTCGAGCGTCGCGCCTCGCGCGCGGACCTGGTTGAAGCGCCTCTATCACGCCCTGCTGATGCTGCAGACGGGTGGCCGTGGTCTACGGAGCGCGCTGCCCCACGGCGAAGTCGTCTACGTGCATCCCGCGCACCGGTTCATGTCGTGGAATCCGGCGGAGTACGAGGCATTCCGATCCACGGTCCGGCCAGGGACGGTCGCTCTCGACGTCGGCGCCAACGTCGGCAGCTACTCGGTGCTGCTCGGACAGTGGGTCGGCGTGGGCGGACGGGTCTACGCGTTCGAGCCGGCGCCTGACGTGTTCGATGGCCTCACGCGTCATATCGCGCTCAATCACCTGCAGCACGTCGTGTGCGCGGTGGCCGCCGCCGTCGCCGATCGCGACGGCATCGCGCGCCTGACGATCTCTCCGACGGCCGGCGAGAGCCGCCTGACCGCCTTAGCAGCCCGTGGTGAACGTCTGGCTGCATTCGACGGGCGATGCATCCCCGCCGACTACGTTGCTCCTCGCTCAAATACTCCCGGTATTCTCGGTCGTCGCGCCTTGCCGGCGGGGCGCCTCGCCCGTCTCGGTGCAACGCCAGACGTTCACCACGGGCTGCTGTCCGACGCGGGCGCCGGGGAAGGCGTCGCCGTCGTGAGCATCGACCGCTTCTGCGCGCGCGAGCGGATCGAGCCCGACTTCATCAAGATCGACGTCGAGGGGTGGGAGCTCGCCGCGCTGCGCGGCGCGCGCGAGACGATCGGACGGCGGCGCCGGGACACGCTGGCCTTGTTTGTCGAGATGCACCCGTCGGTGTGGCCCCTCATCGGCGTCACGAAGGATGACGTGCTCGCGGAGCTCCACGCGCAGTCGTTGCAGATCGCGCCGCTCACGCCGGGCCAGGATCCCTGGTCGCTCGAGGGCGAGTGCGTCAGGCTGGTGCCTCGATCATGCGCATCCTGATCGCCAACGACGGCATCAGCGACGTCGGCGGGGTGCAAGCCTATCTCGAGGCGGTCATCGCGGCTCTCGAGGCGCGCGGCCATGCCCTCGCCTTCGCCTATTGTTCCGACAGCGGCACCAGCGAGGCGGGCGGCGTGTTTCGGCGGCTGCCTCGGTTTCATCTTGCGGGTTCGAATCCCGGAACCCCTCTGGACGAGGTGCGCCGGTGGTCGCCCGATGTGTGCTACTCGCACAACATGCACGACCTCGAGATCGAGTCTGGTCTCGGCGCGATCGCGCCCGTCGTCAAGTTCATGCACGGCTATTTCGGCACCTGCATCAGCGGGCTCAAGATGCACGCGTTCCCGCGTCCCGTGGCGTGCGATCGCACGTTCGGTCCCTCGTGCGCGGCGCTCTTTCTGCCGCGCCGCTGCGGCCGGCTGAGTCCGCTGGCGCTCGTCGGCGGATGGCGCTGGGCGCGGGCCCAGCGATCAGCGTTCGACGCCTACGCCGCCATGGTCGTGGCGAGCGAGCACATGCGGCGCGAGTACGTGCGCCACGGATGCGAGGCCACCCGCGTGCACGTCAACGCGCTCTTTCCGACTTGCGCCGGCGATGCGGGCGTGTCGGCGGCTCCGGGCGACCCGCACGTCGTGTTTCTTGGACGGATGACCACGCTCAAAGGCGGCGATCTGCTGATCCGTGCTGTCGACCGCGCGCGTTCGCGCCTTGGCCGCTCGATCCGCCTGACGATGATCGGCGACGGCCCGCAGCGTCCGGGCTGGGAGGCGCTCGCCGGCCGTCTCCGCGTGCCGTGCACGTTTACCGGATGGGTGAGCGGCGCCGATCGGTGGACGCTCGTGCGCGACGGGTCGCTCATCGCGTTGCCCAGCCTCTGGCCCGAACCGTTCGGGCTCGTCGGACTCGAAGCAGGTGCGCTCGGTGTTCCGGCCGTCGCCATGGACGTCGGCGGTATCTGCCAGTGGCTGACCGACGGCGTCAACGGCGTGGCCGTGGCGCCGCCGGCGACCGACATCCGCTTCGGCGACGCGCTCGCTTCGCTCCTCGGCGATCCGGCAAGGCTCTCGGCGCTTCGCGCGGGAGCGCATCGGATCGCGCGCGAGATGACGCTCGCGGCTCACGTCGATCGGCTCGAGCCGATTCTGCAGACATCTTCTAAGGCCATGATCCTGACAGAGGCTTCGTTTTTCTCGGCGGTGTGAGGCGACGCTTCGCGACCTGACATGCTGATCGGCACTCATCTCTACGCCGGCGACGCCGCGGCGATGCGGCGCCAGCAGCTGGCGGTGGACGCGCTGCCTCGGCTCGGCGGCATCGAAGCCTTGAACGTTCAGTTTGAGACGGAACCGCATGCCAAGCTGCCCGGTATCGAAACCATGCACGTGCTCACCCGGGACTCGAACGATGTCGCCGGCCAGGGCGAGCGGCGCAAGCCGCTCACGCGTGAGCTGTTCGACGCTCTCGCGTGCGTCGCCGCCACACGCGGGCATCAATACTTCGCCTACATCAATTCCGACGTCCTGGTGCTTCCAGGAGCGCTCGACGCCATCGCGCGTCGTGCCCGACAGACGTATGCGATTTCGCGCCACGACGTCGATCGGTTCGACGTCGATTCGGAACGAGACGCGCCACTCACTGCGGGCGTCGACATGTTCGTCTTTTCCGTGCCCTGGTGGCAGCGCCACTGTCGCCGTTTCCGGCCGTACGTGATTGGCGCCGCCTGCTGGGACAACGTGTACACGGCCGTCATGATGTGCCATTCCGACGGCATCATCCTCAACCGCGAGCGGCTGATCCTTCACGAGCGGCACGAGTCGCGGTGGAACGACGCGGCGCCGAGCGCAAAGTACAACGGATTCATGGCGGCGCTCGACGCGCGGTACTTCGCGCTTTGGTGCGAATACTGGGATCGGCTCGAGCAGCTCCGCGCTCGAGGCGCCCCGGTCGGCGACGAGACCAGGCTGCGCGACGAGGTGTTCGTCTGGCGTCCATCGGCCAGCGAGGCTCTGCGGCAGTCGGCGCGCGCGCTTCGCGCGCGCCTCCATTTCCGGCGGCTGCGCGCCGCCGCTCGCGGTGAGCCTGGCAGTTAGGCGCGCACGGCGCGCCTGCGTCCCTCGACGATGCTCGGGACGCCCTGGGCATTGTCGTCCCTCGACTGAGCTCGGGACGAGCCTGAGCCAAGTCGAAGGGTCGAAGGGCGAGGGAGCGGCGCGGGGCGTTGGGGTCCTCGCCCTTGGACGAGCTCAGGGCGTCGTGAGCCTGTCGAACGGCGCGAGCGACCGAGCCGAGGTGTGGGGCGGAGCCCCACGTTAGTTCGTGCGCATCCTCCTCGTCGGCGACTATCCTCGCGATCCGCGGTTGGGATCGACCAAAGTGCTGACCAAGCTCCACGAGGAATTCCGGGAGCTCGGCCACACCTGCGATCTGCTGTTGTCGGATGATATAGGCGCCGCCCCGAGACAGTTCCATCTGCATCAGGCCTTCGGTCCCGTGGCCGCCTGGCGGGCCGTGGCGCGTGCGTGCAAGGCGCGGGGACCCTACGACGTCGTCGACGTGGCGAGCGCTGAGGGGCTCTGGATTGCATCGCTCGGACGACGCTCCGTTGGCGGCGCCGCTGTCGTGTCGCGCTCGAACGGCCTCGAGCACTTGAACTACAGACGGATGCTCGACGATGCCGCGGCGGGTCTCGCCGCCAAACCGTGGACCCGCCGCTGGTTCCATCCAGCCGTGCGCCTCTCGCAGGTGTCGGCCGCCGCCCGCGCCGCCGATCGGCTCCTGCTGCCGAACGACGGCGACCGTGCGTTCGCCCTCGAGCGGAAATGGAAGCCGGCGGCCGAAATCGACGTGGTGCCGCACGGCGTCTCGGCCAGATTTCTGGACAGCTCGCCACTTCCCGACGCGCCGCGCGGCGGCGGCATCCTCTTCTGTGGCACGTGGACGCCGGTCAAGGGCGTGACGTATCTCGCCGAGGCGTTTTCGCGGCTGATTCGCTCGGGACGGACCGTGAACCTGACCGTGCTCGGCGGCGCCGTGCCCGAGGGCGAGATTCGCTCCGCGTTTCCCTCCGACGCCCGTCCATTTCTCACCGTGCGCGATCGCGTACCCGAAGACGAGGTGATGGCTTCCTACCGGAGGCACGATGTGCTCGCCTGGCCGTCGACCTACGAAGGCTTCGGGATGGTGGTCGTGGAAGCCATGAGCCAACGGCTGCCCGTCGTCGCCACGCCCGTCGGGTGCGCGGCCTCGCTGGTCGTGCCGGAGCGCACCGGGCTGCTCGTGCCGGCACGCGACCCGGCCGCTCTCGCCGCGGCTTTGGATCGCCTGTTGGCCGATCGGACTCTTGCCGCCCGATGCGCAGAGACGGCGTTCGAGCAGGTGCGCGGTATGACGTGGACCAGAACCGCCGAGCGCACCCTCGACGTCTACACGAAAGCGATCGCCGCCAGCCGCCCTGGCCGCTGAAAGCCGAGAGCGCTTTGCGCCGGCGTGTAGTGCAGGACTTTAGTCCTGCCTGACGACGAACCACCGGGACGGGACACTAGATGCTGACCGTGGGGATTGCGACACGAAACCGCCCGAAGGCGCTCGTACGCTGTCTCGCGTCGATAGCGCTCATCAACGACATGGTTACCGAGATCATCGTCGTCGACGACGCGAGCGACCCGCCTGTCGGGCCGGTGCTCGGTGAAGCGCCAAAGGCGATCGCGGACAAGATCCGCTTCATGGAGCAACCCGCTGGCAGCGGGTACATCGTCGCCCGCAACGCGATGATGCGCCTCGCCTCGACCGAATACGTTCTGCTGCTCGATGACGATGCGTACTTGATTGACGCCCGCGCCGTGCGACACGCCCTCGATGTTGCGCAGAAGAACCCGGATGTCGGCGCAGTGGCCTGCGCGCAGGCGGAAGCCGATGGCTCGCCGTGGCCGGCGGCGATGCAGCCCTCGCCCGTGGAGTACGTCTGCTACGTGGCCGCCTACATCGGCTTCGCGCACCTGCTCAGGCGGAGCGTGTTTCTCCAGCTCGGCGGCTATCAGGAGTCGTTTCATTTCTATGGGGAAGAAAAGGACTACTGCCTGCGACTTCTGAACGCCGGCTACCACGTCGTCTACCTTCCGCACGCGCGCGTGGCGCACGTGCCGGATCCGTCCGGTCGCAGCGAGTCGCGGTATCTGCGGTACGTCGTTCGGAACGATTGTTTGAGCGCGTTGTACAACGAACCGCTGCTCATGGCGCTGCTGACCGTGCCGCTGCGACTGGCGCGCTACGTCGCGATGCGGCGGCACGGCAAGGTCGACGATGCGGGCGGGCTGCGATGGATTCTTGGGGAGCTGGCCGCGGCGCTGCCCGGCATCCGGCGCGATCGACAGCCGATGCGCTGGTCGAGCATCCGCCGATGGCGGCGTCTCCGCCGTACGTGGCCCGCCTTCGTCGCTCCTCCGGCCGCCTCCCCGTGAACGACGGCACACCGGATCGATTCCATTGAATCGCGCTTGGGCTCACCGTCGGCTAAACGCGCTGAGACGCTATTTTCCCAACGCGACCTGCCGTGCGCGAAACACTCTGGAACTGGGCCGATGGTACGCCGAACGACTGCGAACGCGATGGCGTCCGGGGTCCGAGGTCTACGACGCGCAGTTCTGGGACTTTCACGACACCGGCGACTGGGACGGTTTCGCCCGTCTCGTGCTTCGGCTCTTTCCGTCTTCGTCGATCGTCGACATCGGCTGCGGGCAGGGATTGGCGCTCCGAGCGTTGTCCGCGGCCGACCCTCGCCTGACGCTGAGAGGATTCGACGATTCGCCCACGGCGATCGCTCGGACCGAGGCACACCAGCTCCTGGTCAGTCCGCTCGACATCGTGGCGCTCACCCGCAGGCAGGCACTGGCCTTTTCGAGAGAAGCCGGACCCTTTGATCTGGCTCTTTGTCTCGAAGTGGCCGAGCATCTGCCTTCCTGGCACTGCGGCAAGCTTCTCGACATCCTCACCTGCGCACCTCGATTGATCTTCTCAGCGGCGCATCCGAATCAAGGCGGAACGTTGCACGTCAACGAGCGCCCGGCGAGCTATTGGATCGCGCGGTTGGCAGAGCGCGGGTTCCGATTGTCGCCGTGTGACGACGAATTGAGGGCGGCGCTGGCGGCGCTGGCGCTGCCGCCGTGGTACAAGAAAAACGTTCACGCGTTCGAGAAAACCGACGCCACCACGTGACGCGAACCGCTGACCGACTCGACATCATCCACAGCGCCGCCGGTCGCCCGGTGCCGGCCACCAGCGTCCCGGTATGAGCGGCGGCGCAGGTCGGCCCCGGCGGCTCCTGACCATCGGTCACTCGTATTCGGTGGGCGTCAATCGGCGCCTCGCACACGAGCTGGCGGCCGCCGGGGAATGGGACGTGACGGCGGCTGCTCCCGCGCGTTTCCACGGCGACTTCGGCTGGCATGTCACCACCGCCGAACCTGGCGAGCAGTGCACGCTCGCTCGGCTGCCTGCGTATTTCACACAGCCGGTTCACTTGATGCTGTACGGCCGTCCGCTTTTCGAGCTTCTCCGTCGGCCCTGGGACCTTGTCCACTGCTGGGAGGAGCCCTACGTTGCCGCGGCCGCTGAGGTTGCGTTCGCGACGTCGGCGCGCGTGCCGCTCGTGTTTGCCACGTTCCAAAACATTGCCAAGCGCTACCCGCCTCCGTTCAACTGGATCGAGCGGCGCACATTCAAACGCGCCGACGGGTTCATCGCGTTCGGGCGAACGGTCTTCGATGTGCTGACCGATCGCGGTGTTCCGCCCAGCCGCGTGCGCACTATTCCGCCCGGGGTCGACACGATCCGGTTTGCCCCGGATCCCGAGACGCGCGCAGCCGTCCGTGCGTCGCTCGGGTGGCGCGACGAGGTGCCGGTCGTGGGGTTTCTTGGGCGGTTGGTGCCGGAAAAAGGCGTCACGCTGCTGGCCGAGACGCTGGATCGCGTCGCCTTGCCGTGGCGGGCGCTCATCATTGGGGCGGGGCCCCTCGAAGCTACCCTGCGCGCCTGGGCGCGGCGCCACGGCGCCCGCGTGGCGATCAATACCGAGGTCAGGCACCAAGACGTCCCACGCTGGTTGAACGCCATGGACGTTCTGGCCGCGCCCAGCCAGTCGACGCCGAAGTGGCGGGAGCAGTTCGGCCGCATGCTCATCGAGGCGTTCGCATGCGGCGTGCCCGTCGTGGCCTCCGACAGCGGCGAGATTCCGCACGTCGTCGGCGGCAGCGGCATCATCGTGGCGGAAGGGGACGTGGCCGCCTGGACGCGCGCGCTGCAGCAGGTCCTTGGTGACGAGGCGCTCAGGCGCGATCTGTCGGCGCGCGGCCGGCTGGCGGCGGTGTCCAGGTACGACTGGCCGGTCGTCGCGCGCCAGCACGCCGACTTCTTCCGCCGGCTCGTCGATGGGGCTCTGGCTTGAGGCGGGTGCGTGTAGCCGTCTGCGCCGACTTCCGTGAAGAAGGCTGGCCGAGCATGGATCGGGTCGCCGATCGGCTGCTCGCGACGCTCGCCTCCGATCACGCCTCGACGATCGAGGCGTCCGCCGCGTGCCCACCGTTTACACCACGCGCGATGCGGTGGCTTTCCGGTGCGGCAGCGGTCAACGTCGATCGAGGGTTGAACCGCCTGGTCGACTACCCGCGGCACGTCGCCGGACTCGCCTCCTCGTACGACGTGTTCCACGTCGTCGATCACAGTTATTCTCAGCTCGTACGCCGGCTGCCGCCTGGGCGCGCGGTCGTCACGTGCCACGATCTCGATACGTTTCGATCGGTGCTGGCTCCCGCCGAGGATCCACGGTCGCCGCTGTTCAGGGCGATGACTCGTCACATTCTCGACGGATTGCGACGGGCGGCCTACGTGACGTGCGACACCTCCGCTGTGCGCGACGAGATCCTGGCGCGGAATCTGGCGCCGGCCGATCGCGTGATTGTGACGCCCATCGGCGTCGGCGCCCAGTTCCGGCCCGACGCCGACCCGGATGCCGATCGCGGTGCGGCCGAGCTCGTGGCCGCGCCGGCGGGAGCCGTCGAAATCCTCCACGTCGGCAGCTCGGCGCCGCGCAAGCATCTCGATCGGGTCCTTCGCCTGTGCGCGGACCTCGCGCCACACGTCGATCGCGTGCGCCTGGTACGGGTGGGTGGCCCGTTCACCACGGAACAGGACCGGTTGAGGCGCGATCTCCGCCTCGACGGTCGGGTATCGGTGCTGCCGCCCATCGACGATCGCCTTCTCGCCGCCGTCTACCGGCGTGCCGCGATCGCCGTGCTGCCTTCGGATCGCGAAGGCTTCGGTCTGCCTATCGTCGAGGCGCTGGCGTGCGGCACGCCCGTGCTGGCGAGTGATCTGCCGGCGCTGCGCGAGGTCGGTGGTCCGGCCGCCGAATTCTGCGTTCCTTCTGACCGCGAGGCGTGGGCACGAGCCGCGCGACGCCTGATCCAGGAGCGATCCGATCATCGCGACCATTTCGCCACGCGCCGGGCGCGAGGCGTGGTGTGGGCGGGCCGATTCACGTGGGCGCGCTTCGCCGCCGAGCTGGCCGGCGTGTATCTCACGGTGGCGGCGGGGTCTGACCCCACTCTGACCCCACTCTGACCATGCCACGCCTGACCGTCGTCCACGCCGCCAAGTTCTATCCGCCGGTACGCGGCGGCATGGAAACCGTGATCGCCGACCTGTGCTGGGGCACGGCGGAGGAGTGGCACGTGCGTGTCGTCGCGGCCAACGACGCCCCGCGCACGATCCACGAGCGCGTGGGCGCGGTCGATGTCGTGCGCGCGGCGGCATTCGGCGCGGTGGCGTCCGTGCCGCTGTGCCCGACGTATCCAGCGCATCTCTGGCGTCTGCGCTCGGACTGCGTCGTTCTTCACGAGCCCAATCCCGTGGCCGGCGCGGCGCTGTTCCTGCGTACGCCGGCGGCACGGCTGATCGTCTGGCATCACAGCGATTTGGTGCGTCCGTTCTGGGCGCCGCACACCTATGGGCACGTGCAGCGCGCGCTCTATCGCCGGGCCGAATGCGTCATCGTCTCGAGTCCCCATCTCGCCGACCATTCACCGCTGGTGCAGCAGGCCCGCCGAGTGGTGGTCATTCCGTTCGGCGTACCGATCGATCGATTTCGTCATCTCACCGAAGGCCAACGCGCGATCCGTGACCGGCTGAAGGCCTCGGTGCCCGGCCCGCGGGTGCTGTTTGTCGGGCGCTTCGTGTACTACAAGGGCGTCGACGTGCTCATCGATGCTGCGGCGCAATCGGGCGGCACGCTGCTGCTCGTTGGCGACGGTCCGCTCGAGCCCGAGCTCAGGCAGCGCGCGATCGCGCGTGGGATCCAGGACCGCGTGCGGTTTCTGGGCCGCGTGTCGGACGAGGACCTGCCGGCGTACTACCAGGCGGCGGACGTGCTCGTGCTGCCATCGGTTGCGAAAACCGAGGCGTTTGGGGTCGTGCAGGTCGAGGCCATGGCCGCGGGCATTCCGGTGGTGAGCACGAATCTTCCGACCGGGGTGCCGTGGGTCAACCAGGATGGCGTGAGCGGCCTCGTCGTGCCGCCGGCGGATGCGGGGCGACTGGCCGCTGCGCTCGGCCGTCTGGCGGCGGACCCCGACCTTCGCGCGCGCCTCGGACGCGGCGCGGCCGCGCGGGCGGCCGATCTGTTCACGCGTGACCGGATGGTCGCGACGTTCAAAGACGTGGTCGAGCGCGCGATTCACGCGCCGGAAGCGCTGGCCGATTCGCGCGCGACGCGCGCCGAGGTCTAGACATCTTGCAACGCCGATGTCCAAGCGAATGAGGCAAGTGTTCTCACGGGCCCGTTACTCGGCGATGTAGGCGAAGCTTCGCTACCGTGACCACAAAGCGCGCGCTGGACGTTGTGCTATCGGGCCTCGGTCTGGTCCTGTCCGCACCGCTCTCGGTGGCGATCGCGCTGGCGATCAAGATCGAGGATGGCGGCCCCGTGTTCTATGCGCAAGGCCGCGTCGGCGAGGGCGGGCGTGCGTTCGACGCGCTGAAGTTCCGTTCCATGATTCCCGACGCCGAGCGCGGTGTGGGCCCCGTACAGGCTGTCGAGCGCGATCCCCGCGTCACGCGCGTTGGTACGCTGCTCCGGGCCACCGCCCTGGACGAGCTGCCGCAGCTCTGGAACATCTTTCGCGGCGATATGAGCGTTGTCGGCCCGCGAGCGCTCCGGCCAGAAGAAATCGAGGTGGACGCCAACGGCGCGCGTGTGCCGCTTCACGCCATTCCCGGCTTCCCCGAGCGGACCTCCGTGCCACCGGGCCTCACAGGCATCGCGCAGATCTACGCGCCTCGCGACGTCTCGCGCCGCCAGAAGTTCCGTTTCGATCTGCTCTACATCCGACGGCGATCGTTGCTCCTCGATCTCAGGCTCATTCTCGTGTCGTTCTGGATCACCCTCCGAGGCGCGTGGGAAGCTCGGGAGCGGAAGTTCTGAAGGGCGTCGATCCCGCGCTCCGCGAGGGGCACTACGCGACCAAGCAGATCTTCTGCAGGGATCCTCTGATCGCGTGGAGCCATCGGCGCCGCTTCGAGGTCGGCCTTCGCCTGGCCGCGCGGTTCGCCGGGCAGAGCGTTCTCGACTACGGATGCGGCGACGGAACGTTCCTCGCGCTGCTCTCGGCTGGACCGTCACCGCCTGTCGAGGCCCTCGGTGTCGAGATCGACCAGTTTCAGGTCAGCGACTGCCAGGCACGGCTGGGCGAGCGCCGGGGGCTCCGCTTCGCGCTGGTCCCGGCACTCGACGATGACGAGCACCGAGCGCGGTACGATGGCGTCGTCTGTATGGAGGTGCTCGAGCACGTCGTCGTCCTCGACGCTGTGATCGATCGGTTATGGCGGGTCCTGGCGCCAGGCGGCACGCTGCTGGTGAGCGTTCCTGTCGAAACCGGCCTGCCGCTGCTCGTCAAGCAGGCCGCGCGCCGACTGGCCGGGTGGCGCGGAATTGGCGACTATCCGGGCACGAGCCCCTACACGCTAGGCGAGTACTGGCGCAGCGTGTGGGCGGGCGAGCGGCAGCATCTGGTTCGGCCTGTGTCTGGCGCCGCCGGCGCCTCGCCGTTTCACGATCACAAGGGCTTCAACTGGATGTCGCTTCGGGCGCGTCTTCGCGGACGGTTCGTGCTCGAGAAGACCGTGGCCTCGCCGCTGCCGTGGCTTGGCCCGCATCTGGCCACGCAGGTCTGGTTCGTCCTGCGGAAGCCCGTCGAGAACCGGCAGACGGAGGCATCGTGAAATCGGGAGCGCCTCACGTGACCCGGGGCGGCGGTTTTCGCGCGCGCACCGATTTTCGAACCGGCCTGGCGAGGACCATCGAGTAGGCTGCCGCGCGCGAATGCTCGTATAATCGGCCGACCCGGCGACCGTCTGGACCTATCACACGTGAACCACGATCAAAGCGACGTCGCAATCATCGGCGGCGGTCCTGCAGGCCTCTCTGCAGGTCTCAGGATCGCACGGGCCGGCTGGCGCGTCGTGCTCTTCGAGGAGCATCCCGATATCGGCGAGCCCGTCCACTGCACCGGGGTCCTCGCGCGCGATGCCTTCGACGCGTTCGGGCTGTCGTCCCACACCGTCTTGAACGAGCTCACCACCGTTCGTTTTTATTCGCCGTCGGGCGACACCATCGAGCACTCCACGCCGGAGGTCGAGGCGGTGGTGATCGATCGGACGCTGTTCGATCGCGCGCTGGCCGATGACGCCGAGCGTGCCGGGGTGTGCATACGACACGCCCGCGTGACCTCGATCGATGTCGAGCGCGAAGGCGTGCGCCTGACGGCGGGCGACGGCCACACGTGGGCCCGCGTCGTCGTGCTCGCATGCGGCGCCAACTACGCGCTTCAGCAGCGGCTGGGCCTCGGGCTGCCGCGGATGATGCTGCAGTCGGCGCAGGCCGAGCTGCCGGCCGGGCGGATCGGTCCCGTTGAAGTGCATTTCGGCGCCTACGTGGCGCCGGGAGGCTTCGCCTGGGCCGTGCCGGTCGAGCGGCCGGATCGCACGTGTGTGCGCGTCGGCGTGATGTGCGAGGGCGACGCCAGCCGCCACTATCGCTTGATGCTCGGGTCGATTGCCAAGCGCTGGGGGGTTCGCGTCGGCGAAGGCTGCTCGCCCCGCCTGAAGATCCTGCCGCTCGCGCCGATCAAGCGGACGTACGACGACCGCGTCCTGGTGCTTGGCGACGCGGCCGGACTCGTGAAGCCGACGACCGGCGGCGGCATCTACTACAGTCTCTTGAGCGGGGAGCTCGCCGCCGAAACGCTCGTGAAGGCGCTTGCCACCGACCAGGTGCATCGAGATGCGCTCGCGGCCTATGAGACCGCGTGGCGCGGGCGGCTCGGGTCGGAACTACGCTGGCAGCTGATTCTGCGTAGAATCGCGCGCCGCCTCTCGGACGGCGACATCGATCGGCTGTTCGAGCTGGCACGGACAGACGGCATCATGCCAATCGTACGCCGGACCGCCACCTTCAATCGCCACCGCGAGTTCATCGTCGCCCTGCTGAAGCATCCCCCCGCCCGCCGCGTGCTGTTCAGGGCCGCCCTGGCTTAGCAGCATCTGCTACTTCCAGCCGCGCAAGATCTTCCAGGTACCGTACAGCGCGCGATGCACGTAGAGCGCCGGCAGGAGGGCGACGCTTCGTCTGCCGGCGCCGACGCCGTAGGCCGCAAGCATGTAGCGGGAGTTGGGGAGCAGCACTTCGCGGGCAAGCTGGGCGCGATCGCGCCAGCGCGGCAAGGCGCGCATCGAGCTCAGAAGCTCGTGGTGCCACCGTCGATCGCGCGGCAGGTACTCGGCCGATCGTTCGAGCCAGGGCGGCGTCGAGAGTGCGTGGAGCACGCGCTCGGGGATGACCGTCTGGAACCGCCACCGTGCAAGGTCGAGCTGATGACGGCAGACAGCGGCGACGCGTTTGTCGAGCGCGAGGGCGGTGAAGCGTTCGAGCTCGCTGGAGGAGAGCTGCGAGGCGAGCAGGTGGACGTCGTACAGCCAGATGAGGCGCTCCTCGTTCCGGTGGTGCATGGCGGGGTGCACGCATGCCAGGAGCAGAGCGTGCACGAGACCCGCTGCCCTGGCCTCCGGTGCCACGGCCGGCAGATGGACGCTCTCTCTCGTCACGGTCTCGTAGTCGAGCATGTCCGCGAAGAGAGCCTGCGTGCTGATCTTCCAGTGGATGTCGAAGGCGTGGTCCACCCCGAAGTTGTCGGTCTTCGCCATCTCGAACTGGCAGAAGAGCAGCTCGCCGTCGCAATACGGAGTGGCGGCGTACCCCAGTCCCCTCATCACGCGCCTGACCGCCTCCACATCCTCGCGGCGAACCAGCAGGTCGGTGTCGCTGCGTGGCCTTGCGGAGGGCGTCTCGTACACGCTGTAGGCGAGCGCCGCGCCTTTGAACAGGATCGGGTAGATGCGATCGCGCGCAAGGGTTCCCAGGACGGTCGCGATTTCTCGGCGGCGCAGCTCCTCCCGCACTGCGTCGTGTCGAGCGGTCCTGGCGATGGCGTCCCGCGCCGTCGAGGGCCAATCGTGGCACGTCCGGCTGGAGTCAAGCGTCCGGTAGACGAGCGCCGTGAGGTCCTCCTGCTCGCACGCCAGCACCAGATCGTCGGCAGTGTTCGCCAGCTTGCGCCAGGGGACTTCCTCACCCCGGAGGAGCGCCGCCAGCGCGCCAGTCTGACGCGCCGATGACCCTGCCGTCGTCACGACCGCCCTATCGCCGACAGTACTGCGTACTGCGGCAAATCCCGATCGTTGCCCACCACGACGACACCGTCGCACTCGACCCAGGCGTGGGCCACAAGCGAGGCTGCCTGGGAACCCGGGGTGCGAACGCCCAGCCGCATCTCGGAGGGAAGCCCCCGACGCCTGAGCATGGCGTGCACGGCCAACGCCTCGACGAGACAGGTTCGGAATGCCGGGAACTGTCGTGCGACGGCACTCATGGCCCACACAACGCGAGCGATCGCATCGGGCGTAGCTCGTTCTCGTCGATGGTGACGCGTGCGGGTCGAGGCTGCCCACCGCTCCAACGACGCGCACAGTGTCGGATACCGGAGGCACCGTACGCCAAGCCACGCGCACGTCAGCAGGCCGGCGGCTTCCAGCACCAGCTTCCTGTCCGTTCGACCGAGCGCTCGGAATCGGGCAGTGCGCGCGATCACGCGTCCTCACGCACTTTGATCAGACCTTTGGCGGCGAGCTCGCCGACGAGCACGCGAACGTCTCGTTCGCACCGGGTCGGCTCGACGTCGTAATCGGCGACGAGCGCGTCGCGAAGACCGACAATGGAGATGGGTTGCTGGAGCAGATGCCAGATGCGGGCCCCAACGTCCTCGAGGCCGTAGTAGACGCCGTCTCGCAGGTTGAGGACCACGACTTCCTCGGCGAAGTGCGTGGCCAGGACCTCACCGTCGGCTTCGAGCATCGCCGAGTCGGGAATGGAGCGTCGAGTCATGCCCTATAGCGGGGGAGTCGGCCTTGTCGGCCCTGTCAGCTTTGCCGCTGGCGACCTCGAAAGTATACTCCCACTCCCATGAGCGGACTCGTCGGCGTCTGGAACCTGGACGGCCGGCCGCTGGATCGAGCGGTGTTGATCGGCATGAGCGACACGCTCCGTCACCGTGGCCCGGACGGCGAAGGCCGATACGTCGATGGCTCGCTGGGATTCTCGCATCAGCGCTGCCGGGTCACACCGGAGGAGGACGGCGAAGTTCAACCCCTGCAGGGCAACGGCGGCGTCCACCTGATGATGGATGGGCGGCTCGACAACCGCGACGAGCTCATGCCGGCGATCGGGGTGCCGCCCGGGACGAGCGACGCCGCCCTCGCGCTCGCGGCCTACGAAACGTGGGGTGAGGGATTTGCCGAGCATCTCAACGGCGATTTCGCGATCGCCCTGTTCGACGAGCGGAGGCAGCATCTGCTGCTGGTCCGCGACTCGATCGGCCTTCGGCCGCTGTACTACTCCAGAACCGATCGAGTATTTGTATTCGCGTCCGAGATCAAGGCCCTCCTGGCCCATCCGCAGGTGCCAGCGCGTCCCGACCTGGAGGGCATCGCCGACTATCTGCTCGTCAGCTCGCGGCCCATCGATCGGCAGGAGATCACCTGCTTCGAACACGTCGCCGCACTCGTCCCGGCCCACCTCTGTGTGACGACGAGGGAGCGGACCGTGACGAGACGCTATTGGGACTTCGACACCGGGCGCACGCTCACGCTTCGCACCCTCGGCGACTATCAGGAGGCGTTTCGCGAAGTGTTTGCGCGCGCCGTTCGGCGGCGCATTCGCGCGGCTGGTCCGGTGGCCGTCTCGTTGAGCGGCGGGCTCGATTCGTCTTCGATTGCGTGTCAGGCCGACGCCATCAGGCGCGCGCGGCCGGCGATCTGCGGCGCGCTCATCGGCATCTCATGGGTCGGCCCCGCCGGCACGCCAATCGACGAAGGCCGCTACGTGGACGCCATCGAGGCCAGGTACGGCCTGCCGATCGAGCGAATCGCTGTGGAGCCGTTCGTCGGCCTCGTGCAGGGCGCAGAGGAGCAGATCCGCGCCGCTGAAGCGCCGTTCATCGACTACATGTGGGGACTCAGCCGGGAGCTGCACCGCGTCGCGGCGTCCCGCGGCGCGCGGGTGCTGCTGACGGGTCACTGGGGCGACCAGGTACTGTTTTCACCTGCGTACCTCGTCGATCTGTTTCACCGGGGCGCCTGGCGCACCGTCTATCGGCATGCGCGCGAACACGCGCGGTGGCTCGGCGAGGTCGAAGCCGGTGTGCTCCTGCGCCGCCTGCTCGTGGACCTGGCCCGGTACCACGTGCCGGCCTCGCTCGTGCCTCCCTTGAAATGGATCAGACGCCGGCTACTCGGCGTCGAACGCCCGAGGCCGTGGTTCTCGGACCGTTTTCTCCGGCGAGCGCTTCGGTTCGCCGGCCGTCCCGCCACGATCGGTCACGGGTTCCATTCGGCGCACGCCCGGGCCGTGTACCTGGAGGCCCGCTCCAAGTACCATGTGCACTGCATTGAGTGGCACAATAAGAGCGCCGCGCTGTTCGGTCAGGATGTGGCCTTTCCGTTTCTGGATCGGGAGCTGCTGGCCTTCCTGATGGCGATTCCCGGGGAGATGCACGCGTGGGGCGGCGCGCCGCGCGCGCTCGCGCGCGAGGCCATGCGGGGTGTGCTGCCCGAACTGGTGTACGCCCGGCAGGGAAAGGCGGATTTCAGCGATTTCATCAACCTCGGCGTTGGCCGGGATGCCGCCTGCATCGCGCGCGCGCTGACCGCCGACTCGCTTGGCGTGAAGCTCGGGTACTTCGACGCCGGGCGGCTCGGCCCGGCCGTCGCGCAGTTGTCCGCCGACCTGACGCCGGTCGACTGTACGGGCGCGTGGGACCTTGCCGACGCGTTTGGTCTCGAGCTGTGGTTGCGTCTGTTCGCAAGCGGTGGGGAGGCCAGGGAAGCGGCAACGAGACCGACTGGAGGAGAACACTGGTGGCGCAGAAAAAAGCAGCGCAGCGGGCCGGTACGAGGCGTCCCTATCGAAAGCCCAAGCTCGTGCGATACGGGGACCTCAAGACGCTGACGATGACGAAGGGTGGCAACAGGGCTGATGGTGGCAGTCCCAAGACGAGGACGACGGCCGCGCCGTAAAAGGATCGCGGCCTCCACCACCAGCTATCGCGTGTACGGCCTCTCCCTGGCCAGTACCCTCTCGCTCTCCTGCCGGCGCGCCGGGCCGACGACCCGGCCCGACGTCCGGATCATGCACGCGCCTGCGGATCGATTTGCGATCGCGCGCCGCGAGGCCGCCGCCGATCGGCGCCAGCCAGGCTGGTTTTGCGCTCGCCGGCTGGCCGGCGGCGGCGTCTACCTGCGTTGGCGCGGACTGTTCGAGTTCCTGGTTTCCCCTGAGGGCCGTCGCATCCTCTACCGCCGCCTGGAGCACGCCACCGCGGGCTCGTTCGACGTCTACCTGATCGGCCAGGTCCTGTCTTGCTCGCTCGTCGCCCTGGGCGTCGAGCCCCTGCACGGCACCGCCAGCGTGATTGACGGCGAGGCTGTTGTGTTCCTGGGCGACTGCGGCGCTGGGAAATCCACGCTTGGCGCCGCGCTCCTCTCCCGAGGATTCCCCGTCCTCACCGATGATGTCGTGGCCTTGAAACGACGGCTCGGGCGATGGCTCGTGCAGCCCGGAGTTCCCCGGATCAAGTTGTTTCCGTCGGTGGCCTCCAAGCTCCTGGGATCGCGCGCGGAAGGCGTTCCGATGCATCACCAGACGCCGAAGCTCGTCTTGCCGCTCGGCACAGGTCAGGCCCTGGGTCGCCCCGTTCCACTCAGGGCGATCTATGTGCTGTCGAGGCCCGTCGGAGACGCTCGCTCTTGTCGAGCGCGTGTCGAACCTCTGCTCGGCCGGGAAGCGTTTCTCGGCGTGATCCGAGGGCTCTTCAATCTGATTGCGCTCGATCGGGAGCGCTCCGCGAACCAGTTCGCCCTTGCTGCGCGTCTGGTGAACGACGTGGCCGTTCGTCGCTTGATCTACCCTCGCAGGCTTTCGGCGTTGTCTGACGTGTGCGATACGCTGCTCGCGGACTTCGAAGGGCGTCCGAGCCTGCCAGTCAGGGAACGGCCACTAGGAAGCGAAGCGGCGGATCGCCGGGATCGTCGCGGATGCCCCTGAGTCCAGCGGCCGCGCATTCCGCGGCCACCTCGTCGGGGCGGAACGCGTGCTCGTACCGGAGGACACGACGGCCGAGATGATCGCGCGAAAAGCAGTCGCCGCGTTCAGGTCGCCAGTCCGCACCGCTCAGGCGCGCGCTGATGTCCGTCAACCGCACGGACAGCGCCGATGGCCTCGCGAACGCGGTGTACGCGATGACGACATGGCCGCCGTTCGACAGGCGGGATTTCATGCGAGCGAGCATGCCGACGCGCGAGGCCGACGGCCGCAGGAACGAATAGCAGCCGTTGGAGAACACGATCGCGTCGTACTGGTCGTGTAGCTCGATGTCTTCGGCCCGCTCCAGAGCCACGCTCGCCGTGAGTCCGCGACGCGCGAGGTTCTGGCGCGCAATCTCGACCAGCTCTGCCGCCTGGTCGATGCCCGTGACCTCGAAACCCAACTCGCAAAGACCGATCAGATCGCGTCCGGTGCCGCATCCGACCAGGAGCACGCGATCGGCTGGATGAAGCACCTCGAGGTAGAGACGCCGCTCGGACGGTGTGAGGCCGATCTCGGCGTCGCCGGCGGCCGACACGCCGAAGTTCACCCACCGAAGGGCGCTGGCGGCCTGAAGCTCGTTCTGACGGAGAAAACCCGCGGCGAGATACAGACAGCCGTTCGCGGCGCGCGCGAGCGCGTCGGCGCTGTGCCAGAGCAGAGCGTACCCAAGCGCTCGGGCCGACCCAGCAGGCGAGAACGGCTTCGCGCTCGACGACACCGAGCGATTCTGACAGACGGTCTACAGCCGCGCAAACGAGCTCACGTGGGGCTCCGCCCCACACCCCGGCTCGGTCGCTTGCGGGGACCCCTACGCCCCGCGCCGCTCCCTCGCAGGCGCGCCGTGCGCGCCTAACTGTTAAAACCCAAGACTTGCTTCATTCGTAGGGACAGGGGCTTTAGAAGATGTCTGGTGCTGGATCGTCGTGGAGCGCGGCCGCCGCGACGATCGCGAACAGTACCGCGCTGGCCGGCATCCGGAGGCCCGTGTCCCAGAGGCTTTGCGCCGCGACGGCCGCCAACCCGCTCGCCGCTCCGACCCGTACCCAGAACATCGGCGTGCGATCCGATCCAAGCCGCGCTCGCACACCCCACCAGCCCACAACGATCGCAATCGCGGCCGGCGCCGCGAGCAGCCACCCGCCTTCGACCAGCACCTGCAGGTACTCATTGTGCGCGTGATTGAAGAAGATCAGCCGTGTACTCTGCTGGTAGACCAGCATGCCGCGCTCGAACGCCCCGACACCGATGCCCGTGAGCGGGAAGTCGCGCGCCATCGGCCACGTCTCGCGCCACACGGCGAGGCGCCCCCCGAGATTTGACGGCAGGGTGTCGCTGATCCGCTGCGCGAGCGCGTCGAGATTCACGTACATCGTGGCGACCGCCACGGCGAGGCCGACGGCGGCCAGGCTCCAGCCGAGGCGACGGCCCGACACGCGCCGGCGCGCCAGAAGGGCGAACACGCAGACGGCCACGGCGGCGCCGAACAGGCCCGACCGCGACAGCGACGCCAGAAGCGCGGCAATCATCAGACAGGCCGACATGCCGAGCCAGAGCGCCCGCGAATCGACGAACGTCTCGATGTTGCGGCGACCGCCCGGCCGCGCCACCCGAGACGACCACCGTGCCATGAGGTACCCAACGACGAGCGGACACGCGAGCATCAGCCACGTGGCGATGTCGTTTCGGTTGACGAACGGGCCGAGCGGAGTCGGATGGGATGCCCTGGTCATCGGCGTCCAGAAGCCGTAGATCAGCCCGGGCGTCGCCGCCCGCTGGACGAACATGACGGCGGCCAAGGCGAGCCCGAACCAGGCCGTCCACCGCGCCACCACGCGGAGTCCCGCGCCGCGCGCAAACACAGAGCGCGCGCTCCAGAAGATCAATGCCATGGCCGTCCCACTCGCCAGCGCCCAGAGCGTCGACGCCGCGTCGAGCGACAGCGGACGGGTGGATGCGCCGGCATCGAAGAGGAGCTGGCGTTCGACCTCCGCCGCGGCGGGGGAGATGGCTGCGCGCACGGCGAGCGGCAGCGGAATCAGCTGCGCACCCGTGACCAGCAGGCACGCCACGATCGACGCGTCGACCAGGCGATGTGGCGGGCGAAAGAGTGACGGACGAACGAAGGCGGCCAGAATCGCGGCGCCGGCCATGAGGGGGACAACGGTCCAGCGATAGGCGCCGGCAAAGGCAAAGAGCGCCCAGCCGGCCAGGGCGACCAGCGCAACCGCGTGGCCGGAGCGGCCACTAGCCGACCCGCGCGTAGTAGCTCTTGTACTGGTGTCCGTAGTAGCGCGAATAGTAGTACTTGTTCCGCGCGAAGTCGACCTTGTTGAGGACGACACCGACCATCTTCGGATGGCTGGCCAGGATCGTTTCGAGCGCGCGCTCGGCCAGCCGCCGTCTCGTCATTTCGGCGCCGATCACGAAGGTCACGCCGGCCACCATCGGCGCGAGGATCACGGCGTCGGTCACGGCCAGTACCGGCGGCGTGTCGATCACGATCCAGTCGAACGGCCCGTGCCGCAGGTTCGTGATGAGCGTCTTCATGCGCTCCGACGACAAGAGCTCCGAGGGGTTGGCCGGCGTTCGTCCGGCTGTGATGGCCAGCAGATTCGGGTCGACGGTCCGCTGGATGACGTCGCGCACGCGGGCCTGACCGGTCAGAATCTGCGACAACCCGCGGTCGTTCGTCAGACGCAGCGACCGGTGGAGGCCCGGCCGGCGCATGTCGGCGTCGATCAGCAGCACGCGAGCGCCGCCGTACGCGAGGGCCATCGCGATGTTGGCCGCCGTCGTGGTCTTGCCCTCGAGCGGCTGCGCGCTCGTGACGATCATCGTCTTGGCGCCTTCGCCCGGATAACGGGAGGCAATCGAGGTCCGCAAGCTGCGGAATGCCTCGCTGAAATCGTGCGGCGCGTGCGACGAGGCGAGCACCGGGTGCTTGTCCCCTCGAACCGACGGGATCAGGCCGAGGAACGTCATTTTCAGCATTCGCGTGACGTCTTCCGGTGTCTTGATCGTGTCGTTCATGTAGTCGAGACCGTAGGCCACCGAGATGGCCGCCACGAGCCCGACGGCAAACGACAGCAGCCACGTGCGGCGCCCGGTCGGCGTCAGCGGGCCCGCCGGCACTTCGGCGCGCTCGACGACGCGGACGTTGTTGGCGCGGCTGTTGCTCGATACCCGAAGCTCGTTTTCGCGCTGGAGCAGGGACTCGTAGACCGTCCGGTTGCTTCGGGCCTCGCGTTCGAGGACGTTGTAGCTGACGCTCTTGCGGCCCAGATCCTGGACGTCCTTCTTCGCTTCCTCGAGGTTCGCGGCGAACGTGCGCTCCTCGAGCACCGCGCGCTCGTACTCGTTCCTGACCGTCTGCAGCGCCTTGGCGGTTTCCAGGTCGAGCTGGCGCTGTTCGTCGCCCAGCCGCGCGTTGACGTTGATGATGTCCGGATGTTTCTCGCCGTACCGCTCCGACAGCTGCGCCTTCTGCCGCTGCAGCTCGGAGAGCTGTGCTTTGTGCAGCTGCACCTGGGCGTTCTGCGCGATGGCCGGAATCGAATCGACCGGCGTTGTGCCCAGCGACTTGATCTGATTGTTGACCGATTCCTTTTCTATCCGCGTCGTGCGGGCCCGCAGCACCGCATCGTTCAGCGCGTTCAACCGCGACAAGACGATGTTGTTCTTCTCGTCGAGCGACATCGCGTTCTCGCGGTCGCGATATTCGGCCAAATCGCGTTCGCTCTGCTCGACTTTCGATTGCTGGGTCGCCACTTCCTTCTCGAGCCAGTCGAGCATGCTCTGCGTGCCCTGCATCTTCACTTCGAGATTGGACGCGACGTACTCGTCGGCGAGCGCGTTGGCCGCCGTCGCCGCGAACTGGGGGTCGGCCGAGGTGAAGTAGACGTCGACCAGCTTGCTCTCCGCGACCGGCACGACCTGGACGCGGCCGAGGAACCTGCTCACGAGCGCCGATTCGTCGGCGGTTTCGTCGGGTTTCGGCACTTCCGCGATCGGCGTTGGCGTGCGCGCGAGGAACCGGAGCAGCCGGTCGCCGGCGTCTCGCGCCTTCGTGACCGGCGTCTCGGCCGGCTTGGCCGTGCCGTTGAACTCGGCCACGTTCTGCAAGTCGATCCGCTTGACCACGCGCCGCGCGAGATCGCGGCCGCGGAGAATCCGGTACTGCGTGTTGTAGTAGGGAATCGGATCCTGGTAGTAGTCGGCCGCCGCGATCCCGGGCATGGCGGTCGAGCGCTCGTCTTCGATGAGCACCTGCGCCTTGGCCTGGAACACCTGCTCTCCCGAGTACCCCTGAATCATCAGGGCGAGCGCGGTGAGGAGGAAGACCGACAGCGCGATCCGCTTGTAGCGGTAGACCACCGCCAGCCGATCGAGGATGTGCACGTCCTTGTCGACGGCGTAGGTGAGCGGCTGGGGCGCTCGGGGCGCTCCCGAAGAGGTCGGTGCGCTCGCAGGCGTCGGGTGGGCGGGTGACGACTCGCTCATCAGCCGCAACCGAAACTACCGGGCGCTCGCATCGACACCCGTCACGCTCGTCGACAGGACACCGGAGGCTGCCGCGGCCGATGTGACGGCTGCGGCTTGCTGCGCGGTATGAGCGAGTAATCCGCCGAGTGCGGGAATCCTGAGCGGCAGCTTGACCACGGCCAACAGCACTTCGCCCGCGCCAATGCTCAGCAGCTGGCTCGCCGCCAGCACCGCGCGATCCTCGGCGACAAGCTCCACCACATAGGTACCGGGGTCGAGCGAGCGGAACGAAAACATGCCGGCTTTGTCGGTGACCTGCGACTCCACGATGCCGCCGAAGCGAGCGTCACGCAAGCGCACCCTGTTGTCGGGCAGCGCGTTGTTGGTAAAGTCGAGCGCGTTGCCGTGGATAGTCGTGAACGCCGACTCGCGAGTGCCCGGAAGCACGCGCGGGACCCGTGCCGGCGTGAGGCGAGTCGTCGCAAGCGGCGACGACTCCGGCGTTTGGCCGGTCGCGACGATCGCTGACATCGACGCGGCCAGCAGGCTGATTCCAACCGCCTGGAGACGGTGCATACTAAGCCCCACGGCCATGATTATCGGCCGATCTGAACGCCAGGACGAGAAAAATATTATGACTCTTTAGGACACAGTAGTCAAATTCGACCGAAGGCAAATATGGCGGCCAAGAACTTGACCACTACACGGAGGCGATATGGGTGAACGAGTCGAATTCAAGAGCAACGGCGACTTGGTTTCTGGCTACCTGGCGAGGCCGGCCACGCCGGGACCCGGCCTGATCGTCATACAGGAGTGGTGGGGCCTCGTGCCCCATATCGAACGGCTGAGCGACCGGTTCGCCGATGCGGGTTTCGTGGCGCTGGCGCCGGATCTCTATCGCGGAAAGAGCGCAACGTCCCCCGATGAAGCGGGCAAGTTGATGATGAGCTTGCGGATAGACGAGGCGGCTCGCGACCTGGCTGGCGCGGTCGCGCATCTCCGATCGCTCCCCACCGTGATCGGCGGGAAAGTGGGAACGATCGGCTTCTGCATGGGCGGCGCTCTATCGTTGTACGCGGCATGCGCCAACCGGTCTGTGGGCGCGTGCGCGGTGTTTTATGGCGGCCATCCAAATGTGAAGCCCGATCTCGCGTCGCTCGAGGCGCCAGTGCTTGGCATCTATGCCGGCAAGGATTCGTTCGTGTCCCCGGTGATCGTGGCCGAGCTCGATCGCCAGCTGACCGCGCTCGGCAAGCGCCATGAGTTTCACACCTACGCCCACGCGCAGCACGCCTTCTTCAACGACACGCGGCCAGAGGTGCACGACGCGGCCTCGGCGGCAGACGCCTGGGCCAAGACGCTGGCGTTCTTCCGCCGCGAGCTGAAGGCCGAGTAACGAAGCTCGCGCCTCAAACCGACGAGGAAACGAAGCCTCTGGGTCGGTGAAAGTCACGATCATGGCTTTAGACGAGCTTTAGACGATGTTTAAAGGAGCCAGGCTCTGGCGAGCGGCCTCGATCACGGTGATCGCGCTTGCGGTCGCCGCCGCACTCGCGCCGCTGCCCTCCGCGGCGGTCGAGCGGTACTATTCGAGCGCGCTCTTCCCGCTGGTGCAGCGCGCCGTGACGGGCCTCTCGAACCGTACGTCGATTGCGCTGGTCGACGTGTTCCTCCTCGCCGGCGCGGCGTGGTTCGCATGGCAGACCGCCCGAGCGATCGTCATGGCCAGAACAACCGGCTTGCGAGTGCCAGGCATCAACTGGCTGGTCCGAGTGACACTGGCGTTGGCGGTCTTGTCCCTGGCCTTCTTCGCGACGTGGGGTCTGAACTACCGGCGGCTTCCGCTGATCGAAAAGGTCCGCTTCGATCCGGCCGGAGTGTCGCCCCAAGCCGCCCACGCGTTGGCGATCAGCGCCGTCGAAAGGATCAACGCACTCTTTCCGAGTGCTCACGCAGGCGATGTGATGGCCCAACCCGTCGATCCTTCTCTGGCGCGGGCGTTCGCCGATGCGCAGCGCGCGCTCGGGGTGGCAAGACCGGCGCGTCCGGGTCGGCCGAAGCAGTCGATACTCGATTCGTACTTCAAGGCCGCCGGCGTGGCGGGCATGACCGATCCCTACTTCCTCGAGACGCTCGTCGTCAGCGACCTCGTGCCCTTCGAGCGATCTCACGTCATCGCGCACGAATGGAGCCACTTGGCCGGATTCGCCGACGAAGGAGAGGCCAACTTCGTCGGCTGGCTGACGTGTACGAAAGGATCGGTGGCCGCACAATACAGCGGCTGGATGTTCCTTTACCAGGAGGTCGTCGCTGGGTTGAGGGACGCTGATCGACAGGAAGTGAGCGCCCGCCTCGATGCGGGTCCGCGCGCGGACCTGCGCGCGGCGTTCGAGCGCGCGCGCCGCAACATCCGTCCGATCGTGGCCGACGCCGGCTGGCACGTGTACGATCGGTATCTGAAAGCGAACCGCGTCGAGGCCGGACGCGGCAGCTACCGCGAGGTCGTGCGGCTCGTGCTCGGCGTTCGCCTCGATCCGACGTCGTAGAGCGGCGTCGCAGCGCGGAGCGGCACGTCGCGGGCGTCTCCTTGGTGCCACACGCGCTCGAGAAACAATCCAGACGCCGGTGCGGTGAGACGCGCCGGTGCGCCAGACGACTCGAGGAGAAAGCCCGCCGCCGCCGACGGTGCCAGCCCGCCGCGTCCAATTTCCACGAGGACCCCCACCACTCGCCGCACCATCTTCCACAGGAAGTGCGAGCCCTCGATGCCGACGAGCACCAGATCGCCGGCCTCGACCACGTCGAGACGCTCGACCAGCACGAGCGTCGACTTTCGGTCCGGTGTACGCGCTCCTTCGGTCCCGCCAGCCCTGCGCGCCACGCTTGGTGCCCCGCCTGCCCGTTCGTCGTCGTCCATCGCCGCAAACGACTGAAAATCCTTCATGCCGACAAACGCCGCGGCGGCCTCGCGCATCCGGGTCAGATCGAGCGGTTCGCGCACCCACCAGACAAACGGCTTGGCGAAGGCCGTCCGGCGTCTGGCGATCTGATAGACGTATCGCCGTGCCACCGCGTCGTGCCTGGCGTGAAATCTGTGGGGCACCACCGCTGCCCGAAGCACATTGATGTCGGACGGCAATTCGTCGTTGAGACGTGGGACGAGCGCCTCGGCGGTGAGACTCGTGCTGACGTCGAGGTGCGCCACCTGGGCCAGCGCGTGCACGCCCGCATCGGTGCGACCCGATCCGTACAGCTCGAAGTCGCCGCGTCCTGTCACCGCGCGGACCGCGCGATCGATCTCGCCCTGGACCGTGCGCGCATTTTTCTGAATCTGCCAGCCGCTGTAGCGCGTGCCGGCGTACTCGATCGTCAGCTTGAAGCGAGGCACGGCACATATTACGAGCGCAAAGGGCAGAGGGGCAAAGGGCAGAGGGGCAAGGGGCAAAGGGCAGAAGGGCAAAGGGCAGAGGACGGGTCCTAAGGCTGCGGCGTCTGATATAGTCGCTGCCGCGTCGACGAGTGCGACCGCCCGCTGCCGCGGGAACGACTAACGACCAACGACGAGCGTCTCGCGACCAGCGACCAGCGACTAGCGACTAACGACTAGCGACTAACGACTCTTATGGCCAAGCCATCCGGCTCCCGCGTGGCACTGCTTGGGTTCGGCACTGTCGGCCAGGCGGTCGCGCGCATTCTGTGCAGCGGCGAAGTGCCACAGGTACAGCTGACGCACATCTTCAACCGCAACGTCGACGCCAAGCGCGTCGACTGGGTGCCCGCGTCGGTCCGCTGGACCGACGTGGTGGAAGACATTCTTGCGTCGGACGCCGACATCGTCGTCGAGCTCGTCGGCGGACTTCATCCGGCGTACGAATGGGTGCGGAGCGCCCTGCTCGCGGGCAAGTCGGTGGTGACCGCCAACAAGCAGCTGATGGCGCACTACGGCACGGAGCTCCTCGACCTGGCGCGCGCGCAGGGACGCGAGGTGCGGTTCGAGGCGTCGGTGGCCGGCGGCATTCCGGTGCTGCGCGCCCTGCAGGAGGGCCTGGCCGGGGACCGGCTGGTCGAGGTGCGCGGCATTCTGAACGGCACGTGCAACTACATCTTGAGCCGTATGCAGGCGGACGCGGTCTCGTTCGGCGACGCGCTGGCCGAGGCGCAGAAAGCGGGCTATGCCGAAGCCGATCCGACCGAAGACCTCGACGGCGCGGACGCCGCCGCCAAGCTGGCGATCATCGCCGCCGTCGGCCTGCGCCGCCCGGTGCGGGTGACCGACATCGCGACGCGGTCTATTCGTCCGATCGAGCCCGTCGATTTCGAGTACGCGCGTCAGCTGGGGTGTACGATCCGGCAGATCGCGCGCGCATCAGTCGAAGACAGCGGCGCGGTGTTTGCGGCGGTGCGTCCAGCGCTCGTGCCGCTCTCGTCGGGTTTCGGACAGAACGCGGGCAGCCAGAACCTCGTGACGGTGCGCGGGGTCTTCGGCGGCGAGACATCCTTCTCGGGGCACGGCGCCGGGGGGTCGCCCACGGCCGTGGCCGTCGTGTCCGACGTGCTGTCGGTTCGGCGTGCGGCGGGCGAGGCGGCGCCCCCGAGCGAGCCGACGCCATTTCACATCGTGAGCGGCGACTTCGTCGCGCCGCATTACGTCCGCTTCACGGTCAACGACAAGCCGGGCATCCTGGCGCAGGTGACCGCCGCCTATGCGCGCTACGGGATCAACATCGAGGGCGTGCTCCAGCTGCCGAAGTTCCGGAAGGATCGGCTGCCGTTCGTGACGACGCTCGAAGAGTGCTCCGAATCGGTCCTCGATCGCGCGCTGGCCGAGGTCGCCCAGAGCGACTTCCACGTGCAGGCCCCGCTGTCATTGCCGATTTTCGCCTGAGATGGCGTCTCCCCGTTCGACATCGCAGGCGTTTTCCGAGGTCGTCGAGGCCGAGGGCCACCTGATCGACTCGCAAATCCTCAACGTCGTGTTCGACACCGTTGTCCGGCGCCACGCGTCGTTCGAAGTCCTCGAGTTCAAGATCGGGCGAAGCAACGACGAGCCGTCGGCGATTTCGATGCGGATTTCGGCTCCTACCGAACAAGCGCTCGGCGAAGTACTCGAAGAGCTCGTCGCGCTCGGCTGCCGCCTGGCTGATCAGCACGATGCCTTGCTCAGGGACGCGGAGCGCGACGGCTGCGTGCCCGACGATTTCTACTCGACCACCAATCACCGCACGCTGGTGCGGCTCAAGGGCAAGTGGATCGACGTGCAGCACCAGCGCATGGACGCGGTCGTCGTCGTCGCCAGGGGGAAGGCACTGTGCCGCAAGCTGCGCGACGTCCGTACGGGCGACGCGGTGGTGTGCGGCGTGGCCGGCATCCGCGTGATGCCGGAGTTCCGCGACCGCGATCGGCTTGGGTTCGCCTTCATGACGAACGAGATCTCGTCCGAACGGCGGGTCGAGGTTGGCGTGTCGCGCATTGCGGCGATGATGCGCGACGTCAAGGCCGAGGGCGGGCGCATCGCAGTCGTGGCCGGACCGGTGGTCGTCCACACGGGCGGCTCGCCGTACTTTCAGGAGTTGATTCGCGAAGGCTACGTCGACGTCCTCCTCGCCGGCAACGCCCTGGCCGTGCACGACGTGGAACAGGCGCTGTTTGGGACCTCCCTGGGCGTGGATCTCGATACGGGGATGGCCATCGAGGGCGGCCATCGTCACCACATGCGCGCGATCAACACCATCTGTCGCGTGGGTGGTCTCCGGCAGGCGGTACAGCAAGGCGTGCTGCAGTCGGGCGTGATGTACGAGTGCATCCGCCACGAGGTTGAGTACGTGCTCGCGGGCTCAATCCGCGACGATGGACCGTTGCCCGACACGATCATGGATCTGCGCGCCGCGCAGGACCGCTATGCCGCTGTCCTCGACGACGTCAAGCTGGTGCTGTCGCTGTCGACCATGCTGCACGGCATCGGGGTTGGGAACATGCTCCCGTCGTGGGTGAAGATGGTGTGCGTGGACATCAACCCCGCGGTCGTCACCAAGCTGGCCGACCGCGGGTCGTCGCAAACGATCGGCATCGTGACCGATGTGGGGCTGTTCCTGCACCGTCTCGCGCACAAGCTGCGCGCCGCGTAGATTCTCAAATCCTCAAATCCTCAAATCCTCAAATCCTCAAATCCCCAAATCCTCAAATCCTCGGTCATTTCCCCTCGGGTTTCATTCCGACGAACTTGATCGTGCCCAACACTTCGGACTGCGTCGCCAGCTCGGTTGCCCCGGCCGGCGCGGTGCCCTTGTACAGCATGAATGCCAGGACGTCGGCGTTCTGCTGCCGGCTCAGGCTGCCCGGGTTGTTCTGCGGCATCGACGTGCGCATCCGGTCGAAGAGCTGGCCGAGCGTGAGCTCGTTCCAGTTCGCGGCGAACTCGCCGCCCGTCAAGCCCGGCGCCATCTCGCCGCCGGCCATGTCGGCGCCGTGGCAGCTCGAGCAGTGCTCCTGGTAGAGCGGCTCGCCGCGTTTGGCCTGGTCCTCTGAGTACACGCCGTCCCACTGCGACTTTTCCTGGGCCGCCACAGATTGATACGTAGCCGCCGCCAACCCGAGGAGCATCGCGATTGCCAGTTTGATCTTCATGTGACCTCGCCCACGTCAGGGCAAAAAATTGGACCGGCGCTTCTACAGCGCTTCTATATCTTAACAAGGATCGCCGCGGACAAAGAAAGGGCCCGCGGCGGTGCGGGCCCTCTCGACTAACGACTAACGACTAACGACTAACGACTACTGCTGTCCCTGCCCCGTCGTCGGACGAATCTCGCTCTGCGGCAGCGCGAACGCCAGGTACTCGCCCGTGTAGTTGCCGCCGCTGACCGCGACGATGATGTACTGCCGCCCGTCGATCGAATACGTCATCGGCGAACCGCTTTGCTGCGCGGGCATCAACACTTCGCCGACCTGCTCGCCGGTCTGCTTGTTGTAGGCCCGCAGCATCGCGCCGCGCGCGCGTCCGGGCGGCGCGGTGACCTGTGGATCGCCCACGACGACGAGCGTCTTGGTGACCATGAGGCCCACGCTGCCGCCCTGCCCCGTCTTCGGGATGTTCATGCTGCGAAGCAGCGGGTGGTTGCGGACCGCATCCGGTGTGTCGCCGTGCGGCACCTGGAATTTCAGCGTGCCCGTGTTGAGATCGATCGCCGAGAGCACGCCGTAGGGCGGCTTCACGATCGACAGGCCGTCGAGGCCCACAGTCAAGCCGCCTCTGCCGCCGCCTCCGCCAAACCCGCCGGCCGCCGGTGCGGCGCCGGGCGCCCCTGGCGCCCCTGGCACGCCCCGACCCCCGGGCTCCGCCCCACGACCGCCACCGCCGCCCGCGCCGCGGCCGCGCCCGAGTCCGTAGTTCGGTTCGGCCTCCCAGCGAGGCAGCCGCCTGGTCTGGTTCTCGACACGGATTTGGTCGAACTCCTCCTGGCTGAAGCTGGCCGTGGTGACCGACGAGTTGCTGGCCTGACCGTAGAAGGTGGCCGTTTCCGGATCGAACGATGCGCCCGGCCAGTTGATGCCGCCGCCCGTATTGGCGATGTTGACCGCTCCCAGGTACTTCGATCCCGGCGCCACGGGAGGCACAAAGGGCACCTGCTCCCAGCGATACTTCTTGAGGTTCTCGAGCGCCTGCGCGCGGAGCGCCGGCGTGAAGTCGATCAGATCGTCGAGGCCGACAAACGTGCGGGAGTACGGCGGCGGCTTGGAGGGAATCGGCTGCGTCGCCGCCGTCTTCTCGTTCGGGATATCCGACTGCGGGACCGGTGTTTCCGGCATCGGCCAGATCGGCTGGCCGGTGATCCGGTCGAACGTATAGAGCCAGCCCTGCTTGGTTGGGACCGACACGAGCTTGCGCGGCTTGCCGTCGATCGTGGCGTCGATGAGCAGCGCCGCCGACGACAGGTCGTGGTCCCAGAGCGGATGGTGCACGAACTGGAAGTGCCACTTGCGCTGTCCATTTCTCAGATCGACCGCGACGAGGCTCTCGGCGAAGAGGTTGTTGCCGGGCCGGTTGCCGCCGTACTCGTCGATGGTCGGGGTTTCCACCGGCAGGTACACCAGATTCGCCTCGGGATCGACGGTGATTTGCGTCCACACGCCGACGTTGCCGCTCCACTCCCAGGAGCCATTCTCCCAGGTCTCGTTGCCGACCTCGCCAGGCATCGGAATCGTGTTGAAGCGCCAGAGCTGCTTGCCGGTCTTCACGTCGAACGCGCGAACCAGGCCCTTGGAGTTCGTGCTGTAGCGGTAGCCGAGCCCCTCGAACATCGAGGACCCGACGATGATCGTGTCGTTGACCACGGTCGGTGTCGAGTGCAGGCCGATTTCGCCTCGCTCGAGATCGATTTGCGAGTCTTTCCCGATCACCACGCCGACCTTGAGGTCGACGACGCCGCGCGTGCCGAACGAGGCGATCGGCTGTCCCGTCCTCGCGTTGAGAGACACGAGCCGGTAGCCGGTCGTCACGTAGAAGATCCGCTCGTCGCCCCGGCCGTCCGTCCAGTAGGAGAGTCCGCGGCCCGACAACTGGCGCGGCGCCCAGCGCGTGGCGCGCTCGCCTTCGTCCTGGCTGTGCATCCACTTCATCTCGCCGGTCTTCCCGTCGAGCGCCACCACCGCCCGGCGCGTGCCGGCCGTCGTATAGATGATGCCCTTGGCCATCAGCGGCGTTCCTTCGAGTTTGGTCTCGGGGCGCGGGCCGAGGCTGTCGGTCTTGAACCGCCACGCGACTTCCAGCTTGCTGAAATTCGTCGCGTTGATCTGATCGAGCGGCGAATATTTGCTGCCTCGCAAGTCGGCCGTGTACATCGGCCACTCGCCGTTCCTGGTGCTCGGCTGACCGGTCGCCTGGCCCGAAAGCCGCGGCGAAACGACTACGGCCGCCGCCCCAAGTGCGACGAGCAACGCGAGACTGGCGAACCCTTTACGCTTCATATCTCACTCCCATCCGATCCGATCAGTGACGAGGAAAGGCTCCACGAAAAGTGCGGCGAAAGATTATCGCGCCAATGTGGGGGTGGGGGCAAGGGCAGACGGCAAAGGGCAAAGGGCAAAGGGCAAAGGGCGAAGGGCGGTCCCTCGACCCTTCCCTCAACCCTCGGCCCTGTGCTCTTTGCCCTGACAGGTCTTCTAACGACTAACGACTAACGACTAACGACTAGTCTGTGGCAGCGCATAGGCGATGTACTCGCCTGTCACGGCGCCGCCCGCGACGGCGACGATGATGAACTGACGGCCGTCGACCATGTAGGTCATCGGCGAGCCGCTTTGCGGAGCCGGCAGCAGTTGCGCGCCGACTTCCTGGCCTGTCTTCTTGTCGTAGGCCCGCAGCATCGCGCCGCGCGGACGTCCCGGTGGTGTCGTCACCTGCGGATCGCCCATGACGACGAGCGTGCGGGTCACCATCAAGCCGACGCCCGAGGTGCCGGCCTGGCCCGTCTTGGGAATGTTCATGCCGCGCAGCAGCGGGTGGTTGCGGATGTTGTCGGGCGTGTCGCCGTGCGGCACCTGCCAGACGAGCTCGCCGCGATCGAGGTTGATCGCCGAGAGCACGCCGTAGGGCGGCTTCGTGATCGGGAGACCCTCGACGCTGAGCCCGGCGTTGGCCGCGGCGACAGTAGCGGCATCGGCCACCGGGGCCGCTGGCGCCGCCGGTGCGTTCGGCTGCTCGGCCTGTCGATCCCCGGCCGTCCGGCGTCCCGCATCTGCCGCGCAGCAATCCCCCGGTCCGAAGACCTCCCGGAAGGGACGCCCGGCCATCCCCGAGACGTAGCGGATGTCGGTGAAGCCCGTGGGCGGCGCGACGAGCGAGCGTGCCGACGCTCCCGTGTTCCCGGCCTGCGCGAACACCGTATGCGTCTCCGGATCGTAGGCGGAGCCGGGCCAGTTGGTGGCCGTCGACGCGTTGATCGCCCCGAACCGCGGGCCGGCGACGGTGCCGAGCGCCGGCGGCATGAACGGCGACGGCTCGTATCGATAGCGCTTGATGACCTCGAGCGCCCGCTGGCGGAGCTGCGGCGTGAAGTCAATCAGATCGTCCGGTACCCGCATGTGCGTGCGCGCGTACGGCGGCGGCTTCGTCACGTGCGGCTGCGTCGGCGAGGTCTTCTCTCCGGGCACGTCGGACTGCGGGACCGGCCGCTCTTCAATCGGCCACACCGGCTGACCCGTGATCCGATCGAACACGTACAGCCAACCGATCTTGCTCGGCTGCGCCACGGCCTTGATGGCCTTGCCGTCCACGGTGATGTCCGCCAGCAGCGACGCGCAGCAGTTGTCGAAATTCCAGAGCGGATGGTGCACGAGCTGGTAGTGCCACTTGCGCTGGCCGGTGCGGATGTCCACGGCGACCAGGCTTTCGGCGAACAGGTTGTTGCCTGGCCGGTGGCCGCCGTAGAAGTCGGAGGTCGGCGTCTCGACGGGGAGGTACGCCAGTCCGGCGTCGGCGTCGGCGCTGATCTGCGTCCACACGCCGACGTTGCCGTTGAACGCCCACGAGTTTTCTTCCCACGTCTCGGCGCCGAACTCCCCCGGCCGCGGAATGGTGTTGAACGTCCAGAGCCTCTTGCCCGTTCGGACGTCGAACCCGCGCACGAGCCCCTTCGTGTTGTTGTGCGTCGACACGGTCGCGCCCTCGCGGAATGCCGAGCCGATAATCACGATGTCTCGCACGATCGTCGGCGTCGAGTGCACGCCGATCTCGCCCGTTTCCAGGTTGATCTGCTGGTTGTTGCCGACCTGCACGCCGTCCTTGAGATCCAGGATTCCGGCTTTGCCGAACGACTGTACCGGCTGGCCGGTCCGGGCGTTGAGCTCGACGAGCCGGAAGCCCGTCGTGACGAACACGACGCGATCGTCACCCTTGCCGTCGGTCCAGTACGACACGCCGCGGCCTGAGAGCTGCCTGGGCGCCACCGCGGCGCGGCGGCCCTCACGCAGACTGTAGACCCATTGGAGCTCGCCCGTTTTCGCGTCGAGCGCGACCACCGAGCGTCTCGTGCCGCCGGTCGTGTAGATCGTGCCCTTGACCATCAGCGGCGTGCCTTCGAGTTTGTATTCCGGAAACGGCCCGAGGCTGTCGGTCTTGAAGCGCCACGCGACCTCGAGCTGGTTGAAGTTGGATCCGTTGATCTGATCGAGCGGCATGAAGCGCGACCCGGTGTTGTCGGCCGTGTAGTGCCACCACTCGCCGTTCTTGGTGCTCGGGAACCCGGAGGGCGTCTGGCCCGACACCCGCGGCATGATCAGCATGGCCGCCCCGACGAGAAACGCCAGCAGAAGCGTACTGTGAATAGCTCTCTTCATCGTCATCGTCCTACTCCTCAATGCGTCCAGATGACCTCTTTCGACTCACGATTCTCGACCATCGACTATCGACTATCGACTCACGACTATTCTATCGACTCACGACTATGCTACTGCTGACTCGGCCGCCCTTCGTTTTGTGGCAGCGCAAACGCGATGTACTCACCCGAAAACGCGCCGCCGCTCACGGCGATGATGATGTACTGCCGGCCGTCGACCGCATAGGTCATCGGCGACCCGCTTTGCGGCGCCGGCATCCAGACTTCACCGACCTGTTGGCCCGTCTTCTTGTCGTACGCACGGAGCATCGCGCCGCGCGGCCGACCCGGCGGCGAGGTGACCTGGCCGTCGCCGAGGATTACGAGCGTCTTGGTGACCATCAAGCCGACGCTGCCGCTCTGGCCGGTTTTCCCGATGTTCATCCCGCGCAGCAACGGGTGGTTGCGAATCGCGTCGGGCGTATCGCCGTGCGGGACCTGCCAGCTCAACTCGCCTCGATCGAGGTTGATCGCCGACAGCACGCCGTACGGCGGCTTCACGATCGGCAGGCCCTGGATGTTCAGACCGCCGCCTCCGCCTGCGGCGGCAGCTGGAGGCGCGCCGCCCGCCGGAGCCGCCGCGGGCGCAGGCGCCGGTTCGGCGGCAGCTCCGCGGCCTCTGCCGCCGGCGAGCGGAGATTCGGCGGCCGTGCCAAATCCGGGGCCGAGTGCTTCGCGGAACGGCCGCCCTTCCATGCCCGACCCGTACCGGATGTCGGAGAACCCCGCCGGCATCGGCGCCAGAGACCGCGCCGAGAACCCGTTGTTGCCGGCTTGCGCATACACGGTGTGCGTTTCCGGATCGTAGGAGGCGCCGGGCCAGTTGGTGGCCGTGCCCGCGCCGATGCCGCCGAGGCGTCCGTTGACGCTGCCAAGGACCGCCGGGCCAAACGGCGATTGCTCCCAGCGATACCGCTTCAGCAACTCGAGCGCTTGGCCGCGCATCTCCGGTGTGAAGTCGATCAGGTACTCGGGCAGAAGCGAGTTGCGCGCGTACGCCGGCGGCTTGGTCGGGTGGGGCTGCGTCGGCGACGTCTTCTCTCCCGGCACGTCGGACTGCGGCACGGGCCGCTCCTCGATCGGCCACACGGGCTGGCCCGTGATGCGGTCGAAGACATAGAGCCACCCGAGCTTGCTCGGCGAGGCGACGGCCTTGATCGCCTTGCCGTTCACATTGATATCGGCCAGGAGCGGCGCCGATGAGTTGTCGAAGTTCCAGATCGGATGATGGACGAACTGGAAGTGCCATTTGCGCACGCCCGTCTTCAGGTCGACGGCCACAAGGCTCTCGGCAAAGAGGTTGTTGCCCGGCCGGTGCCCGCCGTAGAAGTCCGAGGTCGGCGTCTCGACCGGCAGGTACACCAGGCCGGCGTCTTCATCCGCGGTCATCTGCGTCCAGACGCCGGTGTTCCCGTTGTACGCCCACGAGTTCTCTTCCCACGTCTCGTTGCCGAATTCGCCGGGCCGCGGAATCGTGTTGAACTGCCAGATCCTCCGGCCCGTCCGCGCGTCGAACGCGCGCACCAGGCCCTTCGTGTTGTCGTGCGTGACGACCGTCATGCCCTCCTTCATCGACGATCCGACGATGACGGTGTCCTTGACCACCAGCGGCGTCGAGTGCACGCCGATCTCACCGGTCTCGAGATCGATCTGGCGGCCCGTGCCGACGACCGCGCCTTCCTTCAAGTCCACAATGCCGTTCCTGCCGAACGAGGCGACGGGTTGGCCGGTCTTCGCGTTCAACGCGACGAGGCGATAGCCGGTCGTGACAAACAGCACGCGGTCGTCGCCCCGGCCGTCGGTCCAGTACGCGACGCCCCGGCCCGAAAGCTGCCGTGGCGCGATCGCGGCGCGGGTGCCTTCGCGCAGGCTGTACGCCCACATGAGCTCGCCGGTCTTCGCGTCGAGCGCCACGACCGAGCGCCGTGTGCCGGCCGTCGTGTAGATCACACCCTTGATCGCGAGCGGCGTGCCTTCGAGCTTGTACTCGGGACGCGTGCCGAGGTTGTCGGTCTTGAAGCGCCACGCGACCTCGAGCTTGTTGAAATTCGCCGCGTTGATCTGATCGAGCGGCGAGTACTTGCTGCCCCGCGCGTCGGCCGTGTAGTGCGTCCAGTCGCCGGCGGCCGTGCTGGGAAAGGCAGCGCTTCCCGCCTGTCCCGCCGCACGCGGCGTGAGCCATGCGATTCCCCCGCCGAGCAGAACCAGCAAGCCGAACACTTGCCTTGTTCGCATGGACATCGGCTTTAGAAGATGTCTAGACAGTGTGCGCGCCATGCTTCACCCCGCTTTTGAGACGGTCCGGCACGCGGGGCCGGACCTCAGAACAAGAAGTTTTCCAGGGGTCACTCTACACCCGTTCCACCCGACGGCGCGCGGTTTCTGCGGCTTCGTTGGCCAACCCCGGGCCGACCGCCGGAGGGGCTCGAGGCTGGAGGCTGGAGGCCGGGGGGCTAGTCTAGAGGCTAGGGGCTAGAGGCTAGAGGCTGGGGGTTCTCGTCTCGTCGGGCCGATCCTGCTAGAGTTCTCCGGCATGAAAACGAAAATCGATGCCGACCGCTTCCGCGTTCGGCAGGGATCCCGGCTCCGCCTGACCCGGTGCCCGACCGACGTGGCGCCGGTCTACGACTCGAAAGACCATTACGGGGAATTGCTGGAGCGCCAGGTCGACCAGCTGAGCGAGCTGCAGGAGCGCCTGTACGCGGCGGATTCGTACGCGCTGCTCCTCATTTTCCAGGCCATGGACGCCGCGGGGAAGGACGGCGTCCTCAAGCACGTGATGTCGGGCATCAATCCACAAGGCTGTCAGGTGTTCAGCTTCAAGCACCCGAGCGCCACCGATCTCGATCACGACTTCCTGTGGCGCACGACGACCTGCCTGCCGGAGCGCGGGCGCATCGGCATCTTCAACCGCTCGTACTACGAGGAGGTGCTCGTCGTGCGCGTGCACCCCAATCTCGTCCGCGGTCAGCGCATTCCCGGCTTCACCACCGCGCGCGGTCCCTTCTGGAAGGATCGGTATCAGTCCATCGTGGACTTCGAGCGGCACCTCGGCCGAAACGGCACGCGCATCGTCAAGTTCTACCTGCACCTGTCAAAAAAGGAGCAGCGCAAGAGGCTTCTCGCGCGCATCGAGGACTCGGACAAGAACTGGAAGTTCAGCGTGGGCGACCTGGAGGAGCGGCGGCTCTGGCGGCAGTACATGGCCGCGTACGAGGCCTGCATGTCGGCCACCAGTACGGCCGAAGCGCCGTGGTACGCCGTGCCGGCCGACGACAAGAAGAACGCGCGGCTGATCGTGTCGCAGGCGATCATCGACGCGCTGACCTCGCTGAAGCTCACGTACCCGGAGCTCGACGCCGCCGCCCGGCGGCAGCTGAAGGAGATTGGACGGCAGCTAGCGAAGTGATTATCCAATCCCCTTACCCGATTATCCAATTATCCAATTACCCGATTCAATTGCCCATTCTCGGAGGATCGGTGTCAAATCCTCCGTACGGAGGCTTGATGGTCGCACAGCTGATCGCAGCGGTGACGCTCGTTGTCCAACCGCAGGGCCAGCCGCCCAAGTCGGCGGTGTTCGCCCCGTCCGCCTGCAGCCAGGCGCTGGCGGGTGGACCGAGCGGCGCGGTCGTCGCGTTGTGCCAGGGCGAAGAACAGGCGCGGCAGGCGGCAGTCGCAAGAGACGAGGGGGATCGACGCCGACAGCTGGACCGAGCCGCTGGGCACTACCGGAGGGCCTCGGGCCTCGCACTCCGGACCGAGCACCAGCTCGCCGCGCTCGAAGGCCTCGCCGGGATCTACGCGCCCGCGGGCTTGGACGAGTACGATCAGTACGAATCGGTCCTCCGCGAGATCATCGGTCTCAGTCCGACGGAGCTCGACCCCGTGTTTCGACTGGCCAAAGCCCAGGAGGATCGCGCGCTCATCGAGGCGGCTGAAGAAACGCTGCTCGCGGCGAGACGCCAGCATCCGGACCAGACCGACGTGTTCAGGATGCTCGCGCAGTTCTACGCGCGGCGCGCGACCGCGATGCACACGGCAGATACCGCGCAATCACGGCAGCCGTCGTCGGCTCCCGGCGGGCCCGACGAGCAAGGCGTGTACCGGGTCGGGGGCGGCTTGACCGCGCCGCCCCGCCTCGATCAGCCGATCTATCCGCCCGACGCGCAGGCCGCTGGTGTCAAAGGCACGGTCATCGCGGAAGTGGTCATCGATCCGTCAGGCGACGTGGTGGACGCGACGGTGTTGCGATCGATTCCCATGCTCGACGAAGCCGCGTTGCAGGCGGTCCGCAACTGGCACTTTCAGCCGACGATCGTCAACGGCCAGGCCGTGCCGGTCCGCATGGCGGTCACGGTCAACTTCACGCTGAAATGATCGAGCACCCCCAGCACCGAAGCACCCAAGCACCCAAATTAACGTGGGGCTCTGCCCCACACCCCGGCTCGGTCGCTTGCGGGGACCCCTACGCCCCGCGCCGCTCCCTCGCAGGCGCGCCGTGCGCGCCTAGCCCGTTATGCGGAACGAGATTGGTGCGTCACGAGCGAGGCATGTCCGCCACTTCAAATTGACATCGACCCGTGGCGGGCTTAGGCTCGGCTCGTTGTCTCCAGCGCGGAGACACGGAGTGGGAAGCTCTGGTTAAGGAGACCATCATGTTCCGTCGATGCCTCGCGTCCGCCGTCACCTGCCTGTTTGTACTTGTCACCCTGCCGACGATTGCCGGTGCGCAGACCTTCCAGGGCGGCGTGCGTGGCACCGTCAAGGACAACCAGGGGGTGATTCCTGGTGCGGCCGTCGCACTGATCAATCCAGCGACCGGAGCGATCCGCGACACGGTGACCAACGAGGTCGGAGAGTACTCGTTTCCTGCCGTCGACCCGACGCGTTACACGCTGCGTGTGCAGGTCCCGGGATTCAAGGCGTACGAAAACCCGAACGTGCAGGTCGGCACGCAGCAGTTCCTCCTCATCGACATCCAGTTGGAGGTGGGAGCGCTCGAAGAGAACATCACCGTCACGGGCGACGCGCCGCTCATCGAGACGACCAACGCGTCGCAGGGCGGCACGCTCACCAGCACGGACTTCAAGGAGCTGCCGTCGGAGGGCCGCAGCGTCTTCCTGATGGCGACGCTGCAGCCGACGGTGGTGGCGAGCGGCAACGCGCACTGGAACCGCATGCAGGATCAGTCGGGCAACTCCTCCCTGTCGATGGGCGGCGGCGCGGTGCGCTCCAACAACTTCCTGATTGACGGGTTTCCGACGACCGACATGCAGAACCGGTCGTCGGTCAACCCGAGCATGGAGGCGCTCGAAGACGCCAGGGTCCAGATCCACACCTACGACGCCGAAATGGGCCGCACCGGTGGCGGCGTGATGAACATGGCCGCGAAGGCGGGCGCCAATAGATTCGAAGGTTCGGGTTACACGGTGTTTCGTCCTCAGACCCTGCAGGATCAGTTGCTGATTCCGCGGCTCAATAACGAAACCTTCAGGCCCGAGTACTGGCGAAACGGCGGCGGCGGCATCGGCGGCCCGATTCTGCGGAACAAGACGTTCTTCTGGTTCGCCGGCGAGAAGTACATCAACCATCAGCCGCAGGCGAGCGCCTTCACGGTACCGTCGATGGCCACGCGGCGCGGCGATTTCTCGGCGCTCACCCGCAGCGGCCGGCCGTACTACATCAGGGATCCCCTGTCCGGCCTCCCATGCAACGCAACGACGGGGGGCGCGGGGTGTTTCCCAGGCAACGTGATTCCGGCCAACCGGATCAATTTCACCGGTAGCGCGATCGCGAGCTACATGCCGGAGCCCGACCGCGACGTCGACGATGGCACGCAGAACTTCAGCCGAACCGACCTCCTGCCGAGCAACGCGTACCAGTTCACGACGAAGGTCAATCACAACTTCAACAACGCGGCGTCCATGAGCGTGTTCTATCTCCGGCAGGTGACTGCCGAGAACAGCGCGAACTACAATCCGGTGAACAAGTTCGTCGGCAGCCAATTCCTGCTGGAGCGCGCCGACCACACCATCGTCGTCAACAACACCTGGGTCATGAATTCTTCCACCGTTCTCGCGCTGCGAGGTGGCTGGAACGAATTCCCCGACGGCAACAAGCTGCCGGTGCCGTTCGATGCAGCCACGTTGTGGCCGAGCAATCCTGGCTTCACGAGCCAGTTCAAGGACTCGAATCGTTTCCCCACGACGTCATACACCGGAAGCGGCAGTTACCGGGGCACGGGATGGAGCGCCCGGTCGGACAACGTCTACTATCAGTACGGGTTCAACGCCGCGCTGAGCAAGCTGATTGGCACCCACAGCATGAAGTACGGCGGCGACTACCGCATCCTGGGCGTCAGGTCGTCCAGCTTTGGCACGTCGACGGGCACGTACGCGTTTGACGGCCGCTTCACGGGCAACGCCCTGGCGGATCTGCTGCTCGGCTATCCGTCGAGCGGCAGCATCCCGATTTCCGCGGACCTCGACGGGTACATCAACTACAGCGCCGGGTTCATGCAGGACGACTGGCGCGTGAACAGCCGGCTGACGCTCAACTACGGCGTGCGGCTCGAGCACGAGACCAACCTGCGCGAGCGGGAAAACCGCATCACGACCGACTTTGCGTTGGACACGGCCAGTCCGCTGAACAGCCTGGTCAACGTCATCGATCCAATCACCGGGCAGCGGCGGCAGATCAACGGCGGTCTCGTGTACGCGGGCCAGAACGGCGCGCCCGAACAGCAGGGCGGGCCGCGCGACGTCCAAGTGTCGCCGCGCGTCGGCGGGGTGTTCAGTTTCAATGAGAAGACCGTGCTGCGCGGCGGCTGGGGCCTGTACGTCGCGCCTTGGAATTATGGGGCGGGCGGCACGACGGGCTGGTCGCAGTACGGCTACTCGGCGACGACCCAGCTTCAACAGTCGTCCGGGACCAACCCGGTCCCCATCACGTCACTGAGCGATCCCTTCCCCGGACGGTTCGTCCAGCCGACCGGCGATTCGCTGGGATTGCTCACCAACGTCGGCGCGGACACGAACATCCGGCTTCCCAACAAGGGGACGCCGAAGGTGCAGCAATACTCGGTCGATCTCCAGCGTGAGTTTGGTGGCGGCCTGATGCTAGGAATTGGATATACCGGATTGACTGGGACGGACCAGGACTGGCAGGCCGACATCAACATCAACCAGCTCGATCCGAAATATCAGAGCCAGCCGGACGGCTACACGCGGGCGCAGGTCCCGAACCCGTTCTTCGGCATCCCCCAGGCCGGCCAGTTCGCGAGTCGAGCCACCATCGAGCGCGGCCAGCTCCTGCGGCCCTTCCCGCAGTTCGGCAATGTGATGTGGGCGGATGCCACCGGCGCCCGCTCGCAGTATCACGCCCTGATCTTTCAGGGGCGGAAGCGAACAGACAACCTGTGGGGCGTGAACTTCAGCTACACCTACAGTCGGCTGATGGACAATCAGGTCGGCCAGGGCAACTACTATTCGAGCGCCCCGGGCGTCCAGAACAGTTACGTGCTGGTGCCCTGGTCCGAGTACTACGATCCGGACTCGGAGTACGGTCGAAGCCTGCTCGACTCGCCGCACAAGGTCACGATTTCGCCGACCCTCCTCCTCCCGTTCGGTGACGGCAAGCGGTTCCTGTCCGAGGGCGGGGTCGGCAACGCGGTCTTCGGTGGCTGGTCGCTCACGGCCGTGATGCAGTTCCAGAGCGGCTTCCCGATGGGCGTCAGCCAGAACATCACCGGTGGACAATTCCTGATGGGCGGTTCGGTGCGGCCCAACCTCGTCGACGGTCAGGACATCCTCACTCCGGGCGATATCACGGAGCGCATCACGGAGAACACGACGGACAACCGGTACTACAACCTCGCCGCCTTCCAGGCGGTGGCGAGAAACCGCTTCGGCAACGCCCCGCGCACGCTGCCCGGCGTGCTGTCGCCGTTCCGCAACGCGTTCAGTATGTCGGCGTCGAAACAGGTCGGACTGCCGGGCCGAGCGTCGGCGTCGATCCGCTTCGAGTTACTGAATCCGTTGAATATCGTCCAGTGGGCCGCGCCCGCGAGCTCCGCGCTCGGGAACTCGGGTTTCGGCCAGCTCAGGAATCAGGCGAACAACATGCGGTCCGTGCAGATCACGCTTCGGGTGACTTACTAGGGACTAGAGACTAGGGACTGGGGACTAGGGACTCGGGACTCGGGACTCGGGACTCGGCTACAGAAGGTGGGGTGACGAGCTGAATTACTGGCTCGTCACTCCCTCGCAGTCCTTCTAACTTCTAACTTCTAACTTCTAACTTCTAACTTCCTACGCTCTCATCACCCGTTCGTGCAGGGACTTGACCGTGCTCCACCCGGCGGCGACGGCGCCCTCCAACCAGGCGGGTGACGAACTGAGCGCGGCACACCCGAGATAGATGCGGCCGTCGGGTTTGTTGAGCTGCGCGATACGGGTGTTCCCTCCGCCTTGCGCGCCGCCCCGCTGTCCGGGGCCGCCCCGGCCCGCGCCGCCTCGGCCACCCGCCCCGCCTCGACCACCTGCGCCTCGGGCGACCGCGTCGCCCTGTGCGTTGCCTTGGGCTGGACCGCCGCCGAACCCGACGCCGCCGGCATACGCGCCCAGGCTGTATTTGACCTTTTCCCACCAGACGCAGTACGCGCTCTCGAATTCCTGTCGCATTTGCGGGTGGACCTTGCTGGCGTGCGTCAGCACGTGCTCGATCCGGCTCTTGATCGGCGCCTCGTGGAGATTGGACTGACGCCCCCCGCCGTAGAAGCCGAGCAGCACGCCCTTCTTCGCGAAAAAGTCGTTCGAGGGATACGAGAACTCTCCGAACGGCAGGTCTGAATACAAATGGCCGCCGAAAATCCGATCGTCCTCTTCCCAGAACCGGCGCTTCATCTGCAGACCCATCTTGGCGCTGGTGCTGTAGCTGGTGCTTTTCACGGCCGCGGCCATTTCAGGAGACAAGTTGACGTCGAGCGTGCGCAGAACCGACAGCGGCATGCACGAGACGCAGTAGTCCGCCGTGATTTCCTTTTTCTGTCCGTTCTTCGTTTCCTTGTAGACCACGCGCACGCCGTCGGCTGTCTGATGAATCGACTCGACCTCGGCTCCGAGCGTGAGCCTGTTGCCGATCGGTTTCTGGAATCCCTTCGGCAGCTGGTCCATGCCGCCGATCGGCTGGAACATCGGCGCCTGCCCCGTGCCGCCCATGACCGATCGGACGCGAAGGCCGTACCCGGATTGGAGAAGCGCTTTGAAATCGTACGGGTCTCCCGGCCCACGGATCTCGTTTCTCTTGTACGCATAATGATCGCCGTCGTCGAGGTATCCCTCGACGGCCAGGAAGTTGAGCAGCCGCTCCTTGTCCTCGGCGGTCAGTGGCAGATCGAGCTGGCCTTGATCGACCGCCTTGGCCAGCAGCTCGCCCGTGTACCCGATCATGTCGGCCTTCACTTCCCGCAGGCGCACGCGCTTGCCCGCCAGCGGTCCGACATTCTTGTTTTCGTAATAGAAGTACGACGCTTCGGCCTCGTTGATGAAGATCTGAAGCGGTACGTTCAGCTCCTCGCAGTACCCCAGCACGCCCGTATGAAAGTGCGGAATCCGCCATGGCCCCGCGTTCACGTACATCCCGTCGTCGAAGGTGCACACCTGACGTTCGCCGCCGATCTCGGTGTGCTCCGCCCCTTTACGCACGGTCCAGGCGACGCCGCCGACCCGGTCGCGGGCCTCGAGGATGCGGTAGTCGTAGCCAAGCTTGCCCAGCTCGTAGCCGACAACCAGACCCGAGAGGCCCGCGCCAAGGACGATGACCTTTGTGCCGTTGGGTCTGCCCGTCAAGACCGGGCGAGGGCCCGCTTGAGCTCCCATCAAGTCCCACGATGTCATGGCGCCCATGACGAGCGTGGAACCCCCGACGGCGCCGAACCGCTCGAGGAAATGGCGCCTCGTCATCGACGCGACGTTGCCCGCTTGCTTGGAATGTCTCATATTGCCCCAGCACGCTAGCCCCTTTGCGCCCTAGAACCCTAGCACCTGTTCTCTATCGCGCTCTCATCCGCGAAAACAGCTCGATGTGTCCCCCGACGACCCGTTTCCGCTCGGCGTCATCGGGTTCCATCGTCCACACATCGCGCTGTGACGTGCCGCCGAGAACGATGCCGTCGCCACGCGGCATCATGTGAATGCCGATGCCTGGCGTTGACGGCAGGTTCACGCCGCCGGATGTCTGATAATCGACGTCGGCTTGGGGCACGAGCACCGTGAGCTGTCCCTTGAGCGGCACGAGCTCGGTGTCGCCGAAGAGCTCGCGCGAGCCGAGGCCGGTGCAGTTCACGACGACCGGCTCGGCAATGGCCGCGAGATCGCGTGGCGTGTCGAATTTCCTGATGACGATGGCGCCGCCAAACAGCTTGACGTCTCGCATCAAGGCTTCCAGATAGATCGACGGCTCGATGCGCAGCGTCGTCCGCCGGATCGCGAACTTCGTGGGAAAGGGATGTTCACCGGGCTGGAGGACCTCGCGTTCGGTCTGAAGGCCCGCTTCGAGGTTGGGCCTATCCGAGCTGGTCTGCGGCGGGCGAATCTCCTGCATTGGCGCGTACTGATGGAGCCAGGACACGCCGTAGCCGGCGCCGACGAGCAGCTGGAGCTGGCGGTACGCGATCGCCGCCGCGCGCGAGAACTGCGCGTCCCACTCGGGCGTGCGGCGATCGACTTCGATGAGGCCCGAGGTGGGCGTGAAGCCGGCGAGCGACATGCTGGACGTGACGTCGGGCGGCACCGCCATCGCGTAGATCGTGACGTCGAACCCCCGGCGCTGCAGTTGGCGCGCGGCGGTCAGGCCCACCACGCCGCACCCGATCACAGCCGCACGGCGGACCGGTTGAGCGAGCGCCAGGTCCGCGGCCGCCGCGCCCGTGCCCCACGAGATCGACATGCCGGCGCCGCCGTGGCCGTAGTTGTGGATGATGAGCTTGTCGTTCAGCCTGGCGGCTGCCAGGACGAAGCCGCCGTCGCGATGGGGCCGGAGGCCCACGGTGGTGCGGATGATCCGCTCCCAGGACGCGTGGACGGGCGCCAGCCGGACGGGCGCGCGTGGCGGAATCCCGGCAGGCCGCCCTCGCGCGGCGCACCCGCCGAGGACGAAGCCGGCGGCCGCTATCCCGCTCGACGCGAGGAACATCCGCCGGTCTACGGTGTCTGGGCGGGTCATGGCGGCACACGGCTGCGAGCGGGCCATCATACGGTGCCCCAGCGTCGACCGGGCCGGCGGACCGCGATCCACGAAGTTGTTGCGCCGTTCACATTTCTTCGGCCGCCGTGCATGTTTTTCCGCTTGAAAGGCCGACGAGTGGCATTATATGGGGTTGTTCGAGTCGACCGTGAGGCGTTTTCGTTTTGGCGACGGTACATCGCTCGAGCGCGCTGGCGCTCCGCCACTTCTGAGGAGGAACCAATGCATCGGCTGCAAACGCTTGGGTTTTGCGGACTTCTGATCATGGCAGGCGCGACCGCCGCGGCCGCACAGCAGTTCACCGGGGGTCTGCGAGGCGCGGTGCGCGACGCCAACGCTGTCATCCCAGGAGTGACCGTGACCCTCACGAACGAAGGCACGGCCATCTCGCGTGAGACGGCGACCAACGAGGCAGGGCAGTACAACTTCTCGGCCGTGACGCCGGGCACCTATTCTGTGAAGGCGGTGCTCCAGGGATTCAAGACCTACGAGAACAAAGGCATCCGGGTCGGGACCCAGACGTTCATCACGCTCGATATCCTCCTCGAAGTCGGGCAGATCGAGGAGTCGATCACGGTGACCGGGCAGTCGCCGTTGATCGAGACCTCGAACGCCTCGGTCGGCGACTCGCTCGGCCGTGAGATCCTCGACAGCTTGCCGGCCCCCGGCCGCGCGGCCTTCCTCATCGCGATCACGGTCCCGACGGTCATGCCGGTGGGAGACCCGCAGTTCAACCGGCAGCAGGACCAGACCAACGCGTCGCGCATCTCGCTCGGCGGCGGCGGCGTCCGGGCCAACAACTACCTGGTCGACGGCGTGTCGATCACCGAGCTGACCGGCCGCGCGGTGCTCAACCCGTCCATCGAAGGAATCGACGAAGTCAAGGTGCAGGTGCACACCTACGACGCGGACATGGGGCGGACGGGCGGCGGCGTGTTCAACACGACGGCGAAGTCGGGGACCAACCAATACCACGGCACCGGCTTCTACCAGGGCCGCCCGGTGTGGGGCCAGTCGGAAAACTATTTCAACGCCGTTGCCGGTCTGAGCAAGGAGCAGACGGGGTTGGCCAACGCCAAGTTCCACACGTATGGGGGTGGGGTCGGCGGCCCGATCTGGCGGAACCGGACGTTCTTCTGGATGGCCACCGAGGGCTATCGCTCCACGACGACGCGGAACCGCCAGGAAATCTGGCCGAGCCTGAAGCAGCGGAACGGTGATTTCTCCACCACGACGATCGGCGGCCAGCCGGTCCGGATCTTCAACCCGTGGTGCCGGGGCGGCGTCGCGAGCGCCCGGTGTCCTGCCACCGGGACGGGGTCGATCGCGACGGGCGGCGAGTTCACGGGAGCGATCATCCCGAGCACCCACCCGGCGGCCAGTCAGGTCGGCTTCAACGTGATCAACGCGTTTCCCACCCAGGATACCCGCGGCAATCCCATCGGCCCCAACGAGGACAACCTGAACAACGTGAGCACGACGGGCAGCATCCGCGACAAAGCCGACATGTTGAGCTTCAAGGCCGAGCACAAGTTCACCGACACGTGGTCGCTGAGCGGCCTCTACATCTACAACACCACGACCGAGCCAGCCACCGAATCGATGCCGCCGTCGCACGACTTCATGGACGGATCCTACGACCTCCTGCAGCGCCGGCCGCACATCCTCGTGCTCAATAACACGAACATCCTGAACGACACGACCATCCTGACGCTGCGCTACGGCTGGACGACGTGGCAGGATCAGAACGACAAAGTGCCCTTCAAGCCCGGGCTCGCGTCGCTCGGGTTCAGCTCGAGCTTCGTGAACGCCATCCATCCGGACGGTCGCGATCTGTTTCCGGATGTCAACTTCGACCAGGTCAGGGACGTCGGCCTATCGCCCGGGTCCCGGCGGCGGTGGACGGGGCCCTATTCGATCAACGGTGCGCTGTCGAAGCTGTGGGGCAGCCACACGCTCAAAACCGGCGCCGACTTCCGCAGGCTGGGGATCAAGACGACGACCTTTGGTGAAAACGCCGGGGACTTCACCTTCACGCGCGCCTTCACCGGCCGGACCGGCGTGGCGAACAGCGGCCATGAGCTGGCGAGCGCCCTCCTCGGGCTGCCGAGGGCGGGACGGGTGGATTTCGACCGCGGAGAGCTCGAGTGGTATGCGCGCTACTGGGGCGCCTACGTTCAGGACGACTGGCGCGTCAACTCGAACTTCACGTTGAACTTTGGCGTGCGCTTCGATCACGAGGACGGCCTCCGCGAGGTGGAGAACCGGCAGACCGTCGCCTTCGATCGGACTGCTGTGAACCCGATCGACGATCGGGTCAACAAGGCCGGGACGCTGCTCGAGGGCCGGACGATCACGGGAGGCGTACTCTACGCTGGCGTTGACGGCGCGCCGACCGAGCAAGGTAATCTGCCGGCCGTCACGGTATCACCGCGCGCCGGAATCGCGTGGACGCTCAACGACAAGACTGTCGTCCGCAGCGGCTACGGGCTCTTCTCCGCGCCGTGGCAGTACTCGGCGACCGAGCACGGCCAGATCGGCTTCACGCGGACGACCAGCCTGAACCAGTCGTCCGATACGACCGAGGTGCCCCTCACGACCCTGGACAACCCGTTCCCCGCCGGCTTGATCCCGCCGATCGGCAGCTCGCTCGGCCTGTTGACCGGCATCGGTGGCGACCTCAACATCATCGACCAGAACCGAGGGGCGTCCAAGGTCCACCAGTACTCGGTCGACGTGCAGCGGGAGCTGGGCGGCAACATGGCCGTGACCGTCGGCTATACGGGCGCCACTGGGCGGGACCTCGGGTTCGGCGGCACCAACTCCACTGCGATCAACATCAACCAGATCGACCCGGCCGTGGCGCGCGCCGCGTTCCCAGGGCCTGGTGGGACATGGGACGCGGCAGCCCTCCGCCAGTCGATCCCCAACCCGTTCTTCGGCGTCGCCGGGGCTGGCGAGTTCGGGACACGCGCGACCATCGCCCGTGGACAGCTCCTTCGGCCCTTCCCGCAGTTCGGAAACATCAACGTGTTCGAAGTGACCGAGGGTGGGCGCCGGCAATACCATGCGATGACGATCAAGCTGGACAAGCGGACCGGCTCGAGCTGGTGGGGCGGTCGCTTCAACTACACCTGGAGCAGCACCAAGGACAACCAGTTCGGCGAGACCAGCTTTTACAGTAGGAGCTTGGCCACGCCGCAGAACAACTACGATCTGGACGCCGAGTACGGCGTGAGCAACTTCGACTCGCCGCATCGCATCGTCCTGGCGCCGATCGTCCGGATTCCGGGGCCGGCGAGCGGTGCCGCCAAAATGCTGCTCGGCGACTGGACGTTCACGGCGATCGCCGAGCTGGTGAGCGGCGCGCCGTTGCAGGCGACGATCAGCGGTGGCGTGTCGGACGCGAACCTCGGGCTCCTCGGGGGCCGGCAGCGGCCGAACCTCACTGGCGACCCGAACATCGACGGCGGCGACGCCGACCGCGTGGCGTCGGCGGACCATCCGGGCGCGGTTTGGTTCAATCGCGCGGCGTTCGCCAATCCCGGCGCGGGCCAGTACGGCAACTCGCCGCGCACCAACGGTGACGCGCGGTGGCAGTTCCGCAACACCCTCGATGTCGTGCTGGCGAAAAATGTCCGCTTCGTGGGCAGCCAGGCGGGAGAGATCCGCTTCGAGATCCTCAACCTCACGAACACGGCGAAGTTCGCCGCGGGCAGCGCGAACACGGACGCGACCGATCTGACGAGCTTCAGCCGCATCACGGCGCAGGCGAGCTTCATGCGGATCTGGCAGCTCACGTTCCGCTACCGCTTCTAGGGCAGGGTGGACGCGGCGGCGCCGTGGTGCTCGTGCCAGGAGCACACGGCGGCCACCATGCAGCTCGAATCGAGTGCAAACGCGGGCACGTCAGTCCCTGCCGCGCCGGCCCGACAGATCGCGCCGCGTCCGTTCAACCGTAGCGGTCCGGAGGACCGGAACTCGGCCAGTAGGTGTGGCGACGAGCAGGCGGCCTTTTCGCTGGAGCACCACGGGAAGCGGCTGCGGCTCGATTTCAAGCACGCCGTCGCGCCACCGAACGTCGAGGGGTGTGCCCGGCTGGAGCGACGCTTCGCGCCGAATCTGACTCGGGATGACCAGGCGGCCAGTCTGATCCATGGTCGTAACCATGGTTCATATCGTGCCATAGAACGTGCCAGGCGAGCGTCCATCGCCTTCTCTAAGGATGTCTGATGAACGTCCCGTCGCGAAGCTCCGCGAAGGCACGTTGCAGCTCCTGCTCGGTGTTCATGACAATCGGCCCGTACCACGCGACGGGTTCCTCGAGGGGTTTGCCCGAGACGAGTAGGAATCGAACACCCTCGTCTCCGGCGCGCACGACCACCTCGTCGCCCCGGTCGAACAGGATGAGCGATCGATTGCCCACGTTGTCTGCTGGATTGACGGCGCCGTCGAGCGGGTCGGTCTTCACCGGATGCGGGTCGGAGGCATCCCGAAAGCCGCCTGAGCCGGCAAAGACGTACGCAAACGCATGGCGTGACACCTCGACGGGCAGGGTCTTCTGGCGACCCGCCGGGATCGAGACGTCGATGTAGATCGGATCGGCGGCGATCCCATCCACCGGGCCTCTCGTTCCCTGAAACGTTCCGCACACCACGCGCACGCGCGTGCCATCGTCGTCCACGATCTCGGGGATGTCGGCCGACGACACGTCCTGATAGCGCGGCGTGGTCATCTTCAACGAGGAGGGCAGGTTCGCCCAGAGCTGGAATCCGTGCATCCGGCCCTGGGGATCACCCTTGGGCATTTCCTGATGGATGATGCCGCTGCCGGCCGTCATCCACTGCACGTCGCCGTCGCCGAGCGTGCCGTGGTTGCCGAGGCTGTCGGCGTGCTCGACGTTGCCGGAGAGCACGTACGTGATGGTCTCGATGCCGCGATGCGGGTGCCAGGGGAACCCGCGCCGGTAGTTTTCGGGCGCGTCGTTTCTGAAATCGTCGAAGAGCAGAAACGGGTCGAAGTCGGTGGTGTCGCCGAACCCGAAGGCGCGGCGCAGTTTCACGCCGGCGCCTTCGAGCGTCGGCTTCGACTGAATGACGTGCTTGACCGGCCGAAGAGACATGGAATCCTCGACTTTCAGGCGCGGCGCCGGGCGCGCGCCGACTTCTCGTGTTTGGCGGACGGCTGGTCCAGCACGACCCACTTGTGCGCCCAGTCGGAGATCGCCTCGAAGGCCGACGCGAGGGCGCGGCCCTTCTTCGTCAGCGCGTACTCCACGCGCACGGGTGTCTTCGGCACGACCGTCCGTTCCACGATGCCTTCGTGCTCGAGCTCCTGAAGCCGGTCGCACAGCATGCGATCGGTGATGTCGGGGATCGCATCCCGCAAGGCGGCGAACCGGCACCGGGCGCGGAGCAGCACGAAGATGATCGCGCCGGTCCACCGGCGTCCGATGAGCTCGCTGGCCTTGTGGAACCGGGGACAGAGCTCAGGCCCGGGTTCGGGAGCATCTCGCATTGGGCGTTACGAGCAAGGATACGCGTTGAAGATCGATATTGCAAGTAGCTACTTGACAAACAGTAACTATACTAATTATAGTCATACCTACGGTGCGGCCGGACGGCGGCCGATCGATCAAGGAGCGACGCCCATGGATGCAGGATTGGTGCTGGCTCGGTTGGTGCTGGGTCCCCTTATGGCGGCCCACGGCGCGCAGAAGCTCTTCGGGTGGTTCGGCGGCCACGGGCTGGCCGGCGCGGGCGGAATGTTCGAGACACTAGGCTTCAGGCCCGGCCGAGCGTTCGCGGCCGCGGCAGCGGTCGGAGAAGTGGGAAGCGGCGTGCTGATCACGTTTGGACTGCTCGGCCCCGTCGGTCCCGCGATCCTGCTCGCCGTGATGGTCGTGGCGGCCGTGAGCGTGCACTGGCGAAACGGGCTGTTCGCCATGAGCAACGGCATCGAGCTCCCGCTCTTGTACGCGGCCGGCGCAGCCGCGCTCGCGCTGACCGGCCCCGGCGCCTACTCGCTCGACGCGGTGCTCGGCCTCACGCCTCTGTGGACGCCGTCGATCTCGTGGGCGGCGCTCGCAATCGGTGGCCTCGGTGGCGCGGCAAATCTGGCACTCAGGCGTCCGGCGCCGGCGGCGACAGCGTAACGATGCGAACGAACACATCGCCAACAATTCACAGGTCACAGTTCCGCTGACTGTCGACTGTCGACTGTCGACTGACTGTTGACTGTTAACCACGGTGATTACCATGTCCACCCGTCGATGGCCGACGCTGTTCATCCCGCACGGCGGGGGACCGTGCTTCTTCATGGACCCGATGCCCGGCCTGCCGCCGGACATGTGGCATGGCATGGCGTCGTATCTTCGGGGCATCGACGCCTCGCTCGGTGAACGGCCGTCGGCAATTCTGGTGATCTCGGGACACTGGGAAGCGACGCCCCTGGCTGTCAACGGCGCCGAGCGGCCGCCGCTGCTCTTCGATTACTCGGGATTTCCCGAACACACGTATCGGCTCACCTACCCGGTGGCCGGTTCGCCGTCGCTCGCCGCGCGCGTTCGATCGCTTCTGGCTGGGGCCGGCTTCGCCTCGGTCGAGGAGCGCAGCCGCGGCCTGGATCACGGCGTGTTCATTCCGCTCAAGGTCATGTATCCGGCCGCCGACGTGCCGCTCGTCCAGCTGTCTCTCGACGCCAGCCGAGACGCCGCTCGGCATCTCGCCCTCGGCCGCGCGCTCGCGCCACTCCGCGACGAGGGCGTGCTCATCGTCGGGAGCGGAATGAGCTACCACAACCTGCGCGAGTTCTTTGCCGATCGTCCCGACAGCAATCGAGCGGCGGAGGAGTTCGATCGGTGGCTCGTCGACGCGGCGACTGATCCCGATCCGGTGTCGCGTGATACGAAACTGGCCGACTGGCAGAGGGCACCTGGCGCACGGGCGTCGCATCCGACTCCGGAGCATCTGCTTCCGTTGCACGTCGCCGTCGGAGCCGCGCTGAACGATCCAGGCAGACGAACCTATCAGGATCGGCTGCTCGGAAAACCCGTGTCGGCGTTTCAGTTCGGTTAGAGCCGTTTTCGATTCCGTGTAGCGCAGGTCTTTAGACCTGCAATAGGCCGGCGCTAGGCGGGACTGAAGTCCCGCGCTACACGCGCATGAAAAGCGCTCCAGCCCGTTACGCTGGTCGAAACGAGAATGTCGTCCTCGTTCCGCCTAACGGGCTACAGCAGTTTTCAGAATGGTGTAGCGCAGGTCTTCAGACCTGCACGCGTGCCGCGGCAGGCAGGACTAAAGTCCTGCACTACACGCCGGCGAAAAGCGCTCTCGCGTCGGTGTCGCGCTACTGTGGGAGGCTGAATTCCAGGACCAATCCGCTGACCTGCAGCACGTCGCCGTCCTTCAAATCGCGGCGGCCCTGCAGCGGCTCGCCGTTGACGAGCGTCTTGCCGCCAAGGGGTGTCGCCACGTAGCGGTCGCCTGTCCGTGCGATAGCCAACGCGACCTTCGGCTTGAACCAGCCCTTCAGGCGCACGACCGCCGTGTCCGACTTGCCGATGAGCGTTGTGTTGGACCTCAGGCGGTACTCCGACTGATCGGCGCGCCCGGAGACGACCCGCAGCACGGCCACCTTCTGCGGCGCGGCGACTTTGGCTGGCGCCTCGGCGCCCTTCGCAGGTGCCTCAACGCCCTTCGCGGGTGCCTCAGCGCCCTTCGCGGGTCCCTCGGCGCCTTTCGCGGGTGCTCCGGCCTCCTTCGCCGCCGCCACCTGGGCTTTGAGCGACCCCAGCATGGCCCGGTGCTGCTTGGTGTCGAGATACATCGTGCCGCCCATGTCGGGTAGCGTTGCCGGCCCGGCCTCCGCGGGCGCATCGTCTCCGCCGGCCCGGTCGAACACGAGCTTGTGCTTGCCGACGAGCACCACATCGCCGTCCTGCAGCGTCTGCCGCGTCACGCGCTTCTCGTTGACGAAGGTGCCGTTGGTGCTCTGCAGATCCTCGACGACGAAGTCGTCGCCCTCGCGAAACACGCGCGCGTGACGGCCCGACACCGCGGGATTCTCGATCACCAGAACGTTGTCGGGGAGCCGCCCGATCGTGACGGTGGCTCCGACCCCCTGCTCTTGCAGGGTCCGGCCTTCAAACTGCAGGACTAACCGTGGCATTCCGTCCTCCTCCGCTCGGTCGCCCCCACCGGTTCCAGAGGCGACGCCACCAACCTTCTTCCACTTCCACCACGATCACCGTGATGTTGTCGACGCCGCCGTTGCGATTGGCGGCATCGACCAGGTGGCGGCAAATCAGTTCAGGCTCACGCACACGCGCAATCGCTTCGGCCATCTCCCCGTCCGGAACCATGCGGGTCAGCCCGTCGCTGCACAGCACGAGGTAATCGCCCGGTTGCAAAGGCACCTCGTGAAGGTCGACGTCGACGTCGGGCTCGCGCCCCAGGGCCCGCAGCAGGATGTTCTGGTCTTCCGACTTCAGGCTCTCCTCGCGATCCAACAGACCCGCTTGAACCCGCGCCTCGACGAGTGAATGGTCGTTCGTGAGCGCTTCGAGACGATGGCCGTGCCAGAGGTACGCCCGGCTGTCGCCGACGTGCGCGAGGCTGGCCATATTCTGCCTGATCCAGGCCCCGACGACCGTGGTCCCCATCTCGGCCTGGCCGGCGTTCTGTTGCGCCTGCTCGTAGATCGACCGATTCGACCGGCGCACGGCTTCCGCGAGCTGTGCGGTCTCGAGCAGGTAGCCGTCTTCGCCCTCCCCCGAAGGGTCGGCACGCCCGGTCGATTCGGCCGCCTTCAACTGGCCCACGATGGTGTCGACCGCAAGGCGGCTGGCCACTTCACCGGCCGCGGTTCCACCCATGCCGTCGCACAGCACGAACAGGCCTTGGTCAGGCAGCGAGGCGTACGCGTCCTCGTTGTTCGTGCGCTGACGTCCGACGTCTGTCGCCGCGCCGACCCGCAGTCGCATGGGACTCGACCCCGCGTCAGTTCGTCTGCGACGCCTCGGCGACGACCGAGTGCGTCTGCTCGCCAATGCCCTCGATCATGCACACGGCGGTGTCGCCAGCCCGCATCCAGCGCGGCTCGGCGCGCTCGATGTTGGTGCCGGCAGGACTCCCGCCCGACACCACGTCCCCGGGGTTGAGCGTCAAGATGTTCGACGCGTAGTGGAGCAGCTCGTAGATGTTATGGCCCATCCGGTTCGTGTTCGAGTCCTGCATCACCTGCCCGCTCAACGTGAACACGTGACGGATGTTCATCGGATCCTTCACGAACTCTTTCGGCACGATGAAGGGCCCGAGCGGGCCGAACGTGTCGTGGTTCTTGCCGACCAGCCAGTCCGATCCGCCCATCTTCCTGTCGCCGCGTCCGCCGCGGTCCGACACGTCGATCTGAATCGTGTACCCAAAGATGTGGTCGGCCGCACTGGCGATCGGCACGTACTTGGCCCTCTTGCCGATGACCACGTCGAACTCGCATTCGAAATCGATGTTCTGGCGGCCGCGCGGCATCACGATCGGATCCTTGGCCCCGATGACGACCGTCGGCGACTTCATGAACAGGTAGGGGTTGTCGCGGTTGTCGCCGGCTTTGCGCTCCCAGATGCCGGGCGCCGAGACGGCCGGCGAGGTGGCTGCCGGCGCGGCGCCGGCGCGCTGCTGCTGCGCCGCGATGCCCTCGGTGTGCTCGACGTAGTTGCCGCCCGCGTTGAGGATGACCGACGGCCGCACCGGCGGAAGAATCTTGAGGGTGTCGATTGCGTAGGCGTAAGCTGGCGCGCTCGACGAAGCCGTCACGCTGCTCGCGATGGCCGCCAGCCGCGGCTTGAGCTCGGCCTCGTACCGCGTGATGAGATCGGTCATCGTCGCGGGCATCGCCAACTTCGGCGCCGAGGCATTGCCACTCTCCCACGCCGCGTTCGCCGGCCCGATGTCGACGACCTGCGTCTCGTTGAGCACGATGGCGACAAACGCGCGGCCGCTCTGGTCGAACGTGCCAACCTTGTACGGGACCGGCTTGCCGCCGCCCTGTGCGTCCGTGCCCTGGTTGCAGCCGGCGAGCCCAATCGACAGGGCCGCGACGCCGATAGTTCTTCGAAGAAGTGCCTGTGTCATGGTGACCTCCACGGTTCCAGTGGACAATTCTATACTGCTGGACGCCCTGTTCGACGCCGACGCTCGGTGAGCGGTCCGGCGCATTCCCCCACATCATCGTCGATCGACACGAATGATCTCAGGCACGTCGTCGTGTTCGAGGGCGTCGATGCCTTCGGCCAGACGTGTCACGGCCGTGAAGAACAGCTCGGCGTGCTCTGGATCGCGTTCCTCGCGCGTGTAGTAGGCATGCAGCTTCGAGCCGATGAGATCCACGCGGTCGACACCGGCGCGCAATAGTCCCTCGCGAAGCTCGGCGCTCTGAAAAAGTTGCTTCACCAGGTCCGGCTCGTTCGATCTGATCACGAACTGCCTGTCGAACGCCTCGTCGCCGATCCGGATGTCGGACATCCCGACCGACGCAAGCAGGGTGTCCATGACATCCTGGTGATCCAGGTGCAGGGTGATGAACTCCGGGTTCTTCACGTCCACCGTCACCAGCGTCCACGTCTTCCGCCACGTCGGACGGCGCGAGGAAGCCGTCGTCATCACGAGCGCACGGCCGCGGAACGTTCCACGCACTTCCGAGGCATCGAAAATCTTCGCTTTCACCTCGAGCCCGGTACGGTCGGCGATGGCGCGAAACCGGCGCAGCCTGCTGCTTCGCAGCATGAGGCCGATGGCCGTCACCGTGGCCAGGATCACAATGGGCGGGAGCAGCCAGATTTCGGCGGGAAGCCGTCCGAGCGCTTCCAGCAGCTTGACCAGGGCCATTCGATCACCATCATAGGCGGGTCAGAGTGGGGTCAGAGTGGGGTCAGAGTGGGGTCAGACCCCATCGGAGCGCCCTCGGAGCGGAAAACCGTGGCCAAGGGCCTTCGAATGCCTTACCTTAATGGGCAGTGGAGACCGCCATGACGAAACGGCGGCTGGTGGCGGCCGCCGCCTGCACCTTGCTGGCCTTTTCGGCTGCCGTGCCGGCGGCGTTCGATCCGCAGCAGCCCTCGTCGGCCGCTGCGGCGGTTGCGTCTGCCGCCTCCGCCGAGCGGGCGCTCGTCGAGAAGTACTGCGTGGGCTGCCATAACTCACGGTTGAAGACCGGCGGGCTCGCGCTCGACGCGGTCTCGGTCGAGCGCATCGATGACAACCCGGACGTGTGGGAGAAGGCCGTGCGCAAGCTGCGCGCGGGCGCCATGCCTCCGGCCGGTTCGCCGCGGCCCGATGCGCGCGCGTACGCCGGCCTGTTGACGTCTCTCGAAACCGCCCTCGATCGGCATGCGGCCATTCATCCCGATCCCGGTCGAACCGATCCGTTCCGCCGCCTGAATCGGACCGAATACCAGAACGCCATTCGCGACCTGCTGGCGCTCGACGTGGACGTCGCGGATCTGCTTCCGAGCGACGATGCGAGCTACGGGTTCGACAATGTGAGCGTGGCGGGGCTCTCGCCCACGCTCATGGAGCGCTACTTGTCGGCCGCGCAGAAGATCAGCCGCCTGGCCGTGGGCAGCCCCCTGCCACGGCCGGTCGGTCGCGTGGTGGTGCTGCCGCCGGATCTGACACAGGAAGGTCGCATCGATGGCCTGCCGCTCGGCACGCGAGGCGGCGTAGCCGTCGACCACACATTCCCGAACGACGGCGAGTACCGGATTCAAGTGCGGCTGTCGCGGGACCGCAATGAAAACGTGGAAGGGCTCACCGAACCGCACCAGCTGGAGATCACGCTGGACGGCCAGCGGCTGCAGGTGTTCACCATCACGCCGAATCGGAACCGGTCGGGCGCGTACTACGCCGATGAGGGCGTCGACCAAGGTTTGGACGTGCGTATGCGCGTCGGATCGGGTCCGCACGTCGTCGGCGCGACGTTCCTGCGGAACAACTCGGCGCTCATCGAGACCGAGCGTCAGCCGTACCAGTCACACTTCAACATGGACCGCCACCCGCGCGTCCAGCCGGCGGTGCATTCGGTGTCGATCGAGGGTCCGTTCGATCCGAAGGGACCCGGCGAGACGCCAAGTCGCGCCCGCATTTTCGTCTGCAGGCCCGACGTTGTCCCCGGGGCGCCCGGCCGCGCCGTCGGCGGTGACGATGTTCGGTGCGCGCGCCGGATCATTTCCGCCTTCGCGCGCCGTGCCTACAGGCGTCCGGTCGGCGACGGCGACATCGCGCCGCTCGTCCGGTTCTACACGGACGCGCGCCGTTCCGGCGGCTTCGAGGCCGGCGTTGAAATGGCGCTTCGGGCCACGCTGACGAGTCCGGAATTCCTGTTTCGCATCGAGCGCGATCCTCAGGGCGTCGCGCCGCGCACGGCCTATCGTCTGAGCGATGTCGCCCTGGCCTCGCGCCTTGCGTTTTTTCTCTGGAGCAGCGTGCCCGACGAGGAGCTGCTGGCCGTGGCGGAGCGCGGCGAGCTCGGGCGTCCGCCGGTTCTCGAGCGGCAGGTGCGCCGGATGCTGGCGGATCCGCGGGCCGAAGCGCTGACGACGAACTTCGCCGCGCAGTGGCTCTATCTCCGCAATCTCGCGTCGGTGACGCCCGATGGGCGGTTGTTCCCGGACTTCGACGAGAACCTGCGGCAGGCGTTCCGCCGAGAAACCGAGCTTCTCTTCGGCAGCATCGTCGACGAAGACCGCAGCGTGACGGAGTTGCTGTCGGCCGACTACACGTTCCTGAACGAGCGGCTGGCCAAGCACTACGGCGTCCCCAACGTGTACGGCGATCGCTTCAGGCGCGTCTCGCTGAGAGACCAGAGCGAGCGCGCGGGACTGCTCGGTCACGGGAGCATTCTGACGGTGACCTCGTACGCCACGCGCACCTCCCCGGTGCGACGCGGCAAGTGGATTCTCGAGAACATCCTCGGCACACCGCCGCCGCCTCCTCCGCCGAACGTCCCGCCGCTCGCCGATCCGAAGACCGATGGCAGACGCCTCACCATGCGTGAACGGATGGTCGAGCATCGGTCGAATCCGCAGTGCGCGTCGTGCCATCAGCTGATGGATCCCGCGGGGTTGTCGATGGAGAACTTCGACGCCATCGGCCGCTGGCGCACACGCGGCGAGGCCGGATCCGCGATCGACGCGTCGGGCAGCCTTCCTGGCGGCGCCAGGTTCGACGGCGTGAACGGGCTCCGGCAAGCGCTGCTTGCCCGACCGGATGTGTTTGTCGGGACCATGACGGAGAAGCTCCTCACCTTCGCGCTGGGACGAGGCGTCGACGGCCGCGACGGCCCGGTCGTCCGCGCGATCGTGCGCGACGCAGCGCGGAGCGAGTATCGCTTCTCGGCGCTCATTCTCGGGATCGCGAACAGCAGCGCGTTTCAGATGCGACGATCTGCAGAGCAGAGAGTCGTTAGTCGATAGTCGATAGTCGATAGTCGCTAGTCGTAAGGAGAACACGATGATCATCACCAAAATGTCTCTCCCCCGGCGGACGTTTCTGCGCGGTCTGGGGACTGCGGTGGCGCTGCCGCTGCTCGACTCCATGGTGCCGGCGCTGTCGGCCATCGTGAACACGGCCGCCAACCCGGTCCGGCGTCTGGGGTTCGTCTATATTCCGATGGGCATGAACCCGGTTCCGTGGACGCCCGCGCGTGAAGGTCCCATCACCGAGCTGTCCCCGTCGCTCGCCTCGCTCACGCCGTTTCTCGACCACCTGACCGTGGTCACGAACCTCGAGCTGCGAAACGCGAACACGACGGGCAACCACGCCTCGTCGAACGCGGCGTTCCTCAGCTGTGCCCGCGCGAAGCGGACCGAAAGCAGCGACTACGAGTCGGGGACGACCGTCGACCAGATTGCCGCGAAGGCGATCGGCAACGACACGGTGATTCCGTCGCTCGAGCTCGGCACCGACCTCATCGCGCAGGTGGGCAATTGCGACAACGGTTACGCGTGCGTGTACATGAACAACCTGTCGTGGTCGTCTCCGACGACCCCGCTTCCGACCGAGGCCGATCCGCGGGCCGTGTTCGAGCGGCTGTTTGGCGACGGCGGCAAGCCCGACGAGCGGCGCGCCGAGCTCCGGAAGAACGCGAGCATCCTCGATTGGGTGCTGAAGGACATGGCCGGGCTTCAGTCCAAGCTCGGCGCCGGCGATCGCGCGAAGGTTTCCGAATATCTCGATACGGTCCGCGAGGTCGAGCGCCGCATCCAGAGAGCCGAACGGCAGAACGCCGACGCGCCGCTTCCCGATCTCGACCGCCCGGCCAGCGTGCCGGCGGCCTGGGAAGATCACGTCAAGCTGATGTTCGATCTGCAGGTGCTCGCGCTTCAGGCGGACCTGACCCGGGTGATTACGTTCCAGCTCGCCCGGGAGGGAAGCACGAGGACCTATCCGCAGATCGGCGTGCCGGAACCGCATCATCCGGTGTCGCATCACGTGAACAACCCGGAGCAGCTGGCCAAGCTGGCGAAGATCAACGCGTATCACGTGTCGCTCTTCGCGTACCTGCTGGAGAAGCTGCGCGCGACTCCGGACGGCGATGGGTCGCTGCTCGACCACTCGACGTATCTGATGGGCAGCGGCATGGGGAACCCGGACATTCACGATCACCAGAACCTGCCGATCGTGGTGGCCAGAGGCGGGGCCGGCCAGGTCAGGGGCGGGCGCCACATCAAGTACCGCGAGCTGACGCCGCTGGCGAATCTTCACCTGACGCTGCTCGACCACGTCGGTGTCGGTCTCGATCGTTTCGTCGACAGCACCGGACGGGTCAACCTGACCGACGGGCCGGCGGAACCGCTGGCTCTCTAAAGAAGTTGGCAGTGAGAAGTGAGAAGTGAGAAGTGAGAAGTTCAATGATCCCCCTGAACCGACGGTTTGCGTCCTTTGTCGTGTCGTTCGCGGTGGTGATGTGCGGCACCGCCGCGGCGGCCGACACCCGTCTGATCGACGCCGTCAAGCGCGGCGATCCAGCAGAGGTTCGCGCGCTCGTGCAGCAGCGGGTCGATGTGAACGCCCCGGAGGTCGATGGCACGACACCGCTTCACTGGGCGGTGCGCGACGACAGACTGGATCTGGCCGAGCTACTGATTCGCGCGGGCGCCAACGCGACGAAGGCGAACCGTTACGGCGTACGACCGCTCTCGCTCGCGTGCGTGAACGGGAGCGCCGAGATGATCGGGCTGTTGCTCGCCGCGGGTGCGGACCCGAGCCTGGCTGAGGTGAAGGGCGAGACACCCCTCATGGTCGCGGCGCGCGCGGGCCGCGTGCCCGCCGCGAAGCTGCTCGTCGACCGCGGCGCCGAGGTGAACGCCGTGGAAAGCTGGCGCGGGCAGACGGCGCTGATGTGGGCCGCCGCCGAAGGTCACGCCGAGGTCGTTGATCTCCTGCTCTCGCGCGGCGCCGACCCGGGCGCGCGATCGAACGGCGGATTCACCGCGCTCTTGTTCGCGGCCCGCGAGGGCCGTATCGACGCGGTGCGAACGCTGCTGGATCGCGGTGCCAGCCTGAACGAATCGCTGAGGGCCGAGGCGAGCCGGACGGCCGGCGGCGTGGCGGTCCCGGCCGAGCAGCCGGAGGCAGGCCTGGATGCGTTCCTGCTCGCGGTGGGCAACGCGCACTACGAGCTCGCGGCCATGCTGCTCGACCGGGGCGCCGATCCGAACGTCGCGCCCCGCGGCTGGACGGCGCTCCATCAGCTGTCGTGGGTGCGCAAGACGGGCATCGCGGGAAGCAACAATCCCCCCCCGGAAGGATCCGGCCGCATGACCAGCGTCGAGTTCGTGCGCAAGCTGGTCGCGAGCGGAGCCGACGTGAACGCCCGGGTGACGAAACGGCCGCCGGCCGGCGTCACGCGGCTGAACATGGTCGGAGGCACACCATTTCTCCTTGCCGCCCGGACCGCGGACGTCGAATACATGGGCCTGCTCGCCGAGCTCGGCGCCGATCCGCTGGCCGCCAACATGGACGACACCACGCCGTTGATGGTGGCGGCTGGAATCGGCACGTACGCGCCTGGCGAGGATCCCGGCACCGAGAGCGAAGTGCTCGACGCGGTGAAGCTGGCGCTGAAGCTCGGCGCCGATCCCAACGCGTCCGACAAGAACGGCGAGACCGCGATGCACGGCGCCGCCTCCAAGCACGTGCCCCTCGTCGTGCGCTTCCTGGCCGACGCCGGCGCCACTGTCGAGATCTACAATCGCAAGAACAAGGAAGGCTTCACGCCGCTCGAGATCACCCAGGGTATTCAGCGGTCGATGAGCATCATCCGATCGGCGGCGACGGAGGCCGCGATTCGCGAGGTGATGGGCCGCGCGGGCGCGCCGACGGCCGCCGCCCGGCCCTGATCGCGACGCGATGGGCTACCACGGTGGTCACGGAGGCTTCACGGAGGCCACGGTCCGCCAAGAAGGATCGGTCGTGTCTTCCGTTCGTGTCGGTGTCCTCCATGGTAAAGCTTGCGTGATTGCGGCTGCTCTCGTCGCGTTCGCCTGCGCCGGCACGGCCAGTGGCCAAACGCGCGCCGAAGCGCGGTTGGCAGCCGCGAAGAAACTCTCGTGTCAGTTTCCGCTGATGTCGACCGGGACGTGGAAGAGCGGAGAGCCCCAGGCCGAGACGAAGGCCGCCACGCTGTCGGTCGGCTTCGACTCGGTGAACGTGGACGAGGGGACGGCTCGAGTGATCGGCGCATTCGGGCCTTCCGAGATCATCGCGCGGCAGTCGTACGGCACCCTGCATTTCCTCCAGTCGTTTCGGGAAGGGCCCGTGTACATCACGACCATCTTCCCGAAGGAAACGCAGAACGGCCGCCTGCAGGCTGTCCACACCCGTCACGAGTACACAGAAGTCTCGTTGCCGGGCTTCACGTCGCGGCCCGAGCAGTACTACGGCGAATGCACGGTGGAATAGTCGATCCGTGCGGATGATTTCCTGGCCGAGCCGCTCGATCAGGCCCGGGAGCAGCACGTCATCGGGCTGGCTCACGGGCCCTTGAACACCTCCTCGATCGTCATCGTGGTCGTCGGTCCGAGGTTGAGAGCGCGGATGCGCGGCTCGATCGTCTTCAGGTCGCCGACAATCACGATCGCGAGGCGGTCAGGCCGGAGGTACTGTTGGGCCGCACGCTGAACCTCCGCGGCGCTGACGGCTTGAACGGCCTCGGTGTAGGTGGAGTAGTAGCATCGCCGAGGTGAGGCTGGCGATCCCGTATCGGCCCGGCGGATCGTCGCCCGTGCCCTGCAGCACCACCAGGCTCAATTGGACGATGGGGACATCGTGATACTCGACGATCCACACCGGGAGGCCGTTGCTCAGCTGACGCTTCAGAATGGGCGGGTCAGGTGCGGCGACGGTGGAGGGGGGAAAGCTGACGGGCGGCCGCCGCCACCGGGCCCCTGTGCCGAGAGGGCCACGGCGGAGAACACGACGAGGGCGCCGAGCGCGGAGCACTTATTCATCGGCTTACAGCACGCGAACGATACCGCGAAAATCGCCTGGAGATACTGTACTGTGGCCGGCGGGAGGAGCCCCATGGCTTTCCCGTGGTGAAGGAGGCTCAGGGCTTCAACGCGTCTTCGAGATCGCGACTCAATCTGTCGGCCGTCGAGAGAATGGTCGCGCCCCAACTCACGACGTCTGGCGGCTCGTCGTTCCACTGCGCATCGGGCGGATACAAGAGATACGCGTCCCAGAGCGCCAGGTCCTGTGGTGTTGCCGTATCAGCCGCACGCTTCTCCCAGATCTGTGGCAGTGTTTGAAAGTAGAGGCGACCGACCGCACCTTGCGCGTCCCAGTAATGCACCACTCGGGAATCGGTCAACAAGTCCGAGCGCCAACGTGCGCGCGAGTCGCCCGGAAACATGTTGAACCACACCGCGTACACCCGAAGCGATGTCTTCGCGCTCGGTCCGAGCAGCGTCTGTTGCACCCACCGGGCGCCATTCACGCAAGCGGGTCATGTCGGTGAGAGCAGGAGCATGAGCCGCGTATGGCCGCGATCGGCGTTGAATCGCGTGCGAAGTTCGACCGGATCGTTCAAGTCGACGAGGACCGCAGCCGAGGGTTGCGCGAATGTGCTGGGAGTGACGCGCCATCCGGGGGCGGTATTCGCCAGGATGGCGCCGGCGATCGCCACCAGAACACACCGAGCGAGCCGGGACCGATGCATCACGTACCGGGTTTCCTCGGGGTTGCCGGCGTCGGCAGGCCGGAGCACGGCGCGTTGACGCCCGTCACGCAGACGTTCCGGTCGAAGTTGGTTGCGCCTTGGGCTGATTGATCCCAAATGTCGACGCCAGCTGTGCCGGGAACGCCCACGGAGAGTTGAACCGGCGGATTGCCAACCGCCACGTTGCCCCTGATTCTGGTGTTGGTCGCGCGGGCGCCTATAACGATCCCATTCGTATTCCCAACCGCTGTGTTTTCCTCGACGAGGTTGTTGTCACCCGTGAGGATGCCGATGCCGAAGTCGTCGTTCGGAGCCGCGAAGCCGTTTCCGCTCGTCTCGTTCCACCGGAGCGAGTTATTGCTTCCGAGGATTCATATCCCGCCGCATTGCAAGCCCGGTGATGCAGCTCCGTTCCTCACGGCGATGTTGCCGGCAATGCTGATTCTCGACGACGTGGCGAGGACGCGAATCCCAGACAGGCAGTTGGTCGTGACCGTGATCCCTTCCACCTTGCCGTTGAGCGTTCCGGCGAATAGGATGCCGTCTGCACGGAAACCTCGCACCACGCCAGGCCCCCGAATTTCGACATCACTCTGGTTGTTCGAGCTGATGCCTTGCTCTCCCGCAACTTGAGTCGTACCGTTGCACGCGTTGGCTGGATCAGCCTGCCCGACCATCGTGAAGCCATTGAGGAGCAGGGTAATGCGTGGGGCGCCAAACGAGATACACGGCGCGCCAGTGACGGTGCAGGTCACATTACCGACGAGGCGGCTGTTTTCCCTGATAATCCGGGTGGTCGCAATGAGGCCGTTGATATCTTCGGCCGACGCGGGCGCGGTTGGGAGGAAAAGCAGCGTCGCCGCAAGGCCCGCCAGAGCCCACTTCCTGGTCCTGCGCATGATGGTTCCTTTCTTACTGAGCCTTACCGAACTCGCGCAAAAAAAGGCAATGCCGGAACGGCAGGGTAGCACCTGGGTCAGCATTTCGCAAGAGATTGCCGCAGCCAAGAAGACTGGTCTTTGCCACGTGTTGACACCTCTGCCGCCGCGGTGATATCGCTTGGAATAGGGTCCAGGGCGCAGAGCACGACCAGGCCTGGACGATCATGACCGTTAGTGACCATCATATGACCATGAAGAAAGTTGGCATCGCCGAGCTGAAGGCTCGGTTGAGCGAGCATCTCAGGTCGGTGCGCACGGGCCGGACGTTGATCGTGCTCGACCGGGAGACGCCGGTCGCTCGGATTGTCCCCTACGCGGCCGAGCCGGTTGACGTCCGACGCGCGAGCCGTCGCCTTCGCGACCTGGCGCCTGCGCCGCCGCCTTCGACGCCCACCGACAGCCTGGCCGTCCTGCTCGACGACCGGCGTCGCCGGTGAACGCGTGGTGCAGCTCCTGAACGCCATCGCGCCCGCGCGCGGGGCAGCCTTGGCCGCCATCGCTCTGTGCCTGCTGACGGCGCCCGGACGCGCTCAGGAACGGCCGGACGACTGGCACATCGTGGTGCTCGGGATCGCGCAGGACGGCGGCATTCCGCAACTGGGCTGCGAGCGGCCGCTGTGCCAGGACGTTCGCGCCGGCAGACGGAAGGCCGAAAAGGTATCGAGCCTCGGCCTCCTGAACCGGCGGACGGGCGACGCGTACGTCTTCGACGCGACGCCCGATCTGCCCACGCAGCTTCAGACGCTGACGGGCGGCCGCCTGCCGCGCGGCGTCTTCCTCACACACGCGCACATCGGCCACTACACGGGCCTGATGTTTTTCGGCCGCGAATCGGTGAACGCGTCGAACGTGCCGGTCTTCGCCACCGCGCGCATGGGCGCGTTCCTGGGCGCGAACGGGCCGTGGAGCCAGTTGGTTGCGATCGGGAACATCAGGCTGACCACGATGGCCTACGACCAGACGACGGCGCTCGACGGTGGTGTGCGCGTGACGCCGTTTCAGGTGCCGCACCGCGACGAGTTCTCCGATACGGTCGGGTACCGCATCGAGGGTCCGCGAAAGTCGGCGATCTTCATTCCCGACATCGATCGATGGGAGACGTGGAATCGTCGTATCCGCGCGCTGGCCGACGCGGCCGACTATGCGTTTCTCGACGGGACGTTCGCCTCGCCGGCGGAAATCAACCGGCCGATCGAGGAGATCCCGCATCCGATGATGAGCCGGACGCGTGAGCTGTTGCGCGGCTCGCGCGCGGCGCTCTGGTTCATTCACATCAACAACAGCAACGCCGAGATCGACGCCGCCGACGCCGCGAAAGAGGGGATGACCTTCCCGATGTGACAGCCGATCACGAGGGCAATCGGCCACGGCGTACATGCTCGCCGGAGCCGGCCCTCGGCGTCATTTCTCGCTATTCGAGACCGCCAGATTCCAGTGGCGGCCGGCTCGTTCCAGAAGAGTCGGGACGTCTTCTTCCAGCAGGTAGCCGCGCCGTGCCAGGTCTTTTGCCGCCGTGGCGACGAGACCCAGATATTGCTCGCGACTTTGGTAGCGTTCCTCGATGGACGGCCGCGGGTCCTTGGTACGCTCCCGGTCCGCGCGCGTGCGAGGCAGGAGAATGTAGGACCCTTGCATGCTCGACAGCAGGTTGGTCGGCCCGGATTGGGCGTTGAAGAGGTTCCAGCCGGTGTAGGTGGCCAGGGGCACGGAAATTTCCGGCATCTTCAGGCCGGCGACCTCATTGCCGTCCGCATCGACTTGCGGAACGAGCAAGGGGAACGAACCGTTCACTTCCGGTGGATCCAGGGTGATGATGCCCTTTGACGCGAACTCCAGACCGTACGAGACGCGGTATGCCTTGTGGAGTTCTTTCGGCTTCTCCACTCCCGGCAGCGCCGGGAAGCGCAGATCCTCGAGCTTCACGAGAGTCTTGTCGTCGATCCGAGGGTAGCGGCTCGGCGGCGGCTCCACACCTTCTTTGACCCACCGGTTCATCGAGAGCAGGAGCGGCCGCATGAACCAGCGGTAGTCGTTCGGATTGTTCAACTGCTGTCCGATGCTGCGCTGCGGCGGGAAGGCGCCCGGCCCGTGTTGGCCGCTGGCGAACAGGTACACGCGCGTGTTGGTCACGAGCGGCGCGTCCGCGCGCCCGTCAATCGTCGTGTGAATCAGCGAGGCGGCGCGGCCATAGTACTCGTAGGACGAGTTCGTATAGAACACCTTGGGCATGAGCTCCGGCTTCACGCGCGACAGGAGTCCGTCCCTGGCGCCCGTCTCCGGGTCGGTCTGGGACGCGTCCGTGAACGGAAAGATGTCGGTCGGATAGAACTTGTTCAGGAACGGGTGACCATCGCGCGACGGTTGCGCGAACCGGAGGTTGAAGCTGCCGCGGCCCGCGCCGGCCACGTGAGCCATGACGCCGTCGAAGACCTTTCGGTGACGCTCGTCTTCATTGAATCCGTAATAGAGATACGTCCTCAGGAAGCGTCCGCTCTGGGACACACCGAAGGCAATCCCACGGTTGATCGCACCTGCCGGGATCGACAAGGCGTCGGCAGAACCGTATTTCAACAGGGACACGACGTCGCGGACCGCCGCGGGCCCCACGCCGGCCACTGCCGGATTCTGCGACCGGTAGACGACTTCGTAGATTCTCCCCGGCTCGAAACCGCCGGCCAGATAGACGCGCGTCGGATCCGGTACCGGCGTGCCATCCGTTAGACGCGCGAACTTCCATTCATTCCGCGAGATGATGCGTCGTGGACCTTCGATGGTGTCCCGCACGGTGAGTGTGCTCGTCGCATCGTCGGGGTCGGCAACCGGGTACGCAATGTGCTCGCGATCGGCGAGCGATGCGTCGAACGCCTTCCTTGCCACGATCACTTCACTGCGAACGATGCCCACGATCGGTGTGCCGCTGTCGGTGGCGACGGGCGGATAGACCCGTACGAGTCCCTCGCGTTGCGGCACATCGAACTGCCATCCGAGCCAGAGCAGCGTGAATCCCTGCTTCATCAGGAAGCCGTCGCCCATCTGGGCGTCCGACGTCGGATCGAGGCCGCCCGCCGCGTGATTGTAGAAACCCAGCATCCCTTTGCCGCCGCGGTTGGAGACCTCGTAAAAAACCGTTCCGTTGCCGCGTTCCATCTGCTTGGGCTTGATCAGGAAGAAATCCGAGGAGAACTCCACCCGACCGCGCGCATTCCTCGGGGCTTTTCCGATGTCGGTGATGATCGTGTTCGCGCTGTTGGTGGGATCGACTTCGAAATAGATCCTGCCGGCGAGCTTCTCGTACGGCCCCGTGGCCCCGAACGGTGTGCCGCCCACCAGATCGGTCCGGGATTGGACGTCGATCCGGACGACTTCGGCGGAAAGCGGCCACGACATGACAAGCACCAACACGATGGCTGCGAGGCTGCGGAACAACATCATTCCCTCCCTGGCACTTCCAGTCCGCCTGAAGGCGGACCCTGCGTCCAGCCCGTGCTTCCCGGTCCGCCTGACCGCCTTCGCCAAGGCCACGGCGGTCCGCCGAAGCTTTAGCGGAGGCGGAAGGCGGACACTACAGTACGTCGTGGTCCGGCTTCAGCCGGACCACGTGAAGCATACACCCGCCGACCGGCCTCAAACGGTCATCGTGTTGACAAAGGAATCGCATGACTGGAGGTTGTGCTCGCTCGGCGCCGCCGTCATAATCAGGGCTGCGCGAAGAGACGGATCGGCCAGGCGCTGGCGAGCCGGCTGCTTCGTCAGGAGGGTGTATGCGACGAGTTCTCCGCGTAATGGCGTCTTGGGCGGTCGTGCTGATGGCGTATGCCACGCCGGCGTTTGCACAAACCGGGATGGCGAACATGGTGGATCACATTCACCTCGCGGTTCCCGATCAAACCCGCAGCGTGGAATGGTACCGGAAGCACTTCAGCGGCCAGACGATGACCGAGGCTCCCGAGCGGTTGATGTTCGGCGAGACCCGGATCATCTTTCAGAGGAGCGAGGCCGCGAAGCCCAGCAGCGGAAGCGTCCTCGATCACATCGGCTTCTCGGTCGCGGATCTGGATGCGGCCGTGCGAGGTCTCGAGGCCGATGGCGCGAAAGTGGTCACGCCCGCCCGCGAAGTCGCCGGATTGTTCAAGCTCGCCTTTGTCGAGGATCCATGGGGAGTCCGCATCGAAGTCGTGCAGGACGCCGCGAAGCTCGGCCTGCATCACGTGCATCTCCGCGCCCCTGACCCGAATGCCGCGCTGGCCTGGTACGTGGACAAATTCGGCGGAACGGTCGGGAAGCTGAAAGATCGAATCGACGGGATCAACTACGGCGGTGTCTGGGTGCTCGCGCAGAAGGGAGAAGCGACGCCGAGCCAAGGGCATGCGATCGACCATATCGGGTTCCGGCCGTTGAATGTCGACAGCGTCGTGGCAGGGCTGAAGGCGAAGAGCGTCAAGGTGACCACCGAGCCGCGGCCGCTGACGCTGCCCAGTGGAACGAGCATGCGCCTCGCATTCATCGAGGGCCCGGACGGCGTCAGGATCGAGCTGGTGCAACGTTTCTGACCGCGTCCAACCTTCAGTGTCAGGACCGAAGGAGGCGCGTGGCTTTCACGGCCACGGTCCGGTTCAGCTAGAGCGCTTTGCGCCGGCGTGCAGATGCCCATCACTGTCCAGGTCGAGTCGCGGGTTCTCATCGCATCGGACGACCGGGAGCTGACCGCCGCCCTCGCGCGGCTGCTCGCCCAGTACCGACCTGAGGTGGCCGCCGGGAACGCCGCGTGGGTGCTTGCGCGACTCGCGCACCGCGACGCGCTTCGGCTGCTCGTCCTCGGCGATGCGGGATTCGACTCCGGGGCGCTCGATTTGCTCCAGACCATCAAGGAGCGCCACCCCGATCTCGCCGTCCTGCTCGTCAGCGCGCATCCGACCATCGAGCACGCCACCGAGTCGATCCGGCGCGGCGCCGAGGATTTTGTACCGGTACCGTACTCCGACGAAATCGTCGTCAAGGAAGTCGACCGCATCCTCGAAGCGGCCGAACTGCGCGCGCGGGTCGAGAGCCTCGATCGGCTGGTCGCGACCCGGTACGGCTTCGAACGGATCGTCAGCCGCTCCCCCCGCATGAACGCCGTGCTCGATCGGGCGACCGCCGCCTCGCGCAGCGACACGCCGGTGCTGATCGTGGGGGAGACGGGGACCGGGAAGGAGCTCATTGCGCGCGCGATCCATGCGAACAGCCGCCGCGCGAAACGCCCCTTTGTGCCGATCAACTGCGCCGCCCTGCCGCGCGATCTGATCGAGAGCGAGCTCTTCGGACACCGGCGCGGGGCGTTCTCCGGCGCGGCGTCGGACCATCCCGGGCTCTTCGTTTCGGCGCACGGCGGCAGCGTGTTCCTGGACGAGATCGGCGAGCTACCGCTCGAGGCACAGGCCAAGATGCTCCGCGTGCTGCAGGACGGGGAGGTCCGCGCGGTCGGCGGCCTCGAGAGCCGCCGGGTCGACGTGCGGGTCGTTGCGGCGACCAACCGGAGCCTCGCCGCGATGCGCGAGGGCCGGATGCGCCCCGACCTCTTCTACCGCCTGTCGGTGCTCGTCATCGAGATTCCGCCGCTGCGCGATCGCCGCGACGATCTCCCGCTGCTCATCGGCCACTTCCTGACCGGCATGCGCGAACGGGGCGTGCACCGGGTGGACGGCATCGACGCAGGCGCCCTCGAGTTGCTGGCCGACTACCCGTTTCCGGGGAACATCCGCGAGCTCGACAACATGCTCGAAGGCCTCAGCGTGACGCTGCCACCGGCACGCACGACGATCAGCGCCGACGACGTCCGCGCCTGGCTCCGACGGCGCGGCGAGGGCGGCGATCGCACCGGCGACGCGACGCACGTGCCCCTCAAGCTCGTCGAGCTCGAAGCGTGGGCGATCGCGGAGGCCATGCGGCAGGCCCACGGCAACAAGAGCACCGCCGCTCGCATCCTCGGCATCTCCAGAGACACGCTCTATCGCAAGCTACATGACGTCGGGATCGCCCTCGCCTCGGAAGTGCCCGATTCTCGGACATCGCACTAACTGACTGCGAACGCGTGACTTAGTAGGAGAGTGTCAGAGAGTCTGACATTTGCCTTCGTGTTTCCCGTTTGCGCGAACGATGCAAGTCGCCTTCTTCCAATCACTTAGACATATCTGAAATCGTCGCGCGCCGGCATCCTCCGTGCGTGCAGCAGACCTTAGACACTCGGACTGTGTTGATTCTGCGGAGGTGCACTCCCATGCCTGCTGTCCACGCTCACATCTCGCGGCTTCGCCTCGTCGTCGTCGGCGCTGTTCTGGTCACGCTGGTCGCCCTATCCGTCCGGCCGGCGGAGGCGATTCCCGCGTGGTCGAGAAAGTACCAAACGAGCTGCTCGACCTGTCAT